>NZ_JBEXGE010000001.1:123725-406783 GCF_040607155.1 Micromonospora sp. NPDC005324 | reverse complement strand
TCGGCGCGCTTGCGCTCCACCGCGTAGCGCAGCGCCCGGGTCAGCAGCACCCCGTCGACCTGGCCCTTGACCAGGTAGTCCTGGGCGCCCTCGGCCACCGCCACGACGCCCAGGTGCTCGTCCGTGCGGCCGGTCAGCACGCAGACCGCTGCACCGCTGGACATCTCCAACACCTGGCGCAGCCCGTCGAGGCCCTGCGCGTCGGGCAGGCCCAGGTCGAGCAGGACGCAGTCGACGTCGCTGATCCGCTGCCGCGCCTCCCGGAGGCTGGTGGCGACCAGCAGGTCGATCATCGAGTTCGTCTCGGCGAGCAGCTCACCGACCAGGAAGGCGTCGCCCTCGTCGTCCTCCACCAGCAGGACCCGCAACCGCTCACCCGGCGGCAGGTTGGCGTGCCGCGCCAGGCCACCGTGCGGGTACGGCACAACTGAGGAACCGACCAAGCCGGCCCCCCGGTGCGGCCGGGTCACCGCCGCGAGACGCGGGAGTTCGCTGGTGATGTCGGGCTCCTTCCGAGTGCCCTGCTGATCCTGTATTAGACAACGGTCGCACACAACACGATGCCTCCGGCGCGGGCGGGGATGGGGCGCATCACTGCTCGGCCGCTGACAAACCGGGCGGCTGATGGACGCCGGACGTACCGGCCATCCCATCCGCAGCCGCCGACGGGCAGGATGATCCCACCCCAGGCCCCACCACCCCCCGAGGAGTTCCCGTGGGCGCACCCACCACCCCGGCCACGACGGGCACGCCGCCCCGTCCGATTCCGGGCGTACCCCCTGCCAGCCGGGCGCTGACCCGGCCGCGTCGGCGGCTCGTGGCCGCCGCGGCAGCCCTGGTCGCGCTGGCCGCGGTCGGCGCCGGCAGTCTGCTCGACCTGCGCACCCCGGCCCCGAAGTCGGCCGACGCGCCAGCGGGCGCGTTCAGCGCCGCCCGGGCGTACGCGGACGTCCAGGTGATCGCCGCCCGGTCGCACGTCGCCGGCAGCCCGGCCAACGAGCAGGTCCGCGCGCACCTTGAGCAGCAGTTGCGGGGGTTGGGCCTGGAGACCGAGGTGCAGGACACTGTGGCGCCGGAGGCCGGTCAACTCGGCGGGGCGGCGGGCGGAGCGACACTGGCCCGGGTCCGCAACGTGGTGGCCCGGCTGCCCGGCACCGACTCGACGGGTCGGGTCTTCCTGGTCGCCCACTACGACTCGGTACAGACCGGGCCGGGCGGCAACGACGACGCGGCTGGCACGTCGACCATCCTGGAGGTGGCCCGCGCGCTGACCACCGGCCCCCGGCCACGCAACGACATCGTCTTCGTGCTCACCGACGCCG
The DNA here is from genome assembly GCF_040607155.1 of Micromonospora sp. NPDC005324. Taxonomy (NCBI): domain Bacteria; kingdom Bacillati; phylum Actinomycetota; class Actinomycetes; order Micromonosporales; family Micromonosporaceae; genus Micromonospora; species Micromonospora sp. NPDC005324. Next base: position 405,461 of record NZ_JBEXGE010000001.1, on the reverse strand, counting down.
AGGAGGCATGCCTCTGCGGGGCGGCCGCGTTCGCCTCCAGCCACCCGCTGGCCGCCGACGGCGGTGTGGTGCTCAACCTGGAGGCGCGGGGCTCCACCGGGCCGGTGATCATGTTCGAGACGTCCCGGAACAACGCGAAGCTGGTGGACATCTTCGGCCGGGCCGCCCCACACCCGGTCGGCACCTCGTTCGCTGTGGAGATCTACCGCGCGCTGCCCAACGACACCGACTTCACCGCCTTCCTCGATCAGAAGTTCGTCGGGCTGAACTCGGCGTACATCGACGGCGGCGCGATCTACCACACGCCGTTGGACATTCCGGCCGCCATGGACCGGGGCAGCCTCCAGCAGCACGGGGACAACGCGTTGGGCCTGGCCCGGGAGTTCGGTGGCACCGACCTGACCGACCTGCGCTCCGGGCACGACGCCACGTACTTCCCCGTCCCCGGCGGGCTGGTCCGCTACCCGGGCTGGCTCACACTGCCGTTGGCCCTGCTCTCGGTGGCCCTGGTTGCCGCCCTGGGCTGGCTGACCCGCCGCAGCGGCCGGGCCAGCACCGGCCGGCTGGCCGCCGGCTTCGCGCTGGCCCTGGTGCCGATCGTCGCCGCGCCGGTCGCCGCCCAACTGCTCTGGCTGGCCATCACCACGATCCGACCGGGGTACGCGGAGCTGCTCGACCCGTACCGGCCGATCTGGTACCGACTGGCCGTCCTGGCGCTCGCCACCGCCATCCTGTTCACCTGGTACGCGCTGACCCGCCGCCGGATCGGCCCGGCCGCGCTGGCCGTCGGCGGGCTGGCCTGGCTGGCAGTGCTCGGGGTGCTGCTCGCCGTGGCGGTGCCGGGTGGGGCGTACCTCACCACGGTGCCGGCGCTGGCCGGCGCCCTCGGCGGGCTGGTCGCGCTGCGTACCCGGCAGACCGGACCGTGGCCGGTGGTGGCGGTGACGGCCGCCGCGGCCGTGGGGGTGGTCATCCTGCTACCCACAGTGGTGCTGCTCTTTCCCGCGCTGGGGATGGCCATGGGCGGGGTGGCCGCGCTGGTAGCGGTGTTGCTCGGCCTGACCGCCCTGCCGGTGGTCGACCTGCTGCACCCGCAGGCCGGCGGCCAGCGTGGTCTGCTCGCGCTGCGGGCCCGGCGGCTCGCGGTGCTGCCGGCCGGTGCGGCCGCGGTGGCGGCGGTGGTGCTCGCCGGGGTCGGCCTGGCCGTCGACCGCTTCGACGCTGCCCACCCCGCGCCCACCCACCTGATGTACGCCCTCGACACCGACACCGGCCAGGCCCGTTGGCTCAGCAAGGAGACCGACCCGCAGTCGTGGACGGACGGCTACGTGGACGGGGTGACCACGGTCGAGGACTTCCCCGGCCTGGGCGATCCAGAACTGCGCGGTGGTCCGGCCCCGACGGCGGACCTGCCCGCGCCGAAGGTGGAGGTGCTCTCCGACACGCGCTCCGGTGACGAACGGCTCGTGCGGGTACGTGTCCTTCCACAGCGTCCGGTCCGCCTGCTCACGCTGCACGTGAACGGACCGACGGAAGTGACGTCGGCGACGGTGAACGGACGACAGTTCGACGTTCGGATGGCGCCGACTCAGAAGCCCTGGGGCTTCGGCGTGGTGTTCCACGCGCCACCAGCGGAGGGGGTCGAAATCGCGCTGACCATGTACCCGGGGCCGGATGACGACCCGGTCGCGCTGCGGGCCATGGACGCCAGTGACGGGCTGGACGCGCTGCCCGGCTTCCGCCCCCGGCCGCCGGCCGTCGGCGTTGTCGGGTCGCACACCTCCGAGATGCTGGCTGTCGCCCGCACCTACCCCCTCTGAGGTGAAATGGGTGGTCCGGCAGGAGCACTTCTTCCGCCGGACCACCCAAACCGGTCAGCCCACCGGCTCCGGTTGGCCGGCACCGATCCGGTGCCAGCGATTACCGTCGTGGTCGGTGAAGGTGAGGTCCACCAGAACGGTGTCGGCCGGGCGGAGCCGGTGCTCCGCCGCGACGGTGACGAAGAGGTCGTGCACGTCGTGGCCGGGGATCCGACGGACCTGTTTCGCCGCGGCCAGCCCGACCGGTGGGGCGTCCGGATCGTCGGGCGGAACGAGTCGAGCCAGCACCACCACGTCCAGCACCGGGGCGTCGCTCTCGTTGGCCACGCCGACCCGCAGCACCGAGGTGCCGCGAATCTCGGCCACCGCCGAGACCAGCCGGGCCTGGGTGGCGCGAATTCGGAGATCGTCGTTGCGGCGCGCGCGAATCTCCCGCCGCAATCCGAGGTAGACGAAGAGCACGCTGGCGATGGAGCCGACCGCGCCGAACCAGTCCGGCACGGTTCCCCAGTCGATGACGTCCTGGATTGACGACCAGTTCATAAGTCCATCGTGGAGGCACCTGTCGAGCGCCGGGCCCGGCGGATCGGCCGGAATCAGTCGCGAATTGGGAATTCCGGCACCGATTCCGGTCAGTCGGGCGGCCTAAACGGAGAGTGTGCAACCCGGTACGGGGATGGATACGCTTGCGGTCGACATGGCGCCTGTGGCAATCCCTCCGACTGTCCACCAGATGGACAGGATCTTTCGCCGCCGGCCCATTGTGAATTCGCCACCGAAGGGGGACCGCATTGACTGCGGACGTTCCACCCGAGGATGCCGGCGTGCCTCGGCCTGCGTACGACAGGCCGAGTCGGGTCTCCGTCGACCCACCGCTCGGGCGACTGGACAGCCCGCTGCACGGGCGCGACGACCTGATCGACGAGATCGTCCAGCCGGGGGAGATCGCCGGAGGCCGGCCCTCCGTGCACATCCTGTGCGGCATGGGCGGCTCCGGCAAGAGCCACGTCGCGCTGGAGATCGCCCGCCGGGCCCGCGCCGACGGCCGGACGGTCTGGTGGGTGCAGGCCGGGCGGCTCAACTCCGGGATGCGGGAGGTGGTCAGCCAACTCGGCGCGTCGGAGACCCAGGTCGACCAGGCCTGGGCCGGGATGATCAGCGCCACCGACCTGGTCTGGCGCTACCTCAACCAGGCCGCACAGCCCTGGTTGTTGATCTTCGACAGTGCGGACGAGCCCGCCAGCCTGGGCCCCACCGACGGAGTGCTCGCCGACGGCACCGGCTGGCTGCGCAGCCCGGAGGCCGACGACGGCATGGTCATCGTGACCAGCCGGGACGGCAACCGGGCCACCTGGGGCACCTGGTCGGTGCTGCACCAGGTGCGCCCTCTCGGCGCCGACGCCGGCGCGCAGGTGCTCGTCGACCGGGCCGGCGCCCAGGCCGGCGGCCCGGCCGACGCCCGGGAGCTCGCCCGGGAGCTGGGCGGGCTGCCCCTCGCCCTGCGCGCCGCCGGCAACTACCTGCGGTCGGTCAACGCCAGCCCGGTCTGGCGCGGCTCGTCCACCATCACCACCTTCGCCGACTACCGGACGGCCGTGCAACGTCGGTTCCGCTCACCGCGCGACGCTGACGACATCGATCTCGACGAGTCCCTCGGCCTGGAGATCGTCCGCGAGGTCGACGACATCTCTCTGGACCTGCTGGCCCGCCGCCAGCTTCAACAGAGCCGGCCACTGCTCAACGTGCTGGCCTGCCTGAGCATCTCCCCGGTGCCCTACGAGGTGGTGCTCAAGCCGGCCATCCTGGCCGGGTCGCCGCTCTTCAAGGGGCTCACCGGCCGGCAGCGGGTGAAGGTGCTGGAGGGCATCGGCAACCTTGCCCTTGTCGACTTCGACGTGCAGGAGGAGGTCACCGACCCGGCGTTCGCGCACGTGCTCTCGCTGCACCCACTGGTGCACGCGATGTTCCGCGACCGCGACGAGGTGCGTGAGCAGATCGCCGAATACCACGGGCTGGTCATGAAGCTGCTGCTCGCCGCCACCGAGGGGCAGAACCCGGACGACTCGGCGGCCTGGACCAACTGGGACGTGCTGGTGCCACACCTGGTCGAGGCCGTGCGCGAATACCTCGTGCCGCAGAAACACAAGCACGACCCCGAGACGGTACGCCGCGCACTGGAGTTGACCCGACTCACCGCCCGCTACCTCATCGCGGTCGGCCTACCCGGATCGGCCTTCGACATCCTCGACCCGATCGTGCGCGGTTGCGCCGCGTACGACCACGACCTGGACCGGCCGCAGGTGCTCGCGCTGCGCCACGAGCTGGGTCGCACCTGGCTGGAGCGCAACCAGCCGGAGATGGCCGACCGGGTGCTCCGCGAGGTGATCGCTGACCGCACCAGGGTGCTGGGCAGCGACGACGCCGACACCCTCGCCAGCCGGCACAAGCTCACCAAGGCGATCATGGCGCAGCGCCAGTGGCCGGAGGCCGAGCTGGAGCTGCGGCAGATCGTCGCCGCCGAGGACCAGGTACGCGGCCCGGAACACTGGGACACCATGATCGTGCGGCACAGCCTGGCGCTGGCGGTGCTGGCCCAGCAACGGGCGCCCGAGGCCGAGGAGATGTTGCACGCCATCCTGGAGGTCCGCTACCGGTTGTGGCCGCTCAACCAACCCGAGACCTGGCAGGCCCGGCACACGCTGGCCCGTTGCATGCAGGCGCAGGGCCGGCTCACCGAGGCCGAGGCCGAGCTGCGGGCAACAGTGGCCACTGTGGAACCCCGGCACGCCGACCGCAGCGAGGTGCTCGCCATCCGATCCACCCTGGCCCTGGTGCTGCTGCTGGAGGAGCAGGTCGACGCGGCGATCGAGGTGTACGAGCAGTTGCTGGCCGACCGTCGACGACTCCTCGGCGACACCCACCTGGACACCCTTCAGGTGGAGCACGCGCTGCGCCGGCTGCGCGACGGCGACTGACAGGTCAGTGCGGCGCGGCCGGGCCCAGGTCACTCGGGTCGGTGTTGCCACCACAGATGATCACTGCCACCCGCTCCCCCGGCTGCGGCACGTACGCGCCGCCCACCAGCGCGGCCAGCGCGGCGGCACCACCCAACTCGGCGACGACCCGCAGCTCCGACCAGAGCAACCTGCGCGCCCGCACCAGGTCCTCGTCGCGGACCAGCACCGACACCACCTCGGTTCGGCGGGCGGTGTCGAAGGCGATCTCGCCGATCCGCCGGGCACCCAGCGAATCGGTGGCGATGCCACCCACCTCGATGTCGACCGGCCGACCCGCCTTCAGGGCCGAGTGCAGGGTGGGGATCTGCTCCGGCTCGACCGCCACGACACGTACCGAGCCACCGAACCAACTGGCGATACCGGACACCAACCCGCCGCCGCCGACCGCCACCAGCACTGTGTCGATCCCGTCCACCTGCCGCTCCAGCTCGCGGCCGACGGTGCCCTGACCGGCCACCACCTCCGGTTGGTCGTACGCGTGCACTACCAGCGCGCCGGTCTCCCCGGCCCGCTGGGTGCTCGCGGCCAACGCCTCGGCGTAGTGCTGGCCCACCTGGCGCACCTGTGCGCCCAACCCCGCCAACCGCTGCACCTTCACCGGCGAGGCGGTGACCGGCACGAAGACCTCCGCCGGCACGCCCAACGACCGGGCCGCGTACGCGACGGCGAGGCCATGGTTGCCACCCGACGCGGCGATCACTCCGGCCGACGGCAACGACCCCTGGAGCATCCGGTTGAACGCGCCACGCGGCTTGAACGAGCCGGTGTGCTGGTGCAGCTCCAACTTGAGGCTGAGCTGCCCGGGCACACCGAGGTCGGCGCCGTCGACGGCGATGACCGGGGTTTCCCGGACCCGCCCCTCGACAAGGGCCGCTGCCGCCTCGACGTCGCTTCTGTCCACCATGGGGAAACGCCCTTCACTACGACCAGAGGGCCAGTCGACCATCGTCGGTGAGCCCGACGAAACATCCTATGGAGATCCGTCGGCCATCCGACGCCTGACGCACCGTGTGATAGTGCCGCGGATCAAACAGAAAGCCCTCCCCGAGCGTGGGGCGCAACGTCAACGACTGCGTGTCGGCGGCCACCGCCTCGTGGAAGCCGTACCCGCCGGGGATCCGTAGCGGCTCGTCGTCCGGCTGCCAGCGCCGCCGCCACAGCACTGTCTCACCACCGGCCGGTGGCACCCGGATGTAGATGTTGAACGCCAACTGGGCCACCACCTCGCTGTCGAGCAGCCGGCCCGCGTACTCCCGTACCGCGTCGTCGAAGTGCACCTGGAGCCCCGCGTTGATCTCGCGGACGATGCCGACGTGCATCTCCCGACCCTGCCGCCGCCCGGGTGCCACATCCGGCCAGGCACCACGGAACGCGGCCAGGCACAGGTCGCGGGGCGAGTCCGACAGGCCCAGCGTCGACCAGCTCTTCTCGGCCGCGCGGGCCGCGTCCCAGTAGTCCTCGCGGAGTTCCCCAGCGGACCGGTGGTCGTTGATGGCCGGACCGAACTTGGCGACGACGGGAAAGACCCGGCTCTCGTCGTAGCGGTCCATCGGCGCGTTGGCGAGCGCGGCGGTGATCGCCTGGCAGCGGGCTGCGGAGAGCAACCCCGGCACCCGAACGGCGGCCAGCCGCCCCGCGATGAGCCCGGCGACATCCGCTCGGGTGATCGAATCTGCCTCGACGGCGACGAACAAGGGATCGGTCCTGCTCGAATGCTGCACGGCGGTCCTCCCGTAACGAAGATCCCTCACCGGACTTGTCGCGCCCCCCGACCCGCGCACCGTGCAATGTACAAAGCGCAGGCAAGACCAGGTAATCGCAGTTCCGGGCAGCCTGGCGCGGCCACCGCTACCATCGGCGCAACCGGGGTAAGTGACACCGAGCCGTACGGCGGAAGCTTTCCACCGATCGGGGAGTGGTGACGATTCTCGGCGTGACGCATGATGCGACTAGTTCGAACGCTGACAAGGAGTTCGAGATGGCAGGCGCCGGCCCGACGGATCTTGACTTGCACATCGACCGCCTGGAAATGGCGCGTCGAATAGCCCGGGAAATGATCGAGTCCGACCATCAGGCTCTGGAGCTCGCCGTCCGGCAGCGCCCACAGTGCTGGTCCCGACGCCCGGTCGGCCACGGCTCTCGCGTCGACACTTCGGGCCACTGACCTCGTCAACCGGCCCACCGCACCATCGGTGCGACCAGTCGGAGTAGTGCACACCCTCGTCGCCCGGCTGGATACTGCCCATCAGCGCGTCCACGCCACAAAACGCTCGTACAGCTCTGGCGGCGCCACGTCGGGCAACTCCGCGGCGACGATGAAGAGCAGGCCGCCGACGTACATGGAAAGGCCGATACGGTCACGTCCATACGCCTCGGCCAGGCGCACCCGGGCGGGATGGCACGGCCAGGGCTTATCCGCCTCACACGTCAGACACCACCACTGCGGCCGGCGCGGCCACCACGCCTCCCACCGGTCACTGCGCGTGCTCGTCCGGTCCACCCTGCGGCGGTACGCTCACATCGGTCGACGGGTTGCGGGTTGCCAATCCGCTCCGGCAACCTGGCAACTCCGGCGGGAGGCGCGAGACATGCCAACATTCGGCGTCCGAATGCGGAGAGCGCGAGAAGCGCGTGGCCTCAGCCTGGCCGCGCTCGCCGAGCTGTCGCCCGCCGACAAGGGGCATCTTTCCCGGCTTGAGAACGGCCGTCGCCGCCCCGGCGAGGATCTGGCCCGCCGGATCGACGACGTCCTCGCCGCTCGCGGGGAACTGATCGCTTGCGCCGCCCTGGATGTCGCCGCCGCTTCCGACACCCGGCCGTCCGAGACCGTCGAACTGCTACATCGAATGCACGCCAGCGACACCGCCCCCGCCACCATCGAGACGTTGCAGGCGACCATCACCGAGCTGTGCTGCCAATACGGGTGGCGCGACGCCGGGGAACTCCGCACCGAGGGTCAGGGTTGGCTGCGGGAGGTCGCGCGGCTGCTGCAGCGACCGACCGGGCTACGGCAGCACCGCGAATTGTTGGTGTGCGCGGGCTGGCTGGCACTACTGATTGGCTGTGTCGAGTACGACCTCGGCGTGCGCGCCAGCGCTGAAGCCACCCGTATCGCCGCCCGCCAGCTCGGCGACGAAGCCGGTCATGCTGACATCACCGGCTGGGCGTGGGAGATGACGGCCTGGTTCGCACTCACCCAGTCCCGACACGAGGCGGCGCTGACCGCTGCCCGAGCCGGCCAGGAAGTCGCCGGCCGGCACCGGGTGGGGGTTCAACTGATCGCACAGGAAGCCAAATCGCTGGCACGGCTCGGCGACCTCCACGGCGCGCGGACGGCACTCGATCGAGGTCGACGGCTACTCGACGAACTCGGTACGCCTGACCGCCCCGACAACCACTTCGAGGTCGATCCAGGCAAGTGGCTGTTCTATGCGATGGATACCTGCCGGCTCGCCGAACACGACGCTCTCGCCGAGCACTACGCCAACGAGGTTCTGCGTCTCGGCGCTGGCCCTGACGGCATCGAACGCTCACCTATGCGGATGGCCGAAGCCCGACTCACTCTCGCCGCCACGGCCCTGCGCGCCGGCGAGCTGGATCGGGCCATCGAGCAGGGGGTGGCGGCCTTTGCTGCTACTCGCCGGTCCCTACCGTCGTTGCTGCTGGTCGCTGGCGAGGTTGACTTCGAACTTCACCGTCGCTACCCGCGCGAGCATGCCACCTCCGACTTCCGCGAAGCACTGAATGCGGTTCGGTAGCTACCCTCGAAGCTAGATGCGATCTTACTTCGGAGCGATCTACCTACTTCCAAGGTCGCTACGGTTACGCCGTCGCTGGGACTGGCTATTCGTATGTCGCGATGGCCTGGGCGACGCGGTTGAGGAACGGACGTCCGAAGGCCGACGTGCCGTCGACGGTGATCACGGCGAGGTAGCCGAAGAGACGCCAGAGTTCCCGCCGATACCGGAACCCCGGGTCGATCGGCGTGATCTCGGCGTAGGCGTCGAAGACCGCTCTGGGGACCGGCTCGAAGTAGTCGACCAGGGCAAGGTCGATCTCGGGGTGCCCGAAGTACGGGGCCGCGTCGAGCAGGATCGCCTGGGTGGCGGTGGTCAGGAAGTTGTTCTGCTGAGCGTCGCCGTGCAGCAGCGTGGGCCGAGTTTCCGGCCCGCAGAGGGCGGGCAGTCGGTTGATGAGCCGTTCGACGCCGACGGCCAACTCCACGGGCAGGTGACCGCTGTCGACCGCCGACGTCAACCGCGGCAGCAGACGACGCTCAGCGTAGAAATCGACCCACCGGTTCGAGGCCACCGGGCGGTTGTCCTGGCGCAGCGGGCCGAAGAAGCCGTCGAACTGCTCAAGACCGAACCGCTCCTCGTGAACCTGGTGCAGGGCGGCCAAGGCATGTCCGATGGACCGCCAATGGTTCACCGAGCGCGCCTCGACGGGAATCTCAGGGATCGCCTCCAACAGCAGTAGCGAGTCAGCACCGAAGTCGATCACCCCCGCTCCGACGGACGCGGGCGTCACGACGGCGGCTCGCTGGCGCAGCAGGTTGAGGCCACGCAACTCGGCGACGAACTGCTCGTGTCCCTCAGCTGAGGCGTCAAGCTTCGCGAAGACCGAGAACGCGTCGCCGTGCAGGAGCCCGCACGGGTGGGACGCACGATCGTTCAGGTCGGTGAAACCGGACGCCGCCCACGCTCGTCCGAGATGAGCTGATGCCGCCCGTTCGATCTCGCGGACAATCGGCGCGTGCGCGAGCGGATGATTCCTCAGCAGCACCAAGATGTTAGGTCGTCTGCCCCCACTCGTTCACAGGCCGAGCGCCACCGGTTGGGTTGGTACTCCGTCGGCGATCAGTGCGGCCAACGGCGTGGCGAGATCGCGCGGCGAGAACAGTTCCGGGCCGAGGTACTCCCGGATCTCTGACAGCGACCACCAACGCCAGCCGATGACGTGCTCGGCGGCGAGTTCTTCATCGCTCATCGCACCGCGCGGCGTGAACGATGCGGTCCGCACGAAAAAGTAGTCATTTACAACGCCATCGTGGCCGGGTGTGTGCCCAGGGGCGATTATTTCCTGGCGCCAGACCTGAGGCGGGTTGGCATCGAGAGCAAGACCGACCTCTTCGTGCAGCTCTCGCCGCAGGGCGACCAGCGGCGTCTCACCGTCCTCGACGCCACCCCCGGGAGTGATCCACACAACGATCGTGCCAGCGGGGTCGGGAATGGCGAGTCTGAGCAGCAGAACACGGTGATCGTCATCGACGACGACCGCACGCGCCGATCGCCGTAGGTTCACCGTCGACATCAGGACACTCTATTGGGTCAGGGATACCGCCTATCGCATCGCGGCGGAGACGTTAGTAGCAAAGGCCCACCTCTCCAGGGCCACCTTGGGCTCGGCTGCCGAGCACCACCAACCCGCTGCGCCCAGCCACCCCAGAGCGCCGATGCCCCACAACACCGCACTGAACAGGAACTGCCGTTTACTGGCCCGGATCAGTGACATCAGCTTCAGCCCAACGACTTCGGCCTAGTTGCGGTGGTTGACTCGTTCGAGGACGCGAACACGATGGTCGCTGAGATCGGGGCCTGACGCGTGTGGTGCCGCAGTAAGCGCGCTAGAGGCCGACCGGCGGGGCTACGACCAGTTCGGTGGCCGGGTCGTGGTCAATCCCCGAAGAGCCGGCGACGATCAGGGTGGCTCGGGACCACGGTCGTTCTTGCAGCATGAAGGGCAGTTCCTCCCGCAGCCAGTTCGTCGCGTGCTCCTGCTGTTCGGAGGAGTCGCCGTCGCGAGCGACCATCAAGCGCTCTTGCTCATCAAGATCGCCCTGTATGTACACCGAGGCGTCCAACCACGGGACAAGTTCGTCTCTGATGATGCCGGTGCCCTCGACCCAGACGAAGTCAGCGCCGGCAGGGATGGTGATCGAGCCAGCCCGGTCGTGGCTGATCCAGGCATCGGGACGGAAGTTCACCGACTCCCCTCGGTGCAGGGGTTGCAAAATGTTCTCGGCGAGCACGGTGCCCCAGTCGAAATAGGCGTGGTTCCAGGCGACGTCGTCGGTGTGCACGATGGCGGAGTTGGACTCCACCTTGCGCAGCCTCTCGGCTAAGGTCGTCTTACCCGCACCACCCCGGCCATCGATCGCAATCACCCTTGAGCGTCCGGCGACATCAGGTGATGCATCCCGCAACTGCCGGACGACGTCGGACAGGGTCACCAGCCGCCAACCGACGGCTTCGGTCTCACCGGAATGTAAACGCATCGACGGTTCGTACCCCAACGCCTGCCGATGATGCCGCGCCATGGCGTGTCACTAGGGTGAGCGGCATGGATCTCCGGTACACCCGCAGCGGACCTACCCGAGTCGGCGGCAACGTGGCGCTTGGAGCTGGTCTGCTGATTGCTGCGCTGATGGTCAGTCCGGAGAATCCTCAGACCGGCGGGTACGTCTTGGCCGGCGTGCTCGTGTTGACGGGTGTGGGATTACGGGTCGAAGCAGCGCTTATCGCCTTGCACGAGCAGCGCGGCGGCCAATGATCCAGGGGATTTGGACCCTTACACTTTTCGACTTCGATGATCGTTTGACACGGATTGTCGGTTCCCGGTCGTGCCGGATCTGAGTCCGATGATCCTCGCAACCCCATGACGACTGCGTAGCCCGGAGCTCGCCCGAAAGCATCCGGTTGCTTGACCGTCGGCCACACTTACGGCGTGACGACGACAATCGTGCCGATGGCCTCCGCTCATCCGGCGTTCGATCAGCTAGCTGCTCTGTTCGACGACTACCGGGCGCACTACGGCCAACCGTCATCTCCTGAGATCACCCGCTCCTGGCTGCACGACCAGCTCGCACAGCACCGGATTTCCGCAGCCGCCGCCATCCGAGCCAATCAAGTCTGCGGCTTCATCACGGCCACGATCATGCCGGCATCGCTCATGCTGGGTACCGCATGGTCTATCCGCGACCTCTACGTGGTCCCGCACCATCGCCGTGGCGGTATCGCGAACTCCCTCCTTCAGCACGTCATCCGCAACGCGCGTGCTGCTGGCGCGCATCGCGTGTCACTTCAGACCGAGACCGACAACATCCCGGCTCTGACGCTCTACTCCGAAGTCGGCTTCCAGCCCGTCACCGGCCTGGAACTACTCAACCTCACCCTCGATCCCACCCACCAAATTCCAGAAGGCACCCCTTAACCGAGGTCGCGGAGTTCGCCGATCCGAGTTGCGCTGTAGCGCTCGAGGCCATCCGCCTGTTCGCGCGCATCTCGGTCCGTTTCTGCCGGCACGGGTTGAACAATCGCTGGATTCAGACGAGACGCTGGATGCGTACCTTCGGGTGCTCGTTCCTCAGGTGGGCTTGCTTGTGCTGGCGGACCTCTTCGTCCCAGACCGCTTGGTCGTAGTCCGGGTTTGGGGGATCCACTTGTGGGAGCCATCGTTGTAGTGGAACTTTTCGTCGCCCGCCGGAGGACGCTCATCGGGTCCAACCGAGAAAGCGACGGTGCAGGACCCCCGCCGGCACCCAGGTCAGGTCCCGCGAGGCGCAGACCAGTTGAGCACTCATGTAGAGCGCGAGGGAAACAGGTGCGCCCTCGTACTCCGCGCGTAGTTCCTGCTGTCGGGTCCGGCAGGGCCAGGCCGCATTGCAACCTCCGCAGGTCCAGATCGGCATCACCGGGCCGTGGGTGGTCACCTTAAGTCGCCGATGAGGTGTACGAAGTGCGCCCGCCTCTGGAGCCACCTCAATCGCTCTGGGCAGGGGTGCGGCCGGCCGCATCGGCACAGGTCGAGTCCGACCTCGTCGTGGCGGTTCAGGAGTTCGTCGGCAGCGTCGACTTGAGCTTGTGCGTGGCCAATGAGGGCCTCCAGGCCGTAGATCGCAGCCATCCTCACCCCGTCAGGCCCGCACGGCTGCGGTGCCAGCCTGCCTCCGCCATGACGGCGGCGAGGTTGATGTCGCCCGTGGCGATGCGGCTCCGGGCGACATCAAGCCACAGCGGTGACGCGACGGCCTGCTCGCCGCTAGCGGTTCGCAGGCCTTCTACGGCGAGGCGTGCCAGGCGGCACGGCACGAGTTGGTCGTCGTGCACGCAGCCGACGATGAAGTAGCGGGCGGCACGGTCCTCCCACAGTGCTCGGCACAGACGCCACAGCAGCCTGTGGCGACAGCCGTCGGGCGGCTCGACCGGTGGGTTTTCGACATCGAACAACATGCCCAAGACGGTCCTGCCAGCTGCGGTCTCCCGGCCATGTCCGCTAGCCATGTCACGGTGACATGAGCGTGCTCGACCTGCACCGGAACCAGACTCAAACTCCAGGTCGTGCACGATGCGTAGTCACTCGACGACGGTGGAGGCGGTTGTGCCACTCGACGATCTTCGGATTCCGGACGGCTTCTGGTCGCGGGAGGACGTCAGGACCGCAGTGCATACCCGGGACATCGGCACTCTGTTCCGGCTTCTTGCCAGACACGCGGGAGCGAGTCAAACGCGCATCGGAGCCGTGGTCGGCCTCGAACAGGGTTACGTCAGCCGGGTGATTGCCGGCCGGAAGGTGACCTCCATCGACGTGTTGGAGCGGATCGCCGACGGCTGCGGTATGCCGGACGAGGTCCGGATGTCGCTCGGCCTCGCACCGTGCCACCAACCACGCCACCCCACCCCCGGCAGCCATCGGGGTGATGTGCCAAACGACCGATCCTGGCGCGAGGACGTCCGCGCCGCCACGCAGTTGTGGGAAGGCGACGTGAACCGCCGAGACATGCTCCGTCAGACAGTGTTCAGCTCCGCTGGCTACACCCTGCCCGCGCTGCGTTGGTTCACCGCCCCCACCACACAACCCGTCACCCAGAAAGTTCACCGGTCAGTCGGTCAACCCGATATCGACACCATCCGTGAGATGACCTCGACCTACCGACGACTCGACAACCAGCACGGAGGCGGTCACGCCCGCGAAACCCTCGCCCGCTACCTCAACCAGGAGGTCACGCCCCTGCTGACCGAGGGTCGCTACGATCCGGCGACCGGCCGAAAGCTATTCGCCGCCGTCGCCGAGCTGACTCAGCTCGCCGGTTGGCAGGCATACGACACGGCCGAACACGGCCTCGCCCAGCGCTACCTCACCCACGCCCTCGACCTCGCCCGAGCTGCCGACGATGCTGGGCTCGGCGCCGAAATCCTCGCCGCGATGAGCCACCAAGCCACCTACCTCGGTCACAACGCCACCGGCGTCGACCTCGCCCGCGCCGCCCGGCAGACGGCACAACGCGCCGGCCTCGCGGTGCTGACCGCCGAGGCACTGGTCATGGAAGCTCATGCCCACGCAGCCGCGCGCAACGAACGCGCCTGCGCCACCGCGCTGCACCAGGCAGAACAGACCCTCGACCGAGCCGACCGCAGCAGCGACCCGCACAATGGCTCGGCTACTTCGACGAGGCGTACCTGTCAGCCAAGTTCGGCCACTGCTTCCATGCCCTCGGCCACCACCAGCAGGCTGAACGCTTCACCGTCCGCTCACTGCAAATGGACGAACGCTACATACGCGGAAAGGCCTTCAATCTCACTCTCCTCGCGTCCATCCACGCCCATAACGGCGAGCCCGATCGCGCCAGCGCCATCGGCGGCAAAGCGCTCACGCTGACCACTCAACTGCGATCAGCCCGAGCCGTCCGGTACCTACGCGACCTGCAGACCGAACTCACAGCGCACCGCCGCCGGCCAGCCGTACGACACTTCATCAACCGCGTCGACGCGACCCTCGGTCAACGCCGCTGACTACAGCTCACCCCGGGCTTTGCGCGCGACCAGTTCCAACACGGCGATCACCGTGCCGGATCCCACGATCTCGCCCCTAGACACGAGGTCCCGCGCTTGCGCCAACGGCATCCAGGCCACCCGCTCGGCCTCGTTGACGTCCGCCGGTGGACCGATATGTGTCGCATCGCGCGCAAGGAACAACAGGTTCTCCGCGTCCGCGGTTGCCACCCACGGCTGGAACGACAGCATCGGTTCCACCGCACCCGGACGCCATCCGGTTTCCTCCTCGACCTCCCGGACCGCGCATGCCGAAGGCTGTTCGCCGTCGTCGACGTAACCCCCAGGCAGCTCCCACACCCACCTGTCGAACACGAACCGGTGCCGCCGCATCAGCAGCAGGCGCTCCTGCTCGTCAAGCACCGCAACCATGGCCGATCGAGGTGCACGAATCACGTACTGCTCGAAACGGACCCCATCCGGCAGTTCCACGTCGGCAATGCTCAAGCGCGCCCGCCGGCTGCCGTCCACCACCCGCTCACCGTGAATCGTCCACCGCGTCGACTCGGTAACCTGCTCCTCCGTCACCCGCCCAGTATCCGACCACTGGCGCAGACGCATTGCTGGGCCTCGACACGAAGATTCGGCTCCAGTGGGCAAGTCAAGGCCGATCGGGCTCCTACTTCCAGCGGAATTGATCTAGGGTGGGGCCACAGTCGACCAAACCAGACAACTGATGCACTGAGCTGCTGTTACACCTGGCATGGATGGTCAACAATGGTCACTACTGGCTCTCGTTCGACGGCCTACAAACGGCATGATCTTGGAAGCCTCCCCCTGTAGCCGCGTTGGTGATCCTCTGGCATTGTGATCTCGGCCGGGCCAGCCGGCGCGAAGGGCGACCGACTTCCGCCTGTGGGCGGCTGAACGCCGAGACACGAGAGCGGGGAACGTGGCAACGCTGCTTCTGAGCCGGCCGTTTGACGCTGGCGCTGTGCTTCGGCGGATTTGGGTGAGCGTGAATGGGCGTCGAGTCGCCGGGCTGAAGCCTGGTCAATCCGTCAGCCTCAACATCGGGGGTGGCACGTGCGTCGTCCAAGCTGCCCTGGACTGGATCCGCAGTGAGCCCCTGTCCATGCAGCTAGGCGACGCAGAGGCGGTTGCGCTGGAAGTGTCGTTCCCTGTCCGCGCCTACTGGGGAACGTGGGTAAAACCGAGAACGGCACTGGACATCCGGCGGTCCCCGCTTCCCCCTTACCGTTACGCCTCCTAGCCATCCCGTCGGCCTTCGTCCGCACACCGTGAAGTGGGTGGGGCCTGCCCGGTCAAGGTGGAGCACCCCACCGTCTGAACGACCTTGACCGGGCAGGCCCCACCTGCTCGGCTTCGCCCGGACGAAGGTTGTCGGGATGGCACCAACCATCCCAGAGCGCCCGAGCGCCCCGCCAGAGGCACTGCCTGCGTCTCGACCAAACCGAAGCCCCGGAACTGCCATCGATCATGGCGGCCCGGGGCTTCTTCGTATGTCGCGCCGCCGGCGGGCTATCACCGATCGCGCTGTGGCCGAAGGCCTAAGGCGCGAGCGGCGGGCCATCGGCCCGGCCCAGGTTCGGCGGCGCGAGCGGTCCGCGAAGCGGGCCGCCTTGATCTCGTACAGAAAGTTCTCACACCGTTGGTTCGGCCCGATCATAACTGGAAGCGAACATCACCTGCTGAATCAGGCAAGCTGCTCTTGCTGGTGAGGTGACCGACGTGTCGATAGCTAGGTCTGGACTATCCAACCGAGCAGTCTCATCCCACGCATCAAGCCGGACAAGCGTGTCATCGGTCGCTCGCTCAGCGATTCGGATAGCTGCTACCTCCCGCCGGCACCAAAGCTCTACGACCGTCCACGAAATCTCGGGCACTCCGCGAACGACAGCCTTCACTGCAGATCACTCGGCAGATCAAACTCGTTCGCGGTTCGCTGATCTTCGCGCCGCCGAAGGGCGGCAAGTCCCGCGAGGTCCCGTTACCGGACTCGGTAGCCGGCCGGCTCAAGCAGCACACGCGGGATTGCCCGCCGGTCCCGGTGACCCTGCCGTGGGAGACGCACCGGCGAGCCGCGGACCGTCGAGCTGTACCTGACCCGGTCAGGCGCTGTCTCGCTCGATGTTCAACTCCGGTGTCTGGAAGCCCGCGATCCGGGCGACCGGCATCCCCGATGACCGACACAACGGCATGCACGTCCTGCACTACACCTACGCCTCGGTCCTCCTGGACGCCGGGGAGAGCATCAAGGCTCTGTCGGCCTACCTGGGCCACGCAGACCCGGGCTTCACCCTCCGGACCTACACCCACCTACTGCCGGCCAGCGAGGATCGCACCCGCCGGGCCATCGACATGGCACTCGGTGAGGACCAGGCCGGCAATGATGCTCCGCAAGCCCTTGACGGCCGGGACACGGCATGATCATGGTTTCGCGACCCTGGCAGCGGCCTTATATGCAGGTCAGAGGCTATTCCGCTCTCATTTCCAGCGGAAATGGACGAAGAGGCGGCCGAAGTTCTTCGAGTCCTTCTCGACGCGGTGATAGAGCTGCTTGACGTCCTTCTGGTCGAGGAACCGCAGCACTCGCTTCTTGAGCTGGCCGGACCCCTTGCCGGGGATGATCTCGACGAGGGTGGCCTTCTTCGCCACCGCCTCGTCCATGATCCCGCGCAACGCCCGGTCGATGTCCTGGCCCTTGTTGAAGATCTCGTGCAGGTCCAGCTTGAGCTTCATGCCGCAGCCCCCCGCCGGTCAGGTCCCATGTCCGCCATCCTAGGGCGTGTGTCGAAGCCCCTGGCCGGCCTGCGGCGGGCCCAGACCACGGCCGGCCGCGTTGGAGGTTGGCCCGGATACAACACCGGTATCCGGGCCAACCTCCGCCTTGCCGGACCGCCGCCTGGACTCCGCCTCGGCTCGACCGAGGACTTCGACACACGCCCTGGGCACGTCCGACAGGTCGCCCGCCAGACGACGAAGGGGCGGCCCCGAAGGGCCGCCCCGCACGCGTCACCGGGTCAGGCTCAGCGCCTGCCGCCGAGGCGGGTCTCCACCCGCTCCAGCGCGGTCCGGTAGTCGTCGTTGGCCGCGTACATCGCGGCGGCGATCCGCAGGTGCCGCAGCGCGTCGGTGTGTCGGTTCAGCCGTTCGAGCGTCCGACCGAGCACGTGGTGCGCGTAGTGGTCGCTCGGGTCCCGCTCGACCAACTCACGCAGGTGCTCCTCGGCCCGGTTGAGCTGGGCCGACTGGAAGTACGCCCGGGCCAGCAGTTGCCGGACCGCCGCGTTGCCGGGTTCGGCGTCGATGATCGGCTCCAGCAGTCGGGCTGCCCCGCTGGGGTCACCGGTTTCGAAGAACATGGTCGCCCGCCGGTAGTCCGCCAGAAGATCCATCTGCCACCTCCTCGGGTCGCACCGTCACCTGTTCCGACGCTGGCACAACACCGGAAGTTTGGCGACTGTTCCCGGCGTCGAGATCGGGTCAGTTCGGGCCGCCGAAGGCCGCCGACGGGCGCCGACGGGCGCCGAAGGCTCAGGCGCGGGCGTCCCGGCGTCCGGCGGAGAGTTCCCAGGCGCGGACACCGCCGACGATTCCGGCGGTGTTCGGCACCACCACCACGTCGTCGCCCATCCGGGCCAGCTGCTCGGGCCGGATCAGTCGGGAGTTGCCTCCGCCCAGGTAGAGCCGGTCCCAGCGGAACACCGGGCGGAGCCCGTCCACCACCTGCCGGATCCGACGGGACCAGAAGGCGTCGCCGAGCCGCCGCCGTTCCGGCTCGCCGACGTACGTGTCGTAGGTGGTGCCCCAGCGCACCGGCGCGTGCGACAGCTCCAGGTGCGGTGCGAGCACCCCGCCGTCGAAGAGCGCGCTGCCCAGCCCCGTCCCCAGGGTCAGCACCAGCTCGCACCCGGTGCCGGCGACCACCCCGGCGCCGTGCACCTCGGCGTCGTTGAGCACCAGCGCCGGCACCCCGAACGCGTCGGCAAGCGCGCCGCGCGCGTCCCAGCCGGACCATTCGGCGACCAGGTCCGGGTCGACCCGGCTTCGGGGGCCGCTGCGGGTCACGTAGTGCGGCGTGCTCACCACCACTCCGTGCCGGATCATCCCGGGTACGCCGACAGTGAGCCGGTCCGCCGTCGGCAGGCGCCCGCCGAGATCCCGCAGGGTCCGGACGAACAACGCGGGCGGCAGCGGGTACGGGGTGGGCACCCGCAACGGCCGGGCCCGCATCGTTCCCGCCTCGTCGAGCACGGACGCCTTGATGCCTCCGCCGCCACAGTCGATCGCCAGTGTGGTCACCACGTCGTTGAGTCTGCCCGCTGCCGGCCGGTCGTATGCGGGCGGCCGGATAGGCTGCCGTCCTGATGAGCGCCACGATGATCGTCAAGGACCTGGCCGCCGGGCACGGCGACCGCCCGCTCTTCGCCGGATTGGACCTGGTGGTCGCCCCCGGCGACGTGGTCGGGCTGGTCGGGCCGAACGGGGCCGGCAAGTCGACGCTGCTGCGTACCCTCGCCGGATTGTTGCCGGTCGAGGCCGGCAGCGTGCGGCTCAGCCCGCCCACCGCGAGCGTCGGACACCTGCCCCAGGAGCCGGAACGGCGACCGGGCGAGACGGTACGGGACTTCCTGGCCCGCCGGACCGGGGTGACCGCCGCGCAGGCGGCGTTGGACGCGGCGACCGAGGCGCTGACCGCCGGGGCGGCGGGCGCCGACGACGCGTACGGCGACGCGCTGGAGCGCTGGCTCGCCCTGGGCGGCGCGGACCTGGACGAACGCGCCGAGCAGGTGAGCGCCGACCTGGGGCTCGCTGTCGATCTGGACCACCCGACGATCGGGCTCTCCGGCGGTCAGGCGGCCCGGGCCGGGCTCGCGTCGCTGCTGCTCAGCCGGTACGACGTGTTCCTGCTCGACGAGCCGACAAACGACCTGGACCTGGCCGGGTTGGAGCGGCTGGAGGAGTTCGTCACCGGGCTGCGCGCCGGCACGGTGCTGGTCAGCCACGACCGGGAGTTCCTCACCCGCACTGTGACCCGGGTCGTGGAGCTGGACCTGGCACAGCAGCAGGTGCACCACTACGGCGGCGGCTACGCGGCCTACCTGGAGGAGCGCGAGGTGGCGCGCCGGCACGCCCGCGCGGACTTCGAGGAGTACGCCGACACCAAGGCCGGGCTGGAGGCTCGGGCCCGCACCCAGCGTGGCTGGATGGAGAAGGGCGTGCGGAACGCCCGCCGCAAGGCCACCGATAATGACAAGATCGGCCGCAAGTTCCGCAGCGAGTCCAGCGAGAAGCAGGCCGCCAAGGCCAAGCAGACCGAACGGCTGATCGAACGGCTCGACGTGGTCGAGGAGCCCCGCAAGGAGTGGGAGCTGCGGATGGAGATCGCCGCCGCGCCCCGCGCCGGCGCCGTCGTGGCCACGCTGCGCGGAGCCGTCGTACGCCGGGGCGGCTTCACCCTCGGCCCGGTCGACCTCCAGATCGACTGGGCGGACCGGGTCGCGGTGACCGGGGCGAACGGCTCGGGCAAGTCCACCCTGTTGGCCGCGCTGCTGGGCCGGCTGCCGCTGGACGCCGGCACCGCCTCGCTCGGGCCCGGCGTGGTGGTCGGCGAGGTGGACCAGGCCCGCGGGCTGTTCCTCGGCGACGTGCCGCTGATCGACGCGTTCGAGGCGGCCGTACCCCACCTGTCGCCGGCGGACGCGCGGACCCTGCTGGCCAAGTTCGGCCTGCGGGCGGCGCACGTGCCCCGACCGGCGGCCACCCTCTCCCCCGGTGAGCGGACCCGGGCCGCGTTGGCCCTGCTCCAGGGCCGTGGGGTCAACCTGCTGGTGCTGGACGAGCCCACCAACCACCTGGACCTGCCCGCCATCGAGCAGCTCGAATCGGCGCTGGCCAGCTATCCCGGAACGCTGCTGCTGGTCACCCACGACCGGCGGATGCTGGCCGCCATCGAGACCAACAGGCGACTGCGGGTCGACGCCGGGCGGATCGCCGAGGATTGATCCGTGCCCGCGGGCCGGCGCGGGGTGAGAATGACGCCATGCTCAAGTGGGAGTACGCCCTGCTGGTCCGCCGCCGCCAGGCCGCGACCACCGACCTCGGCTGGGAGGTCGTCTTCGTCTGGTACGGCCCGGACGGCTCGATGGTCGACGTGACGCCGTACGGCGACACCTCGCTGGCCCACCTGAACCGGGCCGGCGACCAGGGCTGGGAGTTGGTCGCGATGAGCGAGGACCCGTCCCTGCCCGGCAACCACGAACTGCACCGCTACCACCTCAAGCGGCCGAAGCCCGCCGACCCGCCGCCCCGCCAGCGGATGCGCGGGGGCCGGCGTACCCTCTCGGGCTGACCCCACCCGGTCCGTGACGGCGGTGTCTCCTACGAGCGTGATGCCACACAGTCATTCTGATGTCTGTGTGGCATCACGACGATTGTGGTCCTGCCCCGCATCCTGCGACACGCCCTTGGCCCGCCGCGCCCGGGCAACGACGGACGTGGACGAGCGGGGCATAACGGGCGCGATTGCGGGTATCGCGCGGCGGGAGGTGGCCCCGAATGGTCGCTTTGGCACAGACTCCGCCCTCGGCCGACCGGCTGCGGGCGATAGACGATTTCCTCGCCCAGGCATGGGCGGACCAGGTCCGCCACGATGATCGGCTGCGGGACCTGGCGGTCGAGGTGCGGTTCGACCGCGGGGTGGCGCATCTGAGCGGCGACGTGGCCGAGCCCGCCCAGCTACGGCTGGCGCGGGACCTGGTGGGACGGCTGGCCGGTGTCTACGGCGTCTGGTGCCGCGTCGGCATCGGCGGGCGCGCGCCAGTGGTGGTGGATCTTGGTTGTGGGCCGACCAAGCAGTGGTCGAGCAACCTGGGGCTGGACATCTACCCGGCGCCCGGCGTGAATGCCGTGGCGGACCTGTCCGGCTCGCTGCCGCTCGCCGACAACTCGGTGGACGTCCTCTTCGCGGTGCACATCCTGGAGCACCTGATCGACTTCCTGCCGCTGGTCGACGAGTGTCACCGGGTGCTCCGCCCCGGTGGGGTGCTGCACGTGATGAGCCCCTGGTGGGGGCATGTGAACGCGGTGGCCGACCCGACCCACGTCCGACTGATGGACGTGCAGACGTTCAAGGGGATCTGCCAGGGCCGTCCACCGGGCACCCCGCTGTGGTATCCCCTGCACGCGGGCTGTGACGGCGCCTCGATCTTCGCCGACCTGACTCCACTCCCCCCGGACGCCGAGACCGCCCCGAGAACCCACCTGGCCCGCTTCTTCGACTGACGGACCCGGTACCGGGTCAGCGGGCCTCGGTGGATTCGCGGATCTCCAGACGGTAGGGGGCGGAGACCTCTCTCGCCGGGGCGGTGCGGTCGCCGTCCAGTCGGTTGGCGAGGAGTTCGACGGCCAGTTGGGCGATCTTCTCCTTGTCCGGGGCGACGGTGCTCAGGGTCGGAATCGAAAAGCGGCCGTCCTCAATGTCGTCGAAGCCGACCACCGCCACGTCCTCGGGCACCCGCAGACCGGCCTCGTGCAACGCACGCAGGGCACCGAGGGCCAGCGTGTCGTTGAAGCAGAAGACGGCGTCGGGGCGTACGCCGGAGGTGAGCAGGCCGCGCATCGCGGCCGCGCCGTCGGCGCGGTGCCAGGCCGACGCGGGCGCCACCATTGTCTCGTCGTAGCCGAGCCCGGCGGCGAGCAGCGCGTCGCGGTAACCGGCCAGGCGCAGCCGGGCACTGGCACCCTCGTCGGTGCGCTGCGAGCCGATGGCCGCGATCCGGCGGTGGCCGAGCCGGATCAGGTGGGCGGTGATCTCGCGGGCCGCCGTCACGTTGTCGATCACCACGCGATCGGCGGGGCCATGATCGACCCGCTCGCCGAGCAGCACCATGGGAGTGCCGTCCAGGCCGGCCAGATCCTCCGCGGTGAGCGCCAACGGGCTGAAGATGAGCCCGTCGATCAGGTGGTCGGTGATGCCGGAGGCAACCACCCGCTCCTGCTCACGCCGACCGCCGGTCTGGTCGATCAGCACCGTCCAGCCGTACTGGGCGGCGGCGGTGACCACATGGCGGGCCAGCTCGGCGAAGTACGGGATGTCCAGTTCCGGAACGGCCAGCGCGATCACGCCCGTGCGGCCCTTGCGGAGGTGACGGGCGGAGAGGTTGGGCCGGTAGTTGAGCTCGGCGATCGCCTCTTCGACTCGGGCGCGGGTGTCCGGCCGAACGTGCACGTAACCGTTGACCACGTTGGAGACGGTCTTCACCGACACCCCGGCCCGTTCGGCCACATCTTTGAGCCTTTGTCGCACTCCGAAACCTCCCCGATGTAACACTCCGCACCCTACCGCCTCAGCAACCCTTTACAACGTTGCCTACAACGTTGTAAAACGATGGACACAAGGTGAACGGTGACCGCGCTCACCTGAGCATCGGCACGAGGAAAGGTGGCACCCCCTTGCGGACCGCGCAGCTGACGATCGACCCGGCCTTCTCCATCGGCCCGGCCGACCGACGCCTCTTCGGCTCCTTCGTCGAGCACATGGGGCGGTGCGTCTACGGCGGCATCTACGAGCCCGGCCACCCCACCGCCGACTCCCGCGGCCTGCGCCGCGACGTACTGGACCTCACCCGCGAGCTGGGCGTCTCGGTCGTCCGCTACCCGGGCGGCAACTTCGTCTCCGGCTACCGCTGGGAGGACGGCGTCGGCCCGGTCGGTGACCGGCCGCGCCGGCTCGACCTGGCCTGGAAGACGATCGAGACCAACGCGTTCGGGCTTGACGAGTTCATGACGTGGGCCGCCGAGGCCGGCGTCGAGCCGATGATGGCGGTCAACCTCGGCACGCGGGGTGTCCAGGAGGCACTGGACCTGCTGGAGTACGCCAACCACCCGGGCGGCACCGAGCTCTCCGACCTGCGGCGCAAGCACGGCGCCGAGGACCCGTACGGCGTGCGGCTGTGGTGCCTGGGCAACGAGATGGACGGCCCGTGGCAGGTCGGCGCCAAGACCGCCGACGAGTACGGCCGCCTCGCCGCCGAGGCCGCCCGCGCGATGAAGCTGATCGACCCGTCGATCAGCCTGATCGCCTGCGGCAGCTCCAACCGGCGGATGCCCACCTTCGCCTCGTGGGAGGCGACGGTGCTGGAGCACACCTACGAGCACGTCGACTACATCTCGGCGCACACCTACTACGACCCGTCCGACGGCGACCAGGCCAGCATCCTGGCGTCGGCCGTCGACATGGACAACTTCATCACCGAGGTCGTCGCGACCGCCGACCACGTGGCCGCCAAGCAGCGGCACAAGCGCAAGCTGAAGATCTCTTTCGACGAGTGGAACGTCTGGTACGAGTCCCGCCTCCAGGCCGACCTGGACCGCCGTGGCTGGGTCGAGGCCCCGGCGCTGATCGAGGACGACTTCACGGCGATCGACGCGGTGGTCGTCGGCGATCTGCTGATCACCCTGCTGCGGCACGCGGACCGGGTCGGGGTGGCCGCGCAGGCCCAGCTGGCCAACGTGATCGCGCCGATCCGTACCCGCAACGGCGGCCCGGCCTGGCGGCAGAGCATCTTCCACCCGTTCGCGCTGACCGCCCGGTACGCCCGGGGCACCGTGCTGCGCACCGACCCGGTGTCGCCGCGCTACGACACGAAGAAGTACGGGGACGTGCCGGTGCTCGACACGGTCGCCGTGCACGACGAGGAGACCGGCGAGCTGACCGTGTTCGCGGTCAACCGGGACTCCACCGACCTCCCGCTGGAGATCGATCTGCGCGGGTTGCCGGTGATGTCCGGCCTGTCCTTCCAGAGCATCGCTGCCGGGTCTGACCCGTCGGCGACGAACACCGAGGCCGACCCCGACCGGGTGACGCCTCGGGACCTGCTCACCCCCACCCCCGACGGCGGCCGGTGCACAGTGCGCCTGCCCGCCGTGTCCTGGAGCGTGCTCCGCTTCGGCCCGGCCAACGCATAGGTGTCACACCGGTTCTGAGCAGGCACAATTCATTCCGTTCCCCCTCAAGGAGAGATAAAGCATGATCCAGAACGACATGAGCCGGCGTCGCCTGCTCGGCCTCGGTCTCGGACTCGGCGCCGCGGCCTCGCTGACCCTCGCGGGTTGCGGCGGCGGCGATGACAGCGCCTCCGGGCCGGCCGCCGGCAACGGGGGCAAGGAGTACACCGGACCCAAGGTGGACCTGAAGCTGTGGAACGGCTTCACCGGCGGTGACGGCGACATCTTCAAGACGCTGGTGAACCAGTTCAACACCGAGCACAAGAACATCGCCGTGTCGGTGGCCACCTACCAGTGGGAGGACTACTACAACAAGCTCCCCGGTGCGGCCTCCAGCGGCAACGGCCCGGACATCGCGGTCATGCACATGGACCAGCTCGCCACCTTCGCCGCCCGCGGCGTGATCACCGAGCTGGACGACGTCGCCAAGAATCTGGAGCTCGCCGAGGGCGACTTCGCCCCCACGGTGTGGAAGGGCGGGCTCTACAACAACAAGCGGTACGGCATCCCGCTGGACATGCACCCGCTGGGCTTCTACTACAACAAGGCCGTCATGCAGAAGGCCGGCCTGGACCCGAACAAGCCGCCGACGACCAAGGACGACTACGTCGCCGCGCTGACCGAGCTGAAGAAGGCCGGCATCCAGGGCTTCTGGGTCAGCCCGTTCCAGTTCACCGGCGGCATGACCTTCTACTCGCTGCTCAACCAGTGGGGTGCCACCCTGTTCGACGCGGACGTGGCCAAGGCCACCTTCAACTCGGACCCGGCGGTCGAGGCGTGCACCTGGCTGGTCGACATGGTCAAGCAGGGCTTCTCGCCGGCCAACGTCGGTCAGGACGCCGACTACCTGTCGTTCAAGAGCGGCAAGAACGCCTTCACCTGGAACGGCATCTGGCAGATCAACGATCTGAAGAAGAGCCCCGACGTGCAGTGGGGCGTCGCTCCGCTCCCGCAGATCGGCAGCAAGCCGGCCGCGTGGGCCAACTCGCACAACTTCACCATCGTCAAGCAGCGGGCCAACGACGCCAACAAGGTCTCCGGCGCCAAGGTCTTCATCAACTGGCTCAGCGAGCACTCGCTGGACTGGGCGAAGGGCGGCCAGGTGCCGGCCCGTAAGGCCGTCCGCGAGGGCGCCGAGTTCAAGGCGCTGCCGGAGATCTCGTCGCTCGCCCCCGAGCTGGAGTACGCGGCGTTCCCGCCGGCGGCCCCGGGTCTCGGCGAGGTCATGACCACTTTCTACAACTCCTTCAACGAGGCGGCGCTGGGCAAGAAGTCGCCCAAGCAGGCGCTGGACGACGGTGTGGCCAAGGCCAACAAGCAGCTCGAGGACAACCGCAAGAAGTACGGGAGCTGATACCCCGTGGCGGACGTGATCGAGGTCGGGGCGGCGCGCGGTGACGCGCCGCCCTCGGCGGCCAACGCAGCCCGCCGGGCCGCCTCGGCGGGTCGGACCAGACGGGCGACGCCATATCTGCTCCTCGCTCCCTACCTGGTCCTGTTCGGGGTGTTCGGCCTGCTGCCGATCGTCCTCGGCGTCTGGCTGAGCGTGCACCAGTGGGACTTCCAGCTGCCCAACCGGCCGTTCGTCGGGTTGGACAACTACAAGCAACTCTTCTCCAGCGACTCCGCCGTCTACGGCGACTGGTGGCAGAGCGTCCGGGCCACCGCGATCTTCACGGTGCTGTCGGTGCCGCTGCTGGTGGTCGTACCGCTGGGGTTGGCACTGCTGCTCAACCGCTCGTTCCCGGGACGGACGTTCTTCCGGGCGATCTACTTCGCGCCGTACGTGCTGGGTGTCGCGGTGATCGGCCTGCTCTGGCGGTTCCTGCTCGACGCCAACCTGGGCCTGGTCAATCGGCTCCTCGGGGCGGTCGGGCTGCCGTCGGACACGCCCTGGGTGACCAACATGCCGTGGGCCTGGATCTCTCTGGTCGGTGTCACCGTCTGGTGGACGTCGGGCTTCAACGCGGTGATCTACCTGGCGGGCCTCCAGGACATTTCACCCGAGCTGTACGAGGCGGCCCGAATGGACGGTGCCAACGCCTGGCAGCGGTTCCGGAACGTGACAATGCCCGGGCTGCGCCCGGTGCTGCTCTTCGTGATCACGACGACAGTGCTCGCCTCGGCGAACATGTTCGGCCAGTCGTTCCTGATCACCCAGGGGACGCCCGGCACGGAGACCCGCACCGTGGTGTGGTTCATCGTCGAGGAGGGCCTGCGGAACAACAACGCCGGTCGCGCCGCCGCGATGAGCATCGTGTTCGCCCTGCTGCTGGCGGTCGTGAGCATCGCCAACTTCCGCCTCTTCCGCTACAAGGAAGACTGAGGGGACCGCCATGACGACGCCCACGCCGACCACCGACGGCACCGCACCGGGGCTGCGCCGGGTCGGGCTCTACGCCACCCTGGTCGCCCTGGCTCTGATCTTTCTGGTTCCGCTGGTGTGGATGGTCATCACCTCGCTGAAGACCTACACCGCCGCCCAGCAGATCCCACCGAGCTGGCTGCCGAACCCACTCGCCGGGTACGGCTACGAACAGGTCCTCAACAACTCGGCCAACCCGGTGCTGCGCTGGTTCCTCAACAGCATGCTGGCCGCCACGCTGCACTCGGCGCTGGTGCTGGTGACCGCCTCGATGGCCGCGTACTCCCTGGCCCGGCTGAAGTTCCGGGGACGCGGGGTGACCTTCGCACTGATCGTCGGGACGCTGTTCATCCCGCCGACCTCGCTGATCATCCCGAACTTCCTGATCGTCGACCAGCTCAACTGGATCGACACCCTCGCCGTGGTCGTGGTGCCCGGCGCGGCCAGCGCGTTCGGTGTGTTCTTCCTGCGGCAGTTCTTCCTCTCCCTGCCGAACGAGCTGGAGGAGGCCGCCACGCTCGACGGCGCCAACCAGTGGCAGATCTTCTTCAAGGTGGTGCTGCCGCTGTCCAGGCCGGCGCTGGCCACGCTGGCCGTGCTGTCGTTCCTCACCAACTGGAACGACTTCCTCTGGCCGATCTTCGTGCTGTTCAGCCCTGAGCAGCTCACCCTGCCGCCGGGCCTGGGCCTGCTCCAGGGCGCCTTCGTCACCGACTACCCGGTGATCATGGCGGGTGCGGTACTGGCCAGCCTGCCGGTGCTGATCCTCTTCGTGCTGGCCCAGCGACACATCATCCAGGGCGTCTCCCGCAGCGGTCTGAAGGGATGACGCGCGTCATCGCCCGGCGACGCGGCGCGGCGGCGATCGTTCTCGCCGCCGCGCTGCTCGTTGCGGGCTGCGCCGACGACACCGAGCCCACGCCCACCACGAGCAACGGGAGCGACCCCAGCATGTTCACCAACCCCGTGGTCAGAAGCGACGCCCCGGACCCGCAGGCGATCCGGGTG
The DNA here is from genome assembly GCF_040607155.1 of Micromonospora sp. NPDC005324. NCBI lineage: Bacteria > Bacillati > Actinomycetota > Actinomycetes > Micromonosporales > Micromonosporaceae > Micromonospora > Micromonospora sp. NPDC005324. The sequence continues at coordinate 377,449 of NZ_JBEXGE010000001.1, read as the reverse complement.
GGCGACACCTGGTACCTGTTCCACACCAACTCCGGGGGCCGCAACGTCCCCGTGCTCACCTCGACGGATCTCATCGACTGGACCGAGGCCGGTGACGCCCTGCCGGCGCTGCCGGACTGGGCGGACGCTGGTAAGACCTGGGCGCCGGAGGCGATCCAGCTCGCGCCGGACCGCTTTCTGCTCTACTACACCGTCGCCGGCCGCGAGTCGGGGCGGCAGTGCGTCGGGCGGGCGGTGGCCAGCGCACCGCAGGGACCGTACCGCGATGATGCGGCCGGCCCGCTGATCTGCCAGGCCGACCTTGGCGGGGCGATCGACGCCAGCCCGTACCGGGACACCGACGGCAGCCTGTGGCTGCTGTGGAAGAACGACGGCAACGCGATCGGGGTGGACACCTGGCTCTGGTCGCAGCGCCTCGCCGACGACGGCCTGACCCTCATCGGCGAGCCGACGAAGCTGCTGAAGCAGACCGAACCATGGGAGGGCACCCTTATCGAGGGGCCGTTCTTCCACCGTCAGGACGGCCGGCTGCTGCTCTTCTTCGCCGCCAACGCGTACGACCGGGCGGAATACGCCGAGGGCTACGCGGTCTGCGAGAGCCCGACCGGCCCGTGTGTGAAGGCCGCCGAGAACCCGATCCTGAAGAGCAACGAGGCCGCCTCGGGCCCCGGCCACGCGTCGATGGTGGTCAAGGACGGCCGGACCTGGCTTTTGTACCACGCCTGGCCGCCCGGCCAGGAGGGCAGCACCGACCCGGGTCGACAGGTGTGGCTCGACGAGGTGACCTGGGTCGACGGCAAGCCAGTCGTCAAGGGCCCGACGGCCACGCCGCAGCCCCGCCCCTGAGCTGATCGTGCGGAAGGGCCCCGGAAACGGGGCCCTTCCGCACCTCGCAGGTCAGTCGGTCGGCTCGCGCGGAGCCGGGGCAACCGCGGGCTCGTGCTGGGCCAGCCGGTTGCGGCGGTAGCCGTAGCCGAAGTAGATCAACGCGCCGAGCAGCATCCAGGCCAGGAACCGCAGCCAGGTCTCCACCGACAGGTTGAGCATCAGGTAGAAGCAGGCCAGCGCCGAGACGATCGGCAGCACCGGTGAGAACGGCACCCGGAACGGCCGCTCCAGATCCGGCCGCTTGCGGCGCAGGATCGGCACCGCCACCGACACGAGGACGAACGCGCAGAGCGCGCCGATGCTGACCAGGTCGGCCAGCGCGGACAGCGGCAGGAAGCCGGCCAGCAGCGCGACAGCCACCGTCATGATCGCCGAGATCCGGTACGGGGTGCCCCAGCGCGGGTGCACCTTAGCGATCGAGGGTGGGATCAACCCGTCCCGGGCGATGGCGAAGCCGATCCGGCCCATCGCGACCAGGTCGACCAGGATGACGCTGGTCAGGCCCGCGACCGCGGCGATGGAGACCAGCACGGCGGCCCAGCCCGCGCCGACCGACTCGAAGGCCGACGCGATCGGGGCGCCCCGGTCGATCTCGGTGTACGGCACCATCCCGACCAGCACCAGCGAGACGCCGATGTAGAGCACTGTGGAGATCAGCAGCGTGCCGAGCAGACCCAGTGTGAGGTCCCGCTTGGGCTTCCGCGTCTCCTCGCCCAGGTTGGCCACTGCCTCGAAGCCGGTGTACGCGAAGAAGACCACGGCGGCGGCGCTGAGCACCCCGACGAAGCCGAAGACCGACGGCTCCAGCCCGAAGAGCGCCTGCGTGACCGGCTGCTTGATGCCGTCGTCGCCGCTCCCGGCGGGCTCGGCCGGCGGGATGAACGGGGTGAGGTTGGCGGCCTTGACGAAGAACAGCCCGGCGACCACCACGAAGACGCAGATGGCCACCTTGACCAGCACCAGCAGGTTGGTGATCCGGGCGGATTCCCGGATGCCGACGATCGCCACGATGCCGAGGATCAGCACGATGGCGATGGCGCCCACGTTGACAGTGCTGCCCTCCTCGCCGAACCAGCGGGTCGGCAGGTCGAGCAGTTCGGCGAGGTAGCCGGACCAGCCTCGGGCCACCACGGCGGCGCCGAGCGCGAACTCCAGCAGCAGGTCCCAGCCGATGATCCAGGCGACGATCTCACCCATCGTGGCGTACGCGTAGGTGTAGGCGCTGCCGGCGGTCGGCACGCTGGAGGCCAGCTCGGCGTAGCAGAGGGCGGCGAGCAGGGCGACCACGCCGGCGATGGCGAAGGAGATCACGACGCCCGGCCCGGCGCTGTCCCGGGCCTCGATCCCGGTGAGCGTGAAGATGCCGGTGCCGATCACGATGCCGATGCCGAAGCCGGTGAGGTCGACCGCGCCGAGCCGTCTCTTCAGCCCCAGCTGGCCGTCGCTGCCGTCCGCCTCACCCTGGGCTATCACGTCCTTGATTGGTTTCGTACGCAGCACGGACACCCGGTCACCCCTCCCACCGTGCGACCACCTCCGTGGCGGCCGGTGACCGGCGTTGCTACCCAGCGGCGCGATTGGTCAACCACGAACTCTTGCGGCGACGGCCAGACTGTGAAAATTTCCTACCAGCAACGCGGACATCGACGGCGAATCTTGCCGCGCGCCGCGCGAAACATCCGGGAGCCCCAACGAAGGGACACACCGCATGAAAGCCACCCGACTCGGAGTCGCCGGGCTGGTCGCAGCCCTGCTCGGCACGTTCGTCAGCGCCACCCCCGCGAGCGCCGCACCCAGCGCGGCCGACACCACCACCGCCACCTGCGCCACCGACCCGGCCACCCCGAAACGGCAGTTCCGGGCCATGTGGATCTCGTCGGTGGTCAACATCGACTGGCCCAGCAAGGCGTCCCAGACCAACCCGGACCGGATCGCGGCCCAGCAGGCCGAGTACCGCGAGCTGCTCGACCTGGCCGGGCGACTGCACCACAACGCCGTCGTGGTGCAGGTCCGGCCCACCGCCGACGCGCTCTGGCCCTCGCCGTACGAGCCCTGGTCGGAGTACCTGACCGGGATACGCGGCCAGGACCCGGGCTGGGACCCACTGGCCTTCCTGGTTGACGAGTCGCACAAGCGGAACCTGGAGTTCCACGCCTGGTTCAACCCGTACCGCGTCTCCATGCCGGCCCCCGGCGGCGCCGGCGCCGACCTGACCCAGCTCGCCCCCGGCCACCCGGCCCAGCAGCACCCCGACTGGACCTTCGCCTACCCGCCGGCCGGCGTCGCCGGCAGCCGGCTCTACTACAACCCCGGAATCCCCGAGGTACGCGAGTTCGTCCAGACCGCCATGATGGACGCCGTCAAGCGGTACGACATCGACGGCGTCCACTTCGACGACTACTTCTACCCCTACCCCAGCGGCACCTACCAGGTGCCGGACGACGCGACGTTCGCGGCTCACAACCGGGGCTTCACCGACCGGGCCGACTGGCGGCGGGACAACATCAACCTGCTGATCCAGGAGATGAACGGCAAGATCAAGGCCGCGAAGCCGTGGGTGAAGTTCGGCGTCAGCCCGTTCGGCATCTGGCGCAACAAGACCGTCGACCCGCTCGGCTCGGACACCACCGGCAGCCAGTCGTACGACATCATCTCCGCCGACACCCGCAAGTGGATCAAGCAGGAGTGGATCGACTACGTGGTGCCGCAGCTCTACTGGTACATCGGCCAGTACCCGGCCGCCGACTACGCGCGCCTCGTGCCGTGGTGGGCCGAGACGGTGCGCGGCACCCGCGTGCAGCTCTACATCGGCCAGGCCGACTACAAGAGCGGCGACCCGGCGTACGGGCCGTACTGGCAGAACCCGCGTGAGCTGTCCGACCACCTGACGCTCAACCGGTCGTACCCGGAGGTGCAGGGCAACGTGCACTTCTCAGCGGTGCAGGTGCGGGCCAACCGCCTCGGCGCCACCGACATCTACGCGGGCGAGCACTACTCCCGCCCGGCACTGGTGCCGGCCATGCCCCACCTGCCGGCCCGGCCGCTGCTCTTCCCGGTGGTCAGCAAGGCGACCCGGCAGGCCGACGGGGTCCGGCTCACCTGGCGGCAGCCCGCCGACGGCGTCGGCCCGCTCGGCACCGCCACCTCGTACGCGATCTACCGGTTCGACGGCACCACGCTGCCCGGCCGGTGCGCCACGGCCGACGCGGCACACCTGGTCGACACCGTCCGGGCCACACCCGGAAACGTCCAGTCCTGGGTGGACGCCTCGGCCGAGCCCGGTCGGCGCTACACCTACCAGCTGACCGCCCTGGACCGGTCGGCCAACGAGAGCCCCGCCAGCCCGCCGACATTCGTCAGGCGCTGACCCGCTTCTCCGAATGCCCCGGACGCCTCGCGCGTCCGGGGCATTCGTCTGTTTCAACGTATGTCACCAATAGTTGGCGAGACGCATACCGCCTAGTTGATCAGCTGATCGACACTCATCGACATCCGGTAACTCGCCGGTAACTTCCGTCCCACCCGCTCACCCCCGCGGAGGTAAACCGTGCCCCGACGTCTCGCCACCCTGCTCGCCTCGGGCGCATTAGCGCTGCTCGCCACCCTCGCCATCGCCTCCCCCGCCGCCGCCGTCACCCCCGCCCAGAAGCTGTCCGTGCTGTCCAGCTGGACCCAGACCAGCGCCTCCAGCTACAACTCGTGGAACAGCGCCCGGGTCAACCGGGCCCCCTGGGCCGAGTACAACTTCAACTGGTCCACCGACTACTGCTCGTCCAGCCCGGACAACCCGCTCGGCTTCACCTTCAACCTGGGCTGCTACCGGCACGACTTCGGCTACCGCAACTACAAGGCGGTCGGCCAGTTCTCCGCCAACAAGTCGCGCCTCGACAGCGCCTTCTACGAGGACCTGAAGCGCGTCTGCACCACGTACAACTCGGTCGTCCGCCCGGCCTGCTACAGCCTGGCCTGGACCTACTACCAGGCGGTCAGCATCTTCGGTTCGGTAGCGGCCGTCCAGCAGGCCGACATCGACCGCGCCGCCCGAATGAAGGCCCAAGCCGAAGCCAAGGCCGCAACCCGCTAAAACCCGCAACCCGCAACCCGTCCCGTCCCGTCCCGTCCCGTCCCGTCCCGTCCCGGTGATCATGAAGTCATTGCCCGTGCGCCCGGCGTGTCCGGCAATAACTTCATGATCAACCACGCGGGGTGGGGTGGGGCTGGGGTGGGGTGGGTTAGGCGCGTTCGGTTCTTGTGGCTGGGTGGCGGTCGGGGTCGGCGGGACGGCGGGGGGTTGGTTGGGACAGGCCGGTGCTGAAGCGGGTCGAGTCCGCCGCCAGGTCCGGGTGTTCCACGTCGAGGGCCAACGCCGCTGCCTCGTCCAGCCCCAGCTCGGCACCCTCGCCGTACGCGTCGTCGAAGGCCGCGTCGCCCAGCACCGCGCGCAACTCCGCCTGCTGTTCGGCCCAGTAACCGCCGAAGATGCCGGGGGTGGCACGCATGCTCGCCCGGGTGGCCTGCGCGGCCCCGAACAGCCGGGCAGCGGTCAGCCGCTCCCCGCCGATCGCGCAGCGCACCGCTACCGCGTTCAAGGTGTCGCACGCCCGGCCGTGGTAGCCGTGGCCCATCCGGGAGCGCAGCGCCACCAGCAGATGCTCGTGTGCGGCGATCACGTCGCCCCGGGCCAGCGCGACCATGCCGAGCAGCATGTCCACCGAACGGCGGCCCCGCTCCACGGGCCGGGCCGCCTCCACCGGACGCACCGCTCCCAGCAGCTCCGCCGCCTCCTCCAGGGCGCCCCGCCGCCAGAGCAGCTCGGCCAGGCTGAACACCGCGAACAGCGCCTCGCCGATCACGTCCTGCCCGTGTGCCCAGTCGATGACCTCCCGGCACACCCGTTCGGCCTCGACGAACTGCCCCATGTCGACCAGGGGCGCGGCCCTGCCGGCCAGCACCCGGGCCAGCAACCCGGCGTCGCCGGCCTGCCGGGCCGCCGCCTCCGCCCGCTGGGAGTAGCGCAGCTCCTCGGCGAACTCGCCGTCGGCGCTGGCGTGCAGCGAGTGCATGTGGTAGGCCGCCGCCAGCTCCGCCTCCGGGATCCGCTCCCCCGTCTCCGCGATTCGCCCGTACAGCCGGAACAGCCACAGCCGCCCCTCGCGGGCCAGGCCCCGCTCCAGCCACCACTGGTCCAGCCCACCCGCCAGACCGAGGCCGGCACGGGCGCTGCCGCCGGTGGCGCACCACCGCAGCGCGGCGCGCAGCTCCCCGGCCAGTGGATCGAGGGCATACAACGACAGCGTCACCGGTCGGCCGTCCTGGCCCAGGTGGGCCCGGTCCAACGCGTGCGCCGACCAGGCCACGTGCCGGTCCCGAGCGGCCTGCTCCTCGCCCGCCTCGGCCAACCGCCGCGCCGCGTACGCCCGGATGGGGTCGAGCATCCGGTATGTGCTGCCGGCGGCACGCGGCTCGGCCAACACCATCGACTTGTCCACCAGGACCGAGAGCGGGTCCAGCGGATCGTCACCCAGCAGCCACTCCACCGTCGCCAGATCCACCGGGCCGGCGAAGACCGCCAGCCACCGCAGCAGGCGGGCCGCCCGAGGCCCCAGCGTCCGGTAGGACCAGGTGACGGTGGCCTGCATGGTCAGGTGCCGCTCGGTGGCCGAGCGCTGCACCGCACGGCTCGCCGGGGTGGGTGGCGACGCCCCGGCCGCCGCGGCGACCAGGTCAACGGTGTCCTGCTGGTTGCCGGACCAGCCCCGCTCCACCGGCGGCGGATCCGGGTCCTCCCGGCCGGCGTCCAGGGTGCCGAGGACGTCGTCCAGGCGCTCGGCGAGCTGACCGACGGAGAGCACCCGCAGCCGGGCGGCGGCCAACTCGATGGCGAGCGGCAGGCCGTCCAACCGCTGCACGACCCGACGCAGGTCGGCGGACTCGGCCGGTTCGGGCTGCCGACCACCGCGCGCCGCCGCCGTACGGTCCAGCAGCAGCGCCACCGCGTCGCTCTCCGCACCGTCAGCGCGAGGGTCGACCGAGAGCGGCGGAATGCGCCACACCACCTCGCCGGGCAGGCTGAACGACTCACGACTGGTTGCCAGCACCCGTACGCCGCTCCCGCCGGACAGCAGACGCGCGATCACCTCGGCGCAGGCGGCCGGTTGGGTGTCGCAGGTGTCCAGTACGACAAGCATCCGGCGGCCGGCCGCGTACTCGACGAGGGTGTCCAGCATCGGCCGGCCGGGCTCGGGGCGCAGGCCGAGCACGGCGGCGATGGCGAACGCCACCAGCCCCGGGTCGGTCACCGAGGCGATGTCGACGAACCAGACCCCGTCCGGGTACGCCTCGACGACCCCGCTGGCCAACTCCACAGCGAGTCGGGTCTTGCCCGCGCCGCCGGCGCCCAGCACGGTGACCAGGCGGTGCTGTCGCACCAGCAGTCCCAGCTCGATGCGCTCGGCCTGCCTGCCGACGAACGAGGTCACCTGGGTGGGCAGGTTGTGCGCCACCGCGTCGGCGGTGCGGGGCCGGGGGAACTGCCGCTCCAGACCCGGCGCGACCAGTTGGAACAGTCGTTCCCGGTCGTCGAAGCCGCGCAGTCGGTGCAGGCCCAGGTCGAGCAGGGTCGCGCCCGGCGGCATCGGCTCGGCCCGGCGGGCGGTGGACGCCGTGCAGAGCACCTGCCCCCCGTGCGCGGCGGCGGCCACCCGGGCGGCCCGGTGCACCTCGGGGCTGGCGTACTCGCCGTCGCGTGGCTCGGCATAGCCGGTGTGCAGGCCCATCCGCACCCGGGGCGCGGCCTCGGGGGTGGGCCAGTCGTGGCTGGACAGTGCCCGCTGGGCGGTCAGGCACGCTGTCATCGCCGCTGTCGCTTCCTCGAAGGCCAGGAAGAACGAGTCGCCCTCGGTCAGCAGCTCCGCGCCACCCGTGCTGGCCAGCGTGCGGCGCAGCAGCCGTCGATGCTCGGCGAGCACCGGGCGGTAGTCAGGGCCGAGCAGCTGAGCCAGCCGGGTCGAGCCCTCGATATCGGTGAATACGAAGGTCACCCAACCGCTCGGGAACTGGATCCGTGGCGACATGCGAGGAACCTCCGCCCGTGACGTCGGGTTCATGCTGCCTGAGTCCGGACGATCACACATCGTGAGAACGGTCGGGCAAGTGCCGCCTCAACGTGCCACTCGGACCCGCTCCCGGCAAGGCCGGCCCACCAGGCGGCGGCGAATTGGCCCGATCAGCAGCCGCAGGCGCCGCCGCAGCAGCCACCAGCGGCCGGCGCCGGGGCACCACCGGCACCACCACTGCGGCCGGTGACCGCGACCGCGGAAAGAAGCTTGACCGTGTCGGCGTGTCCCTGTGGGCAGTTGGCTGGCTCACCGGCCGCCGCCATCGATCGGTTGACCTCGAAGGTGTCGCCGCAGGCGCGGCAGCGGAACTCGTACCTGGGCATGCCACCCAGGGTACGTGGATCTGACGGTTGGCGGAGCATGGGTGATACTCGACAGGTGGTGGACGGCGAGGACGACACGCGTGTGCAACCGTTACGACCGGCCGCGCCGCTGGACGGGCCTCTCGAAGGCTCGGGGGCCGCGCCCGACCCGGTGCGCAAGGTGCCCCGCCCCCGCCGCCCCTGGCTGAGCGGGCGTTCCGCGAGTGCGCCGAGCACGCCACCGGCCACCGCGCCGGCTCCGCCAGCGGCCACGGAGCCGGCTCCGCCAGCGGCCGAGCCCACCGCAGCCGACCCCGACGGGTCCGAACCGGACGCGAGCGCCACCGGCACGAAGGTCCCGGCCGAACCCGTCCCGACCGCCAGCCCAGCGACCGCTCCCCAGACCGAGGACCTGAAGGCGGCGGCACCCAAGGCCGAGGATGCGAAGGCGGAGGACCCGAAGGCGGCCGGCGCGTCGAGCGCCGACACGCCAGCTGACGATGCGAAGACCGGTGCCGCGGACCCGGCGAAGACCACTGTGGATGAGATCCCGGTCGTGCCGGCGTCCGATCCGGCCCGTCGGCGGCGGGTGCAGTTCGCGCACGCGGTACGGCTGCCGCCCCGCCGGGCAGCGGCCGCCGCGGCCCGGGCGACCCGCGCCTGGGCGCGCCGGCCGAGCGGTCGGCTGACTCTGCCCGGCGTCTTCCTGCTGGCGCTGGTGGCCGCGACCGCCTCGGCGGGAGCGCTGCTCGTACCGGCCGCGATCCGCGCACCGCGTCCGGTCGCTGTCGACGCCTCGGCCGCGCCGAGCGGGGTCGCACCGCCCGGGGTGCCGTCCGGCCTGCCCACCAGTCCGCTGCCCACCGGGCCGCTGCCGACTCTCCCGCTGCCCACCGGCGGGTTGCCCGGCAACGGGCTGCCGACCGGGTCGGCGATCGGTGGCCGGCCGTCGGACGCCCTTGCCGGCTGGGCGCAGCAGGTCGGTGCCAAGGTCGGCGTTCCGGCGGTCACCATGCAGGCGTACGGCTACGCCGAGCTGGTGCTCACCCAGACCAACCGCAGCTGCGCGCTGAGCTGGACCACGCTGGCCGCGATCGGTCAGGTCGAATCGGGGCACGGCTCGGCCAACGGCGCACGGTTGGGACAGGACGGCAAGGCGATACCGAAGATCATCGGGCTGCCGTTGGACGGCAACGGCGGCCGGATGCGGATCATCGACACCGACCGTGGGGCGCTCGACGGGGACGCGACCCTCGACCGGGCGATCGGGCCGATGCAGTTCATCCCGACCACCTGGCAGGAGATCGGCGCGGACGCCGACAACGACGGGATCAAGGACCCGCACGACCTGGACGACGCCGCCCTGGCAGCGGGAAACTACCTCTGCAAGGGCGGCCGAAACCTGAGCATCGCGGGCGACTGGTGGAACGCGATCCTCTCCTACAACGATGTACGGCGGTACGCCCAGGACGTCTACGAAACCGCGAACCGGTACGGACGGGCCAGTCGGTCGTGAAGTGATCGTCTCGATACGTTGGAGAACTGGACACTTCCCCCGGGCCTCTGTTAGCGGCAAGCTAGACGAGTGATGGTGCGCGAGTGGGACCCCAGGACCGCGTCGTCCGCCGAGATCGCGTCGCTGTTGGCCACGCTGAACGCGGTCCTGGCGGCTGACCTGCCGCAGGATCCGCCCTGGCGGCAGGCTTCGCTACGGGAGTACCTCGCCGAGGTGATGCCCGGCGAGCGGCGGATCTCCTGGATCGCCCAGGGCGAGCCGACCGCCCCGGGCGATACGGGCGCGGTGCTCGGCCAGGTGCACGTCCTCCTTCTGGGTGACATCGGCGTGCTCGAGGTGCTGGTGCACCCGTCCGCTCGGCGCACCGGCCTCGGCCGTGACCTGGTGTTGCGTGCCGCGCGCCGGGTCTACCAGGAGGGCTTCCGGTCGATCGGGGTCGAGGTCGTGGGCGACACGCCGGCGGTCGGGTTCTACGAGTCGCTCGGCTTCACCCGGGAGTACGTGGAGACGCGCAGCGTGCTCGACCTGACAGCTGTGGACTGGGCCGAGCTGGCCGAGATGGCCACCGGCATCGGGGCGGGCTACCAGCTGGAGTTCTACCCGGGCGGGCCGCCGGACGACCTGATCGAGGCGTACGCGCGGGCCAAGGCCGAGGTGCGCGACGTCGACGACGGTGAGTTGCGCCCCAGCTCCTACGACCCGGAGCGGCTGCGCGACAGCCTCGACACGCTGCACCGGCGGGGCATGAAGCCGTACATCGTGCTCGCCCGCCACGAGCAGAGCGGCGAGGTGGCCGGCCTGACCGAGGTGGTGGTGCCGGCGCAGCACCCGACCCGCGCCGACCAGTACGACACGATCGTCGCGCAGGATCACCGGGGCTACGGCATCGATCGGGCGATCAAGGCCCGGATGCTGTTGGAGCTGCGCTCCGCCGAGCCGGAGCTGATCGAGGTGCAGACCTGGAACGCGCAGGCCAACGAGGCGATGTTGAAGGTCAACGCGGAGCTGGGCTACCGCCCGGACCGGGACTGGTGCGAATACAGCGTCGACGTCGCTGAGCTGGTGCACCGCCTCGACCCGCCACGCTGAGGAATTCACGAAACTGTCCATTAGGGGATGGACGGTGGACAGTTGCGCACCTTAACGTGCGTTGACCCCCATCCACCCATCGTGGAGGCCCTATGCGCCCGCGCCGCTCAATCGCCGCGCTCGCGACCGCCACCGCCGCCGTGACCCTCACGGCGCTCGGCGTCGCACCCACCGCGGCCAGCGCCGCGCCCACCGACCTGTTCATCTCGGAGTACGTCGAGGGTTCGTCGAACAACAAGGCGATCGAGCTGTTCAACGGCACGGGCGCCGCCGTCGACCTGGCGGCCGGTGGCTACCAGTTGCAGCTCTACTTCAACGGCGCCACCACGGCCACCACGATCGCCCTGACCGGCAGCGTGGCGGCCGGTGACGCGTTCGTGTTCGCCAGCGCCTCGGCCGGGGCGGCCATCCTCGCCCAGGCCGACCAGACCACCGGGGCGAGCCTCTTCAACGGTGACGACGCGCTCGTGCTGCGCCGGGGCACCACAGTGCTCGACTCGATCGGCCAGGTGGGTGTCGACCCGGGCACCGAGTGGGGCACCGGCGTCACCAGCACCGCGGACAACACAGTGCGCCGGTTGCCGACCGTGACGGCCGGTGACACCGACCCGTCGGACGCCTTCGACCCCGCCGCACAGTGGGCCGGTCTTCCGGTCGACACGTTCGACGGGCTGGGCGCGCACACCGTGGACGGTGGTGGCCCGGTCGACGTACCGGCCACGCTGACCTGTGGTGGGCCGCTGGTCACCGCCGCCGGCACGGCCGCGAGCCGTGAGGTGACCGCCGCCGACGCCGATGACACGATCGTCGACCTGGCGGTGACCGCGATCAGCCCGAGCCCAGCCGCCGGCTCGATCACCCGTACCGCGTTCACCCCCGCCGACGGGGTGGGCGGCACCGCCCGTGCCACTGTCGGCGTGAGCGCCGACCTCGCCGCCGGGGCGTACACAGTCACCCTCACCACTACCGACGCGGGCGGTGGCACCGCGAGCTGCGCGCTTGTCGTGCAGGTGACCCGGGAGCTGACCGTCGGCGAGGTGCAGGGTCCGACCACCGACGCCGAGTCCGGTCCGGGCGACCGGTCACCGCTCGCACCGGCGAGCGGCAACGGCACGAGCAGCACGCTGTACGACGTACGCGGCGTGATCACCCAGTTGACACTGGCCCGCACCTCGGCCGGTGCGGAGCAGCACGGGTTCTTCCTACAGAGCCGCGTTGGTGACACCGACGGCGACCCAACCAGCTCCGACGGCATCTTCGTGTTCATGGGCACGTTCACCTCGCTGATCGGCGGTTACGTGCCGACGGTCGGCGACGAGGTCGTGCTGCGGGCCCGGGTGTCGGAGTACTACAACTTCACCCAGCTCTCCGGCGCGTCGCTGGTCCGCCGGATCGGCGGCGGCCTGGCCGTGGACACCGCGGTCGCGGTGACCGACGCGGTGCCGCCGGCTCTGCTGACCGACGCGCAGCGCTTCTGGGAGCGGCACGAGGGCTCCCGAATGCGGGTTCGCGCGGGCAGCGGTGCGGTGAGCGGCCGGGACGTCTTCTCCTCCACCGCCGACGCGGAGCTGTGGGTGGTCGACCGCGACGACCCGCTGCTGGACCGCTCGGACGCGTACTCCCGGCGGGTCTTTCGTGATTCGCACCCGCTGGACAACGACCCGACCCGCCGCTTCGACGACGGCAACGGCCAGCGGACGCTGCTCGGCAGCATGGGCGTGAAGGCCACGGCCGGGGACAGCGCCGCGCTGCTCCCGCCGGCGCACACCTTCGACACGCTGCGGGCGGACGCTGTGGGCGGGGTCTACTACTCGTTCGAGAAGTACGGCGTCCAGGTCGAGCGGGCGGAGTTCGCCGCCGGGGCCGACCCGTCGAAGAACAACCCGCCCAAGCCGGCCGACCGGTCGCAGGAGGTGGCCGTGGCCACCTACAACGTGGAGAACCTGTACGACTACCGCGACGACCCGTTCGACGGCTGCGACTTCGCCGGTAACGCCGGTTGCGTGGGCGTCGACCCGCCGTTCGACTACGTCCCCGGCAGCGAGGCGGAGTACCGCGAGCAACTGGCCGCGCTCGCCGACCAGATCGTCAAGGACCTGCACGCACCGGACCTGATCCTGGTGCAGGAGGCCGAGGACCAGGACATCTGCACGGTCTCCGGGGCGGCGCTGAACTGCGGCGACACCAACAACGCCGACGGCGCTCCGGACAGCATCCAGGAGCTGGCGCTCACCGTGGCGGCGGCCGGCGGGCCCGCGTACGCCGCCGCCTATGACCGGACCGGCGCGGACGCCCGCGGTATCACCGCCGCCTTCCTGTACCGCACGGACCGGTTGTCGTTGGCTGCCGCGACGGCGAACGACCCGCTGCTGGGCTCGACGCCGACCGTCCAGTACCGGGCTGCGGGGCTGCCGGCCAACGCCGACGTGCAGAACCCGAAGGCGCTCAACGCGGTGCTGCCGGCGGATGTGGACACCTCGACGGGTCGGGACGGGAGCAACGTCTTCACCCGTGCACCGCAGCTGGGCAAGTTCAGCGTGGCCGCGGCGCCCGGCTCGACCGAGCGGTTCATCCTGTACGCGCTCAGCAACCACTACTCCTCCGGCCCGGACAGCCGGGTCGGGCAGCGGCGGGAGCAGGCGCGTTACGGCGCGGCGATCGTCACAGCGATCGAGGCGGCCGACCAGACCGCCCGGGTGGTCTACGGCGGGGACCTGAACGTCTTCCCCCGCCCGGACGATCCCATCGCCACCGGCGACCAGCCCACGCCGTCGGACCAGCTCGCCCCGCTCTACGAGGCGGGCCTGCACAACCTGTGGGACAACCTGGTGGCGGACGTGCCGGCCTCGGCCTACTCGTACAGCTTCGAGGGGCAGGCGCAGACTCTCGACCACCTGTTCGTCAACGACGCGTTCCACGGCGACCTGGTGCAGGTGCGGGCGGCGCACATCAACGCCGACTGGCCGGCGGAGTTCGCCGGTGACGGGTCGCGGGGTTCCAGTGACCACGACCCGCAGGTGGCCCGGTTCCGGTCCCGGGCGTCGTTGACAGTGGCCGACACGGCGGTGGCCGAGGGCAACCAGGGCACCCGGCAGCTCACCTTCACCGCCACCGTGTCCCGGCCCCTGTCCCAGTCGGTGCTGCTCTGCGCCGCCACCGTCGGCCTCACGGCCCAGGCGGGCTCGGACTTCGACCCGTACGCCGGCTGCAAGGTGTTGGCCGCCGGGCAGACGTCGGTGGCGTTCCCGGTGTCGGTGCGTGGTGACCGCAGGCGGGAGGCGGACGAGAAGGTGACGCTGCTGGTGGCCGGCGTGCCCGGCCTGCGGCTGGCTGATCCACTCGCGACCGGAACGATCACCAACGACGACTGAGATTCGTCTCAACCGCGCTTCACCCAGGATGTAGTGGCCTCCGCCGACCAGGGGGCCACTACATCCTTGTTTCAGCGTGATCTCGCGCAAGACGTAACAACTCGTCGCCGTCGGACCAATGAAGGGGTGTAAGGACGGCCAACGAGAGGACTGCCTGTGACTATCCCAAGCCCGGGCGGGGATGACCTGGCGGCAGTCAGCAGGGACCCCGAAGCCTTGGAGGTGTTCTACCGGCGGCACGTCGAGACGATCAGCCGGTTCGTCGCCCGTCGCGTCGACGACCCGCACACCGCCGCCGACCTCACGGCCGAGGTGTTCCTCGCGGTGATCGACAGCGCGGCGGGTTACCGGCCGGAGCGGGGCAGCGAGTTGGGCTGGCTCTTCGGCGTGGCCCGCAACGTCATCGCGGCCGAACATCGGCGGGCGACCCGACTCCTTCGGGCCAGCGGTCGCATAGCGGGACGACGGCTGCTCGACGCCGACGACATCGCCCGGATCGAGGAACGCATCGACGCCGAGGCGCTGGCCCGCCGCACCTACCAGGCGCTGCGCGGCCTGCCGGAACGCACCCGCGCCCTGTTGGAACTCGTCGCCGTCGACGGCCTGTCCGTGGCGGACGCCGCCGACGCGCTCGGCATCTCCCCGGTCGCCGCCCGGGTCCGTGTGCACCGGGCACGCCGAGCGGTACGCCTCGCGCTCGCGCAGTCCGAATCCGCACTCGTCTGATCGGAGGGATGATCACCATGACCCACACCCCACTTGGCAACTTCGAGGAACGACTCCTCGGCGAACTGCGGGACCACGTCACGAACCAGACCTCCGACCCGGAGCCGTTCGCGCCTCCCGTTCGGGCAGCCCGCCGGGGCCCTCGTTGGCGTACGCCGGGCTGGCGCCTGGCCGGGGTCGGTGGGCTGGTCGCCCTGCTGACCATCGGCGGGTTGGTGGTGCAGACGGTGGATGACGCGCCACCGACGGCGAGCGCGGCCGAGATCCTGACCGAGGCCGCGGATACCGCCCGGCAGCAGCCCGACCTGGTAGCACGCCCCGGCCAGTTCCTCTTCATCGAACTGCGACTCATCTGGCGAGATCGGCCGGCAGCCGGCCCGTACACCGAGGAGCGGCTCCAGCGCTGGGTGCCGGTCGGCGACGACCCCACCTGGCAGCAGCGGCGGAGGCTGGAGAGCCGCCCCGACGAGTGGCGGACCGACAACGTCTCGCACCTGGCGCCACCGCCCGGCTACTTCCAGGGCCTACCCACCGAGCCGGAGCAGATGGCGCAGTACCTGCGGGATCACCCGATCCCCCTGGATCTGCCCGCCGGCGCGGACCTGGAGGCCATCAGGAACGACCCCCAGACGATCTTCGCCGACGGGATGTGGATGCTGGAGGGCTATGTGCCGCCGCAGTCGCTCGGCGCGCTGTTCCAGGCGATGGCCCAGGTGCCCGGGGCCACCGTGTTGCCCGACGAGATTCGGGACGCCGCCGGTCGGCGTGGTGTGGCACTGCGGACGCCGGGCGTGTTCGGGGCTCACGTCGACCTGATCTTCGACCGGACGACCTACGCCTACCTCGGCACCCGCCGTCTCATCGTGCGGAATGGCAAGGAGTCGCCCTACACGAGCACCGCCGTCACCCAGCTGGCCATCGTCGACCGCCCGGGGCAGCTGCCCTGATCATGGACTCAGTAGTAATCGTGGACCGGTGGTGGGGGTGGCGCGGTGCGATGCTGCGCCACCCGCACCTCCCACTGGCTGCGTCGGCGTCGCGCCTCGCGATCTGCCGAACTGCGGTGGTAGGTCTCCGGAGGTCGGGTCAGCCCGTAGATGTCCCCCCACCACTCCCCCTGCTCCGGGTCGAGGATCGTGTCGAGGTGGGACGGATAACGGCGACCCGCCCCGTCCTGAACGTCGTCCCGGTCGTCCATCGGCAGGACGACCCGGCCCTCCTGGTCCACCACGACCAGGAAGAGCCCCGCCGCGCCGAGAAGCCGCTCGAACACTGCCAGGCTCGGCGCAAGGTTGCCCGCTTCAACCCGACCTATCGTCGAGGGCGCGACCTTGGCGAAGCGGGCCATCTGCTGCTGGCTCAGCCGGACGATGCGACGTGCCCGGCGAACCAGACCGGCGATGGGAAATCGTCCGACAAGGGGACCAGGAGGTTGGGGAGAATTAAGCGCCGACGCCATCCGACCACCATCCCGGGCGCAAGAGCCATGCTCAATACCTGTGGATAAACCTGTGGACAGCCGTCATCGAGTGGCGGAGACAGCGGGGAGCGGCCGCCTGGTCCGAGTCCTTTGCTCTGCTTCAATCGACGCAACGGTTAGGCCCGCAATGTGTTGCGCCGGTTGAAGCAGAGCAAAGGACTCGCAGAAGCACCACGGTCCCCCGCACTGAACTGCCCGAAAGCGCAGTCGCGTCGGTTCCGACCGGGAGACCCTGAGCGGGCCGGTCAGTAGCGCTGGCGGAGCAGGCCGGCGGCCTCGACCGCCCAGTAGGTGAGGATGACCTGCGCGCCGGCCCGCTTGATCGAGGTGAGCGTCTCCAGCATCACCCGCTCGCGGTCGATCCAGCCGTTCGCGGCGGCCGCCTCGACCATCGCGTACTCACCGGAGACCTGGTAGGCGGCGACCGGGACGTCCACAGCGGCCCGCACCGCCGACACCACGTCGAGGTAGGGCAGCGCAGGCTTGACCATCACCAGGTCGGCGCCCTCGGCGACGTCGAGCGCTACCTCGCGCAGCGACTCACGCAGATTGGCCGGGTCCTGCTGGTAGGTGCGCCGGTCGCCCTCCAGCGCCGACTCCACAGCCTCCCGGAACGGGCCGTAGAAGGCGGAGGCGTACTTCACCGCGTACGCCAGCACGGAGACGTCCTGGTAGCCGGCGGCGTCGAGCGCCCGGCGTACCACGCCGACCTGGCCATCCATCATCCCGGACGGCCCGACCATGCCGACCCCGGCGGCGGCCTGGGCCACCGCCATCTCGGCGTACGCGGCCAGGGTCGAGTCGTTGTCGACTTCACCGTCGGGGGTGAGCAGCCCACAGTGCCCGTGCGAGGTGAACTCGTCGAGGCACAGGTCGCTCATCACCACAGTGGCGTCGCCGACCTCGGCCACCACGTCGCGGATGGCGACGTTGAGGATGCCGTTCGGGTCGATGCCGCCGGAGCCGGTCGGGTCCCGCTGTTCCGGCACGCCGAAGAGCATGATCCCGCCGACACCGGCCTGGACCGCCTCGACCGCGGCCTTGCGCAGGGAGTCCCGGGAGTGCTGGAGCACCCCCGGGAGCGAGGAGATGGCTCGGGGCTCGGTCAGCCCCTCCTTGACGAACATCGGCACGACCAGCTCGGCCGGGTCGACCCGGGTCTCGGACACCAGCCGGCGGACCGCCGGGTTGCGGCGCAGCCGGCGGGGCCGGATCTCGGGGTACGACATGGCAGTGCCTCCTCGAACGACTACCGGAAGCGCAGGGCGGTGGGGCCCTGCACCTTCGAGCCACGGCGCTGCTTGGCCGGCATGGCGGCCAGCTTCTCCCGCAGCTCGACGGCGTAGGCGGCGAGCGCCTCCACCAGGTCGGGCACCGAGGCGTGCGGTGGCTGGACGTCGACCCGCAGGCCGAACTCCGTCGCGGTCTCCGCCGTCTTGGGCCCAATGACGGCAACAACGGTCCGGGCGTGCGGCTTCCCGGCGATGCCGACCAGGTTGCGCACGGTGGAGGACGAGGTGAAGAGCACCGCGTCGAACCCGCCCGACTTGATCGCGTCGCGGATCTCGGCGGGCGGCGGAGCGGCCCGCACCGTCCGGTACGCGGTCACGTCGTCGACCTCCCAGCCGCGCTCGGTGAGCCCGGCGGCGAGCGTCTCGGTGGCGATGTCGGCACGGGGCAGCAGCACCCGACCCACCGGGTCGAGGATCTCGTCGTGCGGCGAGAACTCGGCCAGCAGACCCTCCGAGGACTGCTCCCCGGCGGGGATCAGCTCCGGCTGGATGCCGAACGCGCGGACCGCGTCCGCGGTGGCCTCACCGATGCAGGCGATCTTGACGCCGCCGAAGTGTCGGGCGTCGAGGCCGTGCTCGGCGAACTTCTCCCAGACCGCGCGGACGGCGTTCACCGACGTGAAGATCACCCAGGCGTACCGGCCGTCGACCAGGCCCTTGACCGCCCGCTCCATCTGCGCCGGGGTGCGCGGCGGCTCGACAGCGATGGTCGGCACCTCGCACGGGATCGCCCCGTACGCGCGCAGCCGGGCGCTCATCGCGCCGGCCTGCTCCTTGGTCCGGGGTACGAGCACCTTCCAGCCGTACAGCGGGCGGTTCTCCCACCAGCTCAGCTTGTCGCGCTGCCCCACGCCGACACCGACGGTGAGCACCACCCGGCCGGTGAAGCCGAGCGCGGCGGCCACGAAGCTGTCCACTGTCGACGTGGTCGTGTACTGGGTCTCGCCGGTGCCGTCGCCGGTCACCCCGACGCCGGTCGTGCCGTCGACCCCGGCGGCGAGCAGCCCGTCCCGGACGGCGGCGAGGTCACCGGCGTCCACGGCGAGCGCGAGCGAACCCCGGCCGACGGCCGTGGCCAGCGCCTCGAAGTCCAGTACGCTGACGTCCTCGACGTCGGCGGCCGTCCGCACACCCGGCAGCGGAACCCCGGCGTAGGTGGCCACACCCTCGGCCTGGCCGACGCCGGGCACCACCTCGAAGTGGGCGGCGGTGCGGGCCACCGCCTGCACCTCCTTGACCACCGAGTCGTGCCCGAACGGGTCGCCGGCGACCAGGTGCACCGCGTTCAGCCCGGAGCGGGCCGCGGAGATCAGCACCTTCGCCACGTCCCCCGGCGCGCCCTCGGCCGGGGTGAACTCGGCATCGTCCCTGGCCTCGGCGCGGACGACGGTGAGCAACGACTCCGGGACTCCCCGGTCGTAGATCACCTGGTCGGCGTCGACCAGGGCGTCGTGGGCCCGACGGGTCAGCAGGCCCGGGTCACCGGGGCCAGCCCCGACGAACGCGATACGACCGACGGGCTTACGGGTGCGGGTCATTCTGTGCTCCCAAATTGCTGGGTCCCCGGGCCGGTGTGTCCTTCGTGGCCGAGGATCGAGTCGGCGCCGAGGTCGAGGAGTTCGGCGGCGAGTGCCTTACCGATCTCCGCCGCGTCGGCGGGCGTTCCGGTGCGGGACAGCCGGAGGTCACGAGTGCCGTCCGGGCTGATCACCGCCCCGCGCAGGTAGATCTCATCGCCGGTCTCGCCTTCGGCGAGTTCGGCATAGGCGGCGACGGGTGCGCTGCACCCGGCCTCCAGGGTTGCCAGAAACGCACGTTCCGCGGTGACCGCGGCACGCGACGGTGTGTGGTCGAGCACGGCGAGCAGCTCGACCAGGTCCTGGTCGTCGACCCGGCACTCCACGGCCAACGCGCCCTGAGCGGGAGCGGGCAGCATGAGCATCGGGTCCAACGACTCGGTGATCACGTCGAGCCGGCCGAGTCGGGCCAGACCGGCCCGGGCCAGCACGACGGCGTCGAGGTCGGCCTCGGGGCCGAGCACCCGGCCCAGGCGGGTGTCGACGTTGCCGCGGATCGGGGTGACCTCCAGTTGCAGGCCGAGGGCGTGCAACTGGGCGATCCGACGCAGCGCGCCGGTGCCCACTGTGGCCCCGGGTGGCAGCTCGGCGAGCGTGCGGCCTTCGCGGGCCACCAACGCGTCGCGCGGGTCCTGCCGGGCCGGCACCGCCGCTATGTGCAGCCCACCGGCGGCAGCCGTGGGCAGATCCTTGTACGAGTGCACCGCGAAGTCGATCGTGCCGGCGGTCAGCGCGTCGCGCAGGGCGGAGACGAACACCCCGACGCCCAGCCGGTGCACCGGCGCGCTGGAGCGGTCGCCAGCAGTGACCACCTCGACCAGCTCGACGGGGCGGCCGGTGGCGGCGGTCACCGCCTCGGCGACCTGGCCGGACTGGGCCATCGCCAGGGCGCTGCCCCGGGTGCCGAGGCGCAGGGGGGCGGTCATCGCGCACCTCCGGTGGGTGGGGTCGGCTCGGCGGCGTCGGCGTCGGCGTCGGCACCGGACACCGGGTCGGTGCCGGGGAGCGCCATGCCGAAATCGGGGGTCAGCACGTCCGGGACGGTGTCCACCGGCGAGGTCTGGGGCACCTCGAGGTCGAACAGCTCACGCAGCAGTGCCGCGTACTGGTCGCCGCCGGGCTCCGCTGCCAACTGGCGGACCTTGACGGTGGGCTGGTGCAGCAGCCGCTGCACGACCCGGTGCACGGTGCGGGCCACCTCGGCCCGCAGGTCGTCGCCGAGGTCGGGGCGACGCTGGGCCAGTCGGCGCAGCTCGGCGGTGACCACGTCGTCGGCCCGGCCGCGCAGCGCGGCCACTGTGGGTGCCACGTCGGCGCCGCGCAGCCAGGTGAGGAAGCCCTCCACCTCGCCGAGCACGATGCGTTCGACGGCGGCGGCGTCGGCAGCCGCCGGACCGTCGGCGAGCAGCGCCGCCATCCGGTCGATGTCGATCACCTCGACGCCGGGCAGTTCGGCGACGCCCTCCTCGACGTCGCGCGGGACGGCCAGGTCGAGCAGGACCAGTGGGCCCCGGGCCGGGTCGCGTTCGGCCAGTGCCGTGGTGACCACCGACCGGGTGAGGACCGGTTCGGTGGACGCGGTGGCGGCCACTACGATGTCCACTGTGGAGAGGGTGTCGGCCAGCTCGGTCATCGGCGCGGCACTCGCCCCGTACGACTCGGCGAGCCGGACGGCCCGGTCGGCGCCCCGGTTGCTGACGGTGAGCGGCCCGGCGCCCAGCCGGGACAGCGTGGCCACCCCGAGCGAACCCATCGCGCCGGCGCCGACCACCAGGGCCGGGTGGCCGACGAGGTCGCCGTCGAGGTGCCCGGCGGCCAGCTCCAGGGCGGCGGTGACGACGCTCTGGCCGGCCCGGTCGATGCCGGTCTCGGCGTGGGCCCGCTTGCCGACCCGCAGCGCCTGCTGCATCAGCTCGTGCAGCAGCCGGCCGGCAGAGTCGGCGCCGGTAGCCCAGTGGTACGCGTCGCGCAGCTGGCCGAGGATCTGCGCCTCGCCCACCACCATCGAGTCCAGACCGGTGGCGACCCGGAAGACGTGGTCCACGGCCGCGGTGTCGTAGTGCACGTACAGGTGGCTGGCGAGCGCGGTCGGCGAGCTGCCGGCCTGCTCGGCCAGCACGGCGCAGACGTCGCCGAGCCCACCGTGGAAACCGGACACGGCGGCGTAGACCTCCACCCGGTTGCAGGTGGAGACGATCACCGCCTCGGCCACGTACGGCTGGGCGACCAGGCGGTCCAGTGTGCGGGTCAGGTCGGCGGGGGGCACGGCCAGCTGCTCCAGCGTGGCGACCGGGGCGGTCCGGTAGGACGCGCCGACGACGAGCAGTTTCACGTGCCTATCGCCTCCTGGGTGTCGGTGGCCGCGAACCCGCCCGGCAGGGCGGTGAGAGCGGACCCGCCGGTGGCGGGCAGCGCGGTCAGCGACGCCTTGCGGTGCTCGTGGAAGGACAGAATCTGCAGCTCGATGGCGAGGTCGACCTTGCGCACGTCGACCCCCTCCGGAACCGAGAGTACGCACGGCGCGAAGTTGAGGATGCTCGTCACGCCGACGGCGACCAGTTGGTCGGCGACCTGCTGGGCGGCGGCGGCCGGGGTGGCGATCACGCCGATCGCGAGGGATTCCTCCGCGGCGACCGTCGGCAGGTCGTCAACATGCCGGACCACCAGGCCGTTGATCTCCTCACCGACCCGGGACGGATCGGCGTCGAGCAGTGCGGCGATCCGGAAGCCCCGGCTGGCGAAGCCGTCGTAGCCGGCCAGAGCGTGACCGAGATTACCCACGCCGACCAGGGCGACCGCCCTGCGTTGAGTGAGCCCGAGCACAAACTCGATCTGCTCGATCAGCAGTGCGACGTCGTAGCCGACACCCCGGGTGCCGTACGAGCCGAGGTGGGAGAGGTCCTTGCGGAGCTTGGCGGAGTTGACCCCGGCGGCGGCGGAGAGACCCTCGCTGGAGACCGTCTCGTGCCCGGCGTCGGCAAGGTTGTGCAGCGCGCGCAGGTACTCCGGAAGCCGAGCGACGGTCGCCTCGGGCAGATCCGGGAGCGCCGGTACGGCACCGGCGCGGCCGGGCGCGCCTGGGTGACGGTGCTGACTCATGAGACTCCGTGCGGTGCGATCCTCGGCCAACTCCGCTGGTGGGCCGTTTGTGGACTCCCGCTGGCGACCGAGGTTGCCGGCTGTGCTAGCAGGGCGCGTCGGAGTCACAGCGTAGGCGCTTGTGAAGACGTGCACAAATCGCGATCTTGTCGCTGCGTGGCGCGACCGCACCAGCCCCTCCATTCCACAAGATCGATTGAACGCCCAGGTCCACCCACGGCCCCGGGCGATTATTGCTCAATCCCGACTTCTCTGACAAATCCCGCGCCAGCCCGGCGCACGCCCGCCGCCAAGTCCCGCGATCTTGCACTTGCTGTCCCCGCTTTCCGCCCGTACCCGGACAAATCCCCAACAGCAAGTGCCAGATCGACGCGGTCGGGGGCACGAAGAGCGCCGCAGCGGGGGTAGGGGCAGCACTACGGAGGAGAGGCGGGGTTTCGGGATGGGGACACCGAGCCCAGATGCCTAGCCTTTGAGCATGACCGCCGTTGCCGCCACCAGCGACCGACCGACGCTGGCACCGAGCATCCCCCGCCAGCTCTTCGTCGACTCCGGGTACGTGCTGCTCGGCCTGCCCCTGGCGTTGGCCAGCTTCGTCGTCCTCATCGTCGGCCTCGCGGTCGGCATCGGCCTGGTGGTCACGGTGATCGGCCTTCCGATCCTCAGCGGCACCCTGTACACCGCCCGTGGGCTGGCCGACGTCGAGCGGCTGCGGCTGCCCGCGGTGCTCCACCAGCCCCGGATCCGGCCGCACTACCGGCTGCCCGAAGCGGGCGCCAACGCCTGGCGGCGGATCTTCGTGCCGATGCGGGACGCCCAGTCCTGGCTCGACCTGGCGCACGGCATCCTGCGGTTGATCGCGGCGGCGGGCACCTTCGTGGTGACGCTGTCCTGGTGGGCCGCGGCGATCGCCGGGTCGCTCTACTGGGCGTACGACTGGGCCCTGCCCCGGGCCGATGGCGAGGGTGACCAGGACCTGGCGCAGTTGCTCGGCCTGGGCGACTCGACCACGGCCCGGATCGGCCTGTACACAGCGCTCGGGGTGTTCTTCCTGATCACCCTGCCGATCGTGGTGCGGGGCTGCGCGCTGCTCCAGGCGAGCTTCGCCAAGGCGATGCTGACCGGGGTGGCCGAGATGCGCGACCGGATCACAGTGCTGGAGGAGCAGAAGCGGGCCGCCGTGTCCGCCGAGGCCTCCGCGCTACGCCGCTTGGAACGTGACATCCACGACGGCCCCCAGCAGCGCCTGGTCCGGCTGGCGATGGACCTCAGCCGGGCCCGGATGCAGCTCGCCTCGGACCCGGACGCGGCCGGCCGCACCATCGACGAGGCGGTCACCCAGACCCGGGACACGCTGGCCGAGCTGCGGGCGCTGTCCCGGGGCATCGCGCCGCCGATCCTGGTCGACAGGGGCCTGCCCAGCGCCCTGGCAGCGATCGCCGGCCGCGGGCTGATCCCGATCGAGCTCCAGGTGGACCCGCAGCTCGGCACCCCGGCCGGGCGGCTCGACCCGGCGGTGGAGAACACCGCGTACTTCGTGGTGTCCGAGGCGCTGACAAACGTCGCCAAGCACAGCCGGGCCACCGAGGCCACAGTGGCAGTGGCCCGGCAGGGCACCCACCTCCAGGTGCTGGTGGGCGACGACGGGCAGGGCGGCGCACACCTGGCGAAGGGGCACGGGCTGGCCGGCATCGCCGACCGGGTCCGCGCCGCCGGTGGCGAACTGATGGTGGTCAGCCCGACCGGCGGCCCCACCGAGATCCGCGCCGAGCTTCCCCTGTGACGCGCCGAGCTGCCGCTGTGAGCGGTCCGGCACCGCGCCGAGCCCGCACGGCGGGCCGGACGTGGTAGACAACACAGCCATGCGCATCGTGATCGCCGACGACGCCGTCCTGCTCCGGGAGGGGCTGGTCCGGCTGCTGACCGAGAGTGGGCACCAGGTGGTGGCCGCCGTCGGGGACGGTGACGCCCTGGTCGAGGCGGTGGTCGAGCACCGGCCCGACGTGTCGATCGTCGACGTCCGGATGCCGCCGTCGCACACCGACGAGGGGCTGCGGGCTGCGGTGGAGGCGCGCCGGCTGGTGCCGCGTACCCCGATCCTGGTGCTCTCCCAGTACGTCGAGGTGTCGTACGCCGATGATCTTCTCGCCACCACCGGCGGCGCCGGCGGCGGGATCGGCTACCTGCTCAAGGACCGGGTGGCCGCGATCGACGAGTTCCTGGACGCGCTGCGGCGGGTGGCGGGCGGCGGCACGGTGCTCGACCCGGAGGTGGTCGGTCAGCTCTTCGCCCGGCGTCGCCGCGACGACCCGCTGCGCGAGCTGACCCCCCGCGAGCGCGAGGTGCTCGCCCTGATGGCCGAGGGGCGCTCGAACACCGCCATCGCCCGCGCCCTGGTGGTCAGCGACGGCGCTGTGGAGAAGCACGTGCGCAACATCTTCACCAAGCTCACCCTGCCGCCGGACACCGAACAGCACCGGCGGGTGCTGGCCGTCCTCACCTATCTGCGGAACTGACCTCCCGGGCCAGGGCCACCGCGTCGGTGAGGGTGTCGGCCACCGGGTGACCGGAGGCGCGCAGCCGGGCCGGGTCGGTGAAGCCGCCGGTGTAGAGCACGGCACGGCCACCCACCGAGAGCGCCGCGTCCGCGTCGTCGATGGAGTCGCCGATCAGCACCACCGAGGTGCCGTCCACGCCCAGCTCGGCCAGGTGCTGCCGAAGCGACTCGGCCTTACGATCGCCACCGACAGTGGCCCGGAGCCCGTCGACGCGGGTGAAGTGGCTGGTCAGCCCGTACGTGTGCACGGTCGGGACCAGCTCCTCGTGGAACCACATGGAGAGCAGACTCTGGCTGCCGGGCCAGGCCGCCATCGCGTCGCGGGCGTCGGCGGCCAACTCACAGGTGGTCAACCCGGTGCGGTACGCGTCGTGGAAGATCTTGTCCAGTCGGCCGAACTCGTCGTCGTCCACGGCCTGCCCGAGCACCTCGGCGTAGTACTCGGCGATCGGCCTGCGGAACCGCACCCGGTGCTCGTCCGGGGTGACCGTCGGCCCACCCAGGCTCGCGAACACGACGTTGGTGGCGGACACCACAAGGCTCAGGTCGTTGAGCAGGGTGCCGTTCCAGTCCCAGACGAGGTGCGGGGGCGCAGAGGTCATCAGAGCACCTTAGGCACCCGTCAGAGTTGCGGCGTGGTCAGGTCCCGCAGCAGCCGGTCCTCCTCGACCCGCCAGTAGCCGTGCTCCTTGCCGTCGAGCATCACCACCGGCAGCCGGTCCCCGTACTCCCGCTCCAGCCCCTCGTCACCGGTGACGTCCCACTCGACCCACTTGTCGCCGGTGACCGCGACCACCCGGTCGAGCGCCGCCTTGGCGTCGTCGCACAGGTGGCAGCCGGGTCGGGTGATCAGGGCGAGTCGGGCGTCACTGGCCATCGGTTACCTCCGTGCGGTCGGTCGGCGTCGCCGACCGGAGTTGGGTCTTGCGTACCTTGCCGATCGCCGAGTGCGGCAGGGCGTCGACGAACTCGACAGCGGTCGGGCACTTGAACCGGGCCAGGTTCCGTGCGCAGTGGGCGAGCAGTTCCTCGCTGGTCACCGGTCGGCCCTGCGCCGGCACCACGTACGCCCGCACAGTCTCGCCGGTCCGCGGGTGCGGCACACCCAGTACCGCCGACTCGACCACCCCGGGATGCCCGGCGAGCACCAGCTCGACCTCGTGCGGATAGACGTTGAACCCGTTGACCAGGATCAGCTCGCCGAGCCGGTCGACCAGGAAGAGGTCGCCGTCCTCGTCGGCGTACGCGATGTCGCCGGTGCCCCACCAACCCTCGGCGTCCGGGCCGCCCCGACCGTCGGGCCAGTAGCCGGTGAAGAGGTTGGGGCCGGACACCACGATCTGCCCCGGGTCGGTGCCCGGCGCCACGTCGGAGATGTCCAGCTCATCCGGGTCGTCGTCGGGAACGGTCAGCCCGTCGCGCCACAGGTCCGCCCCGTCCGCGCCGACCAGGCGCAGCCGCACCCCGGGCAGCGGCCGGCCGATCGAACCCGGCTTGGCCACGCCGCCGACCAGGGTGGAGGTGAGCACCGGCGCGGTCTCGGTGAGGCCGTACCCGATGTGCACCTGATGCCCGGTGACCTCCGTGAAGCGCGCCGCGACAGCGGGTTCGAGCGGTGCCGCGCCGCAGACCGCCACCCGCACCGACGCGGTCGCCGCGCGGGCCGTGGCCGTGCCGGCCCAGGTCAGGAACATCGACGGTACGCCGACCAGCACGCTGACCCGGTGCCGCGCGATCTCGTCCAGCCCCGCCGTCGGACCCGGCTCGTCGAGCAGCACACCTGTCGCGCCGTGGTGCACGATCGCGCCGAGCCCCGAGTTGAGTCCGTACGCGTGGAACAGCGGCAGCGCCAGGAGAACAGTGTCCGTCGGCCCGACCACCGGCGGCTCGATCACCGCGACCTGTTCGTGGTTGGCGAGCAGCGCCTGGTGCGAGAGCATCGCCCCCTTGGGTCGCCCCTCGGTGCCGGAGGTGTAGAGCAGTACAGCCAGGTCTGCGCCGCCGCGTCGAGGGCGGGGTGCCGGTCCGGGCGCCTCGGCGGTCGGTGGCGTGCCGTGCACCGAGGCGAGCGCGGGCAGCTCGGCGGCCACCTCGGCGACCAGGCCCCGAACGTCGTCGGTGGCGATGAGCACCGACGCGCCGGAGTCGGCCAGCACGTGCCGTAGCTCCGGGGCGGTGAGGCCGGGGTTGACCGGCACTGTGACCAGCCCGGCGCGGAGCGCACCGAGCCAGGCGATCACGAAGTCCGGTGTGTTGGGCAGCGCGACGGCGACGCGGGGCGGCGTACCGCCGGGGTCGGTGGGTGGCGCGGCGGCGGACAGGCCGCGGGCGGTGGCGTCCACCGCGGCGTCCAGTTCGGACCAGCTGATGGTGTGCTCGCGCCAGTGCAGCGCGGGCCGTTCGGCGCGGTCGAGAGCCACCCGGCGGACCCGGTCGGCGAGGTTCGGCGCGGGGCTTTCCGAGGCGTCCTGCACGGTGATCGAGTCTGGCACAGCGGACGGCGACGGGCCACGCCCGATGGTCGGAGCCACGCTCGGAGGACGGCAGCGCGACAGTCCCATGTACGGGACTGTCCGGTGTGCCACCGGCGATCCGATCGGGTCCTGTCGATGGGACGTGCGACCCTTGCCGAGGGCAGTTCGGCCGCCCCCGTCCGACCGGCCGGCGCGCCGGGCCAACCGAACGGTCGGTAAGCCCCCGACCTGGGCATCCATCCTGGAACACCGGGCCGACGGAAAGTCAATCGCACACGACGGACAACCGGTCCGCCACTGGTGCGACGGAGCGGGAAATACTTCCGCCTTGTGTAACGGACTTGCCACGCGCGGGTGACGTTGGCCCTATCATCACTCGGGTCGGCTCACCCCATTTGCCGTGAGTCGACACCCCTCAGCCCGAGGAGGCCCCCGTGCCTGTGAGCGCATTGGACCAGCACCTCCAGGGGAATTGCCGCCCGTCGGCAACTCCCGTGACCGTCCTGCCCGACCGGTCAGCCGGTCGGTCCGCCCCGACGAGACCTAGACCGGCCCGCCCGGCGACCGACGGGACGGGGGCAACACGGTGACCACCTTCGGTTACGCGGAACGCCCGATCGGCCTGACCGGTCAACCCGCCCGCTCCCACGTCAACGAGCGGCCAGCGGCCCGTGCCCCATCGGACGAACATCACGGTGGCGTCGTACGGGGTGACGGCGCGGCGCAGCGGATCCGCAGCCGGCCGCACCACAACGAGCCACCGCCGCGACCCGCGGTGCCCGGTGGAAACGCGAAGCCGGCCGGCGGCCGGGTCGCCGTACCGCCCCGGCCCACCATGCCGGTGCAGGGTCGTCGGGTAAGCGACACACCGGCGGTCACCACCGACCCGGCGGCGGGCGAGACAGCGGTGATCCCGGCGGTGCCGGTCACCACCGCCACCACCCCGACCGGTTTCCCGAGCCGCCCGGACCCGTCCGACCCGGCAACCGAGGTCTGGACGCTGATCGAGCGGGCCCAGGCCGGCGAGTCCGAGGCGTTCGGTCTGATCTACGACCGGTACGTGGACACCGTCTTCCGGTTCGTCTACTTCCGGGTCGGCAACCGGCAACTCGCCGAGGATCTGACCTCGGACACCTTCCTGCGCGCGCTCAAGCGGATCGGCAGCTTCACCTGGCAGGGCCGCGACCTCGGCGCCTGGTTGGTGACGATCGCCCGCAACCTCGTCGCGGACCACTTCAAGTCGGGCCGGTACCGGCTGGAGGTCACCACCGGCGACGTGCTCGACGCCGACCGGGAGGACCGGGGCCCGGAGGGCAGCCCGGAGGCGGCGGTGGTGGAGCACATCACCAACGTCGCACTCCTCACCGCGGTGAAGCAGCTCAACCCGGAGCAGCAGGAGTGCATAGTGCTCCGCTTCCTCCAGGGCTTCTCGGTCGCCGAGACGGCCCGCGCGATGGGCAAGAACGAGGGAGCCATCAAGGCCCTCCAGTACCGCGCCGTCCGCGCCCTGGCCCGGCTGCTGCCCGACGGCTTCCAGCCGTAGTTTGTTACGGCGGGACCGACGCGCGTCGATCAGCGTCCGCGCAGCTCAGAGTCGGTCCCGCCCGGTGATGACCATCACTTTCTGTAATTTTCGCTCCGCCAGGCCCGTAACCCGTGCCCGGTCCGCCGCGTTTCTCCGGGTGCGACCGGTGGATGTCCCGGCAGGCCCGGGTCACCGAGGTCCGACCGGCATGCCGGCGGCACCTCACCTCCGTGGTGTCACACTGCCGCCCGGTCGCTGGCAACGACGGCGGCCGACCGGCCGTGACCAGCGAGAGGAGGTGCCTGCGGTGGACAACACCCTCTTCTCCCGCCGGCGCGCGGAGCGCTTCGCGCAGCTTCTCGACGAGGCCAACGGCGCTCGACGACACCACGTGCGATCCCGTGTGGACGGCCAACTGGCGCCGCTCGTCGCAGTGGGTCAACGGCTCAGCGTCGACCCCCCGGCTGTCGAGGTAGACCAGGACTTCCGTACCGGTCTGCGGGCGATGCTGCTCGCAACCGCCGAACGGGAAGGGCTGGGCAACACACCGGCGGCGGTCAGCGAACCGGCCGCCACGACCACCCGCGGGCGGCTGCTGCCGGCGGTCACCGCCCGGCGGGCCCGAGCACGGGGCGCGATCCTGGTCGGCATCGCCGCCGGGGCCATCGCCGTCTCCGGGATCTCCGCCGCCAGCGAGAACGCGGTGCCCGGTGACGCGCTGTACGGGATGAAGCGCTCCACCGAACGGGCGCAGCTCGCCCTGGCCAGCTCCGACATCAGCCGAGGCCAGCTCTTCCTGGACTTCGCCCGGACCAGGGTCGGCGAAGCCGCCAAGCTGCGCGGTGACCGGATCGGCTACAGCGCGGTCCTCGACGACATGGACGCCGACAGCCGGCAGGGCGTTCGCCTGCTGACCTCGGCCGCTGTGCAGCGGG
Source organism: Micromonospora sp. NPDC005324 (assembly GCF_040607155.1). Taxonomy (NCBI): domain Bacteria; kingdom Bacillati; phylum Actinomycetota; class Actinomycetes; order Micromonosporales; family Micromonosporaceae; genus Micromonospora; species Micromonospora sp. NPDC005324. The sequence goes on along the minus strand of NZ_JBEXGE010000001.1, from coordinate 347,500 downwards.
CCGAGCCGGGCAGCCTGGACACTCTCAACACCTTCGTGTCGAGCCAGCGCCGCGCGGTACGCGGTCTGCTCGACGGGAGCACCCGGGTCGACCGGGAACGGACCCAGCGGTCGCTGCTGTTGCTGGACAGCATCCGGGAACGCTCGGACGACCTGCGCGCGGCGATCGTCTGCGGCCTGCCGGCACCGACTGCCAGCGACGCCCTCGGGCCGGACCCGAACACCTGCCCCGGGGCCCGCTGACCTGCGTCCCTATACCGCACATCCGACCGGCCGCGCCACAGTTCGCTGTGTGCCCGGCCGGTCGCCCGTCTACGGCGGATACCCTCGCTGGGGAGGAACATCCGTCGTACCGGTGAGGAAGGGATTCGCGTGGCGCGTAGCCGTAAGGTGACGGTCAGCACCGACGCCGAGGGGCATACCGCAGCCTGGGCGGAGACCGACCTGGCCCCGGTCAGCGCACCCGACCCGACCGCCGCGGCGTTCTTCGACGTGGACAACACGATGATGCAGGGCGCGTCGATCTACTGGTTCGCCCGTGGGCTGGCCTCCCGAAACTACGTGACCACCGCCGACCTGGCCCGATTCGCCTGGCAGCAGCTCCGCTTCCGCCTGCTGGCCCGGGAGCACGCCGGTGACATGTCAGTGGCCAAGGAGGCGGCGCTGGCCTTCGTCCAGGGCTGGAGGGTCAACGAGGTCGAACACCTCGCCGAGGAGATCTTCGACGAGATGATGGCCCCTCGGATCTGGGCCGGCACCCACCAGCTCGCTCAACGTCACCTGGACGCCGGTCAGCGGGTCTGGCTGGTCAGCGCCGCCCCCGTCGAGATCGGCCGGGTGATCGCCGCCCGGCTCGGCCTGACCGGCGCCATCGGCACTGTGGCCGAGGTGCTCGACGGGGCGTACACCGGGCGGTTGGTTGGTGACCTGATGCACGGGCCGGCCAAGGCTGAGGCGGTCACCCAGCTCGCCGCCGTGGAAGGGCTCGACCTGGCCCGCTGCGCGGCCTACAGCGACTCGACGAACGACCTGCCGCTGCTCTCCGCGGTGGGCCGGGCGGTGGCCGTCAACCCGGACGGCGCCCTGTTGCGGCAGGCCCGCCAGCACGGCTGGGAGGTGCGGGACTTCCGCGCCGGCCGCCGAGCGGTCAAGATCGCGGTGCCGTCGACCGCGGCGGCGGGGCTGGTCGCCGGCGCCGTCACCGCCGGCCTGGCCCTGCAACGCCGCCGCCGCGCCGCCTGAGCCGCCCGTTCGGGGCGTACGTCGAAGCCCGCGCCCTAGGGGCCGAACGGGTCGGGGCGTCGCTCCAGCAGCGTGTGCAGGGTCTGCTGGATGGTCTCCCGCACCTGGTCGGCGAGGTTGAAGACCACCAGCGGGTCGTCCGCCGAGTCGGTCAGGTGTGCGGTGGGGATCGGCGGGCAGAACTCGATCAGCCACTTGCTGGGCAGCGGCACCATGCCCAGCGGGCCGAGCAGCGGGAACGTCGGCGTGACCGGGAAGTAGGGCAGCTTCAGCAACCGTGCCAGGGGCTTGATGTCGGCGAGCATCGGATAGATCTCCTCGCCGCCGACGATGGCGACGGGCACGATCGGGGTGCCGGTGCGCAGCGCCGCCGAGACGAACCCGCCCCGCCCGAAGCGTTGCAGTTTGTAACGGTCGGCATAGAGCTTGCCGATGCCCTTGAAGCCCTCAGGGAACACACCGACCAGATCGCCGCCGCCGAGCAGCCGCTCGGCGTCCGGGTTGCAGGCCACAGTGCCGCCGGTCTTGCGGGCCAACTCGGAGACCACAGGCATCCGGAACACCAGGTCGGCGCCGAGCAGCCGCAGGTAGCGGTGGGCGGGATGCTTGTCGTGCAGCGCCGCCGAGAGGATCAGGGCGTCCAGTGCCACAGTCCCGGAGTGGTTGCCGACCACCAGGGCGGGCCCATCCACGGGGACGTGCTCCACCCCACTGACCTCGGTGCGGAACCAGTCCCGGTAGAGCAGCCGCAGCAGCGGGTGGAAGACCGCGTCGGTCAACTCCGAGTCGAAACCGAACTCGTCGACCTCGTAGTCACCGGAGAGCCGCCGGCGCAGGAACGCCAACCCGTTCGCGACCTTGCGGTCCCAGTGGTCCCCGGGCCGGTCCGACACCGCCGGCTCGGTGCCGCCGGACAACACGGCGTCGACAGCGTCGGCCGGCGTCGGGGTCGGGGTCGACGGCACGGTCGGGGCCAGCGGCGCGGTCGGGGTCGGCGCGGCCTGTGCGGCCGGTCGATGTCCGTTGCGCCGCGCCGGCTCCGCGTCCGGCGGAGGCACCTGCGCGGGTACGTCGAACCGCCCGACCGACTGCGGGTCGCGCCCCTCCTCCGGCCCACTCATGATGAACGCTCCCGGACCGCTGAACGGACCTGCCGGATGCCGTCCAGGACGAGTTGCTCGGCGGCGGCCAGTTGATCCCGCGTGACCACCACCCCACCGTGGTGGGCCCGGATGAAGTCCTCGAACGCCTCGGCGGTCGACCGGGGCGTGAAGCCGTACTCCTGCTCAAGCCGGCTGGTGTCGACCACCCGGCCGTGCACGAAGAGGTCGACCTGGTCCAGGCCGTAGCGGCCGAAACCCATGGTGCGGGCCATCGCGGCAGCCCCGGAGAGACCTGGCTCCAGCACCGGCACGGCGACCCGTCCGGCGCGCCGGATCGCCTGGGACAGCGACAGCACCCCGGGGCCGGCGACGTTGTACGTGCCGGGATGGTCCTCCACGATCGACCGGTGCAGCACCTCCAACGCGTCGTCGAAGTGCAGGAACTGCAGGCGGGGGTCACGGCCGAAGACTGTCGGCACGAACGGCTGCGAGAAGTAGCGGGTCAGCGTGGTGTCGGCGGTCGAGCCGATGAACGGGGCGAAGCGCAGCACCGTGGCGGTGACGTCGGACCGGCGGCGGCGGAAACCGCGCACGTACCCCTCAAGGTCGAGAATGTCGCGGCCGAAACCGCCGCGCGGCACCTCGCGGGGTTCGGTCTCCTCGGTGAAGACCGCCGGATCCCGGAACGACACCCCGTACGCGGCGGTCGACGAGCGGACCACGAGCTTGCGCAGTCGGGGCGCCCGCTGGCAGGCGGCGAGCATCTGCATGCTGCCGATGACGTTCTGGTCCTTCATCCCGGACCGGCCGCCGTGCTGCGGGTCGGGTGAGGTGACCAGCGCGAGGTGCACCACCGCGTCGACGTCCAGGTCGGCGAGGAGGCCACCGAGGGAAGCGCCGTCGACGCGGATCCGTTCGACCCGGTCCAGCAGGTCGGTGAACTCGGTGCCGGAGTCCGGTGCGTCGACCCCGATGACCCGTTCGATGCGCGGGTCGGCGGCCAGCCGGGCCGCCACGTGGGCGCCCAGGTAACGGCCCACTCCGGTGACGACGACGACCCCCGGAGCACCTGATGAGGTGCCACCGGGGGTCATCTGACGCACCTACGCCGGCAGGATGGACCGAGCCGGGACGACCACGGCCTGATCACCTGAGCCTCCGGGGGTCGACAGTTTGGCAAGTGACGCCGGGCCCATGAGCCCGGCGGCGATCACTTGCCGAGACGGCGACGCTGGACGCGGGTCTTGCGCAGCAGCTTGCGGTGCTTCTTCTTAGCCATGCGCTTACGGCGCTTCTTGACCACCGAGCCCATACGACAGCCTTTCGATACAACGTGCGGGGCGGACCGGATGACACCACGCAGGTGGCGACGGCGACCGCTTGCGGACAACGGACCGGACCAGTCTGGGCGGCGGGGCGCACCGGTGGGGTCTCGGTCGGGCTCCAGGGTAGCCGGAGGGCGTCAGCCGGACCAACGCGCCCCCGTCGCGGCCGCCTCTGGTTCGCGACCGCGGGGCCCGCGGGCTCACTTCTTACGCCCCCCGACGCCGGTCAACCGGCGATCGGAGGGCGGGGCGGTGGCTCAGGCGGTCTCCTGAAAGGCACCCCGGAGATATTCGTGCACCGCATGCTCGGGCACCCGGAATGACCGGCCGACCCGGACGGCGGTGAGCTCACCGCTGTGCACCAGGCGATAGACAGTCATCTTCGACACCCGCATGACCGTCGCCACCTCCGCAACGGTCAGGAACTTGACCTCCGACAGCCGTCCGTCGGACTGTGACCCGGCCATGGCTCACCGACCCATCCCATGCCCGGCGCGTGCCAACCCGACGGATGCTCCGGGCCGGGCCGGCGACGCGCGTGTTACCAGTACGGTAGCGGGGCGGTTGTGACCGGCGCGATCCCTTCCTGCAACTGATCATGCTTCGGTGGCCGGTTCACCCGATCCGTGCTCCCGGTAACCGCCCGTCCGCGTCCGTCGTCCGGTTGCTCCGGCACTGCTCATTCGGTGCGCAGCGCGACCACCGGGTCGAGACGGCCGGCGCGCTGCGCGGGAACCACCCCGAAGACGATGCCCACCACCGCCGACACACCGAAGGCGAGCGCCAACGACCACCAGGTGATCGCCGCCGGAATTGGCGACAGCGCGTTGACCAGCAGTGCGGTTCCCACGCCCAGCGCCATCCCGGTGAGCCCGCCGATCGTGGTGAGCAGCACCGCCTCCAGAAGGAACTGCACGCCGATGTCGCGGGGACGCGCGCCGACGGCCTTGCGCAACCCGATCTCCCGGGTCCGCTCCCGGACGCTGACCAGCATGATGTTGGAGACGCCGACGCCGCCGACGAGCAGCGAGATGCCGGCGATGGCCGCCAGCACGCCGGTGAGGACACCGAGGATGTCGCCGAGCACGCCGAGGATCTGCTGCTGGGTGACGGCGCTGAACTCGGTGTCCGGGTGGCGGCGGTTCAGCTCGGCGACGATCCGTTGGCCCAGCTCGTCGATCCGCTCCCGGTCCGGTGCCTTCACCGCGATGCCGTCGACCCGCTGGGTGCCCCAGAGTCGTTGCGCGGCGGTCACCGGCACGTGCACCTCGTCGTCCCGGTCGACGCCGAGGCTCTGCCCGAGGGGCGCGAAGACACCGATCACCCGGAACCGCACCCCGGCCAGCGCCACCTGCTGGCCGAGCGGGTCCCGATCGGGGAAGAGCGCACGGGCGACCGAGTCACCGAGCACCGCCACCCGTCGGCTGGTGTCCACGTCGGTACCGGTGAGGTAGCGTCCCCGCGCCAGCGACCTGGTGAACACCGCCGGGGTCGTCTCCAGGACGCCCTGCACCGTGGTGAAGTCGGATCGGGCGCCGGCCCGCGCGGTCGCCCCGGAGGCGACGGTGACCGCCACCCGATCGGGGTCGCCGACCACCCGGGTGACGGCGTCCACGTCCTTGAGGGTCAGCGGCGAGACCACCGGCGCGTTGCCCACCTCGATCCGGCCGGGGACGACCAGCAGCAGGTTGGAACCGAGACCCTCGACCTGTTGCTCGACCTTCTGTTTGGTGCCGGTGCCGATCGCCACCAGCAGCACCACCGAGGCCACCCCGATGATCACCCCGAGCATTGTCAGCGCGCTCCGCAGCCGGTTGGCCCGCAGGGCGTCCAGCGCCACCCGCCACGCCTCGGCGACCCTCACGCCGTACCCCCGGGCCGCTCGACCTCGCGCGGAAGGCGCCCGGTGGCTCCGGCGGCGCCACCGGAGCCACCGGACGGGTGCCCCGGACCGCTTCCGGACGCGGACCGGGGCTCCGCGCTGGGAGCGGGGACCAGTGTCGCAGGTCGACCGTGATCAACGGACGGCGGTCGATCATGGGCGGAGCGCGGGTCGGCGCTGTCCGCCACGACCACCCCGTCGCGCATGGTGATTCGGCGGCGGGCGCGGGCCGCCACCTCCTGGTCGTGGGTGACCATCACCAGCGCCACCCCGGACTCCGCGTTCAACTGTTCCAGCAGCTCCAGCACCGCGGCGCCGGTGACGCTGTCCAGGTTGCCGGTGGGTTCGTCGGCCAGCAGCACCGTCGGCTCGGTGACCAGAGCGCGGGCGATCGCCACCCGCTGCTGCTCACCGCCGGACATCTGGTTGGGCCGGTGTTCCAACCGGTGCCCGAGGCCGACCCGGCCCAGCATCGCCGCCGCCCGCTCCCGCCGCTGCCGGGCCGACACCCCCCGGTAGACCAGGGGCAACGCCACGTTCTCCACCGCCGAGGTACGCGGCAACAGGTGAAACGCCTGGAAGACGAAGCCGATCGTCTCGTTGCGCAGTGTCGCCATCTCCGGTGGGGCGAGGGCGTTGACGTCCCGCCCGCCGATCACCAGACGGCCACCGGTGGGCCGGTCCAGCCCTCCGAGGAGGTGCATGAGGGTCGACTTGCCCGAGCCGGACGGGCCGACCAGTGCCACGTAGTCCCCCGGCTGCACGGTGAGCGACACCCCCCGCAGCGCCTCCACCGACACCCCGTCGAGCTGGTACGTCCGGGACACGTCCACCGCCTCGATGGCCGGAACGCGCTCCCCTGCCGGCCGGTCGTCGCGCGGATCGGCGACGGCGGACTCGGTCACCGGACTTCCTGGCCGTCGCGGACCTGGTCGGCGCCACGCACCACGATCCGATCTCCGGGCTGCACGCCGTTGAGGATCTGCACCAGGTCGGACCCCTGGACGCCCACTGTCACCGACGCCCGGCCCGCCCTGCCGTCACGGACCACCCAGACCGCGTCCCGGCCGTCGGCGGAGAACACCGCCGAGGCGGGGACGGTCACCGCGTCGACGGCCTCGCGGACCCGCAGGTGCACTATCGCGTTCATGCCGGGGCGGGGCGTCGGGGCCGGCTCGTCCTCGGCCAGCTTCCCGGCGCCCAGCGCGAGGCGGACCCGGTAGGTGACCCCGCCCTGCGCGGAGTTGGTGGGCAGCACGTCGACCGAGCGGACGGTGGCGTCGTAGCTGGCGCCGGTGACGGCATCCAACTCGACGGTGGCCGGGACGCCGGCCTTGACCAGCAGCACGTCGGTCTCGTCCACCTCGGCGAGCAGACCCAACTGCCCGGTGTCCACAACTGTCAGCACCGGGGTGCCGGCGGTGACCTGACCGCCGACCGCGACGGCGTCGTCCACGCCAGCCGGCGGCCCACCCTGGTTGGGGGCCAGCACGGACGGGTTGAGGCCGGCCGCCTGCGCGCCACCGGCCTGCTCCAACAGCCCGGCCAGGCCGCCGTTCGCGCCACCACCGGCCCGGGTGCCGCCGGGCTGCACCACCCCGGCGATCGGGGCGCGCAGGGTCAGCGCGTCGACGCTCGCCTTCGCCAGGTCGTACGCCTGCTGGGCCTGGAGCCGTTGCGCCGCGGAGAGCGCGCCGACGGCGGAGCTCAACCCGTTGATCCCCCGCTGCACCGCGCGGACCGCCTGGTCGGCGCTGCGCGCGGCGGCCGTGTACTGGCGTTGCGCGGACGTCACCTGGGTCAGCAGCGCGTCGCGCAGTTGCGGGTCGGCGATCTTCTCGGCGGCCTTCCTGGCCGCGTCGAACGCCTCGTCGGCGGCCTTGTCGGTGCCACGCCGGCTGCTGGTCAGACTGCCCGCCCCGACGCCTCGACCGGCGCGCTTCGCGGCGGCCAGCGCCTCCTTGGCCTGACGGAGACGCTGTTGCGCGCTCGGTGAGTCGACCACGGCCAGCACCTGACCCCGCTTGACCCGCTGTCCAGGTTGGACGCGCAGGCTGGACAGGGTGCCGTCGGCGGAAGCGGTGAGGGTGGCGGCGGCGCGGGCGGTCACCGTGGCCGGTGCGTCGATCACCTCGGTGACCGGGTTGCGGGCGGCCGACGCCAGCGTGAGATCGGGGCCTTCGTCGCCACAGGAGGCGGCGGTGGTGGCGGTGAGGACGACGACGGCGGTCAGGGCGATGAGCAGGCGGGGCCGCATGGTGCCGGCGGGCCGTGACAACTGGGGACGGCGCACCCATCGATGGTACGGCGCACCCCCGCACCGCCTCCGAGCTGCGTCAGGCGGCGGTGGCGCGGACGTACGCCACGCACTCGTCGTGCAGGGTCGACCACTGCTCACCGAACGCCTTCTCGGAGGCCGCGTCGATGGTCCTGCCGTCGTGCACCACGGTCTTGAAGAAGGTGAGCAGCCGCAGCGGCCCGTACCTGTCGACGAGGTGCCGAACGGCCAGGTAGCCGATGCCGTAGCTGGCGGCGACCCGTTCCGCCGACGCGTCGTCGGCGGGGTTGACGCCCTCCAACTTGCCGTCCCAGCCCCCCCGGACCATCTTGCGCACGTCGGCGATGCCCTCGTACCGGTCGACCGCCTGACCGCCGGCGCCGGCGAACTCGGCCAGGCCCTCGACCAACCACCAGGTGAGCTTGCCCGGGTAGCCGCGCTCCGGCAACGACGCCGCGTGGGTCAGCTCGTGGCGCAGCAGGTCGTCGGTGCCGCTGTTGGAGAGCCCTTCGGCGTTGAGCACCACCTCGTGGTGGCCGCCGCCCACTGTCACCGCGTAGCCGCCGGTCCATTCCGGGCGCTCCCCGCCGTACCAGCGCTGCCACTCGGTGCGGCCGGCGTAGAAGATCCGGTATCGGTCCGGCGGTGAGCCGGTCACCGCGTACCCGTCGGCGACCTTCGCCGCCGCCTCGGCCTGGGCGAGCAGGCCGGGAAGCTTGCCGCGCAGCGCCGGGGTGGTGGCGACGATGGTCCGCGCGCCGACGGCGACCGCCAGGTCGCTGATCTCCCACGGTCGGGTGCCGGTCTCCACCGACTTGGATTCCTCCATGGCGACCATCTGGGGCTGGTCGCCGTTCTCCCGCCACCGGGTGCCGATCAGCACCGGGCTGGGCCGGCAGTTCGGCGTGACGAAGCAATACTGGAAGCGCACCAGCAACCGCCACTCACCCGGCTTGCCGATGATCGGCACGGGCAGGCCACTCGGCTCGGCCCGCCAGCCGGTCACCCTGAGCTCGCGGAGCGCGGCGAAGCGGCGGCGCAGGTCGTTGTGGGCGGCGGGATCGGCGACGGCGAGGAACCCGGCCCGGTCGCCGCCGAGGAGTGCCGCGGACTGCTTGTGGAGCTGGGCGGTGATCCGGTCGGACAGCCCACGGGCCACTGCGGTGGCGGGGTCGTCGGCCGCCGAGGAGCCGACCCGGCTGACAGTGGGGCGCGAGTCTGTCTCCCGGATCACTCCGACGACGAGCGCCGCCGGCAGGCCGCAGCCCAGCACCAGGACGACCACCACGAGCACCGTCCACAGCGGCCAGAGCCGCCGTGGTGCTGGCTGCTGCACCTCGTCAGTCACCCGCCGAAGGGTACGACCACTACCTGGATGCGGCGAGGCCGCCCCGTGCCGATCGGCCCGGTCGCTGGCTCACCCGCCGCTGCGCGGCCAGGAGCGGAACGAGATGTCCATGCTCGCGACCAACTGGTGGTACGAACGGCCGACGTCGCGGGGCAGGCCGAAGCCGCCTGCGGCCTCCAGGGTCACGAAGCCGTGCAGGGCGCTGCGCAGCGCGCGGGTCGCGTCCACCGCGTCGTCGCCGGTGAGCCCGTACCCGCGCAGCACCGCGAAGATGGCACCGACGGCGCGTTCGCCCGCCTCGACGTGTTCCGGGTCGGCCGGGTCGGGCACCCGCTGCGTCGCCGGGTAGCGGCCGGGGTGCCGGAGGGCGTAGTCCCGGTAGGCGTCCGCCATGGCCCGGAGCGCGTCGCCACCGGAGCGGCCGACGGCGGCGGTGCTCATCTCGGTGGCCAGCTCGGCGGTGGCCAGGGCGGCCAGTTTCTGGGCCAGGGCGTCCGCCCCCCGCACGTGCTTGTAGAGGCTGGGCAGCGCCACACCGAGACGGCTGGCGAGCGCGGCGAGGGTGAGCTGTTGGAAGCCGACCTCGTCGGCCAACCGGGCCGCCTCCCATACGACTGTCTGCTGGTTCAGGCCGACCCTAGGCACCGGCGCACACCGCCAGGAAGCCGAGCAACTGCTCCGCGGTGCGCTGCGGCTGGTCGGCGTGCGGGTAATGGCCGGACTCCTCGATCATTCGGGCCTCGGCGGTGCCGAAGAGCCGCCGGGCGGCTCGCGCCTCGGCTCCGGGGTCGGGGAAGTCCGGGTCCTTGGACCCCATCAGCACCAGCACGGGTTGCCGCACCTGCGGGGCGCGGGCGGTCCAGTGCGGCTCGGCCGGTGCGATCACGCCGCGCGTCGCGGCCATCCGGCCGGGCTCGCGCAGGTTGGTCACCATCGAGCGGCGGTAGGCGGCGTCGTCGGCGGGTCGGTGCACCGGGAACAGGGTGTTGTGGAACATCCCGAACAGTCGAGGGCTGTGCAACACGGACCACATCGCCATTCGCAGCAGCGGGTTGAGCTTCGGCTGACCGACGAAGGCGCCGATCTGCACGATGCCGGTGACCAGCTCGGGCGCGTCGGTGGCGGCGAAGACCACCGCCGCCGCGGCGGACGAGCTGCCGACCAGCACGGCCGGACCGGCGTCGAGGTCGCGGACCACCGCCAGCAGGTCCGCGCCGACCTCCGCCGGGGCGTACGTGGGCCAGCCGGCGCTGGACTCGCCGTGCCCCCGGACGTCGACCGAGGCGACCCGGTGACCGGCGGCCACCAGCAGCGGCACGAGGTGCCGGAAGCTCGCCCTGTTCTCGCCCATGCCGTGCGCGAGGACCACCAACGGCCCCTCGCCCTGCACCTCGTACGCGATGTGTCCGCCGTCCCGCCGCACCTGGCTAGTAGTCATAGCTTTAAAGCTAAGGCACTTAGCCAACGCTGGCAAGCCGGATATGCGAAACGGGCCGACGGTGACCCGAGGGGTCGCCGCCGGCCCGTCGCCGCACCGTGGGGACTACTTCTTGGAGATCAGGGCGCGGCCGAAGAAGACCAGGTTGGCGGGGCGCTCGGCGAGCCGGCGCATCAGGTAGCCGTACCACTCGTCGCCGTACGGGACGTAGGTGCGCACCGTGTAGCCCTCGCCGGCCAGCCGGGCCTGCTCCTCTGGGCGGATGCCATAGAGCATCTGGAACTCGAAGCGCTCCGGCCCCCGGTCGAACCACCGGGCCCGGTCCTCACCGATCGAGATAATCCGCGGGTCGTGGGTGGCCAGCATCGGGTACCCGTCGCCGGACATCAGGATGTTCATGCAACGCACGTACGACTTGTCCACCTCACGGGCCGACTGGTACGCCACCGACTCCGGCTCCTTGTAGGCGCCCTTGCACAGTCGCACCCGCGACCCGGCCGAGGAGAGCTCCCGGCAGTCCGACTCGGTCCGGCGAAGGTACGCCTGGAGCACCGCGCCGGTCGACGGGAAGTCCTTGCGCAGCCGGCTCAGCACCTCCAACGTCGAGTCGGTGGTGGTGTGGTCCTCCATGTCCAGGGTGACAGTGGTGCCCGCCGCGTCGGCCGCCGCGCAGATCGCCCGCGCGTTGTCGTACGCCAACTGCTCGTCGAACATCTGGCCGAGGGCGGAGAGCTTCACGCTCACCTCGGCGGCCGGGGTGAGCCCCGCGTCGCCGAGCATCTTCAGCAGTTTCAGGTATTCGTCGCGGGTGGCGGTGGCCTGTTCGGGGCGGACGGTGTCCTCACCGAGGTGGTCGAGGGTGACCGCGAGGCCGTCGTCGACGAGCCCGCGGGTCGCGCGCAACGCGTCGTCGGTGGCGGCGCCGGCGACGAACCGGCGGACGACGTCCCGGGTGTACGGGGCAGTCGCGACGAGCCGCTCGACCTGGGATGACCGGGAGGCGGCGAGGATGACGGAACGGAGCATGAGCCGAGCGTAACGCCCCTGCGAGGGGCCCCGCCGAGGGGCGGCCGGGCCACCTCGACATGGGGGCGGGGCGGCGGCGGTGGCGTCGATCGGCTACAACGATGCCGTGGACCAACGCCCCCGCCGCCGACTCCGCTCGGCCTCCGTGCAGCTCGGCGCGCTCACCGCTCTCGCGCTCGCCCTCTCCGGCTGCAACATGACCTCGGACGACGACGATGACGACGACTGCGCCCTCGGGCCGGTCGGCGGCGGTGACACCGTCGCGCTGGCGATGCGGGTCACCGACCCGGCCGCCGGCCGCACCGCCCCGGAGCCGACCACCACGGCCCTGCCCGATCGCGGCGGCTTCGGCACCCACCTCGCCGCCTGCGGCGGCTGACGTGCGCCGCGAGACGGTCACGCCACGCCCCGACTGGGACGCCACCATCCGGTCGCAGGGGCTGGTCTACGTCGACACCGAGCTGCCCGACGGCGGGATCATGTCGTACTGGGACGAGACCGCCGCGTACGCGTTCGACCTGGACGAGGTGAGACGTCTGGAGGAGGCCACCGAGGAGCTGCACCGGATGTCGGTGGCCGCCGCCGAGCACGTGGTGGCGCAGCGCCGGTACGCCGAGTTCGGCATCCCGGAGTGGGCGGCCGAGGCGGTGGCCCGGTCTCTGCGGGAGGCTCCGCCGACCCTGTACGGCCGCTTCGACCTCGCGTACGACGGCACCTGGCCCCCGAAGATGTTGGAGTACAACGCGGACACCCCCACCGCGCTGGTCGAGGCGAGCATCATCCAGTGGTACTGGCTGGAGCAGACCCGCCCGGAGCTGGATCAGTGGAACAGCCTGCACGAGCGGCTGGTCGGCGCCTGGGCGAAGATCGGGGCCGGGCTGCACGACCTCCGGGTGCACGTGCTCTGGTCGAACGAGGAGGAGTCCGGCGAGGACCACATGACCGCCGGCTACCTCGCCGAGACCGCCCGGCAGGCCGGCCTCAGCGTCGAGCTCCAGCCCATCCAGGAGATCGGCTGGGACGGCCGACGCTTCGTCGACGCCGACGACAACCCGGTGACGACCTGCTTCAAGCTCTACCCGTGGGAGTGGATGCTGGCCGAGCCGTACGGGCCGGCGGCCCTGGCCCCGGGCACCCCGACCACCTGGATCGAGCCGGCCTGGAAACTGCTGCTCTCCAACAAGGCGCTGCTCGCGGTCCTCTGGGAGCTGTACCCCGGCCACGAGTACCTGCTCCCGGCGTACCTCGACTCGCCACGCGGCATGGCGGAGTACGTCGCCAAGCCACTGCTCGGCCGCGAGGGCGGGTCGGTACGCATCGTCACCGCCGATGAGGAGATCACCAACCCGGGGATCTACGGCGACGAGGGCTGGTGCTACCAGGAGTTCCGCGCGTTGCCGCAGTTCGCCGGCTACCGGATGGTGCTGGGCAGCTGGATCGTCGACGGCGAATCGGCCGGCGTGGGTGTGCGGGAGAGCGCGAGTCTGATCACCGATGGCTACGCGCGGTTCCTGCCGCACTACATCGACGCGCCGCGCACCCGCTGAGTCGTCTACCGTTGGGGCGTGAACTTCGACGCGTACGCCCGGACCGGCGTTGACCTGGTCAACGCCCGCCTGGACGACCTCGACGACCTGCGGGCCCTCTTCCCCGACGAGAACGCCTGGATGCGCGACGAGGTCGCGGACCGGGACGTGGCTATTTTCCGCCGGGCGCAGAAGCGGTTGCGGGACGTCTTCGAGTACGGCACCTCGGGGCGGGACGCCCAGGCGGTCACCGAGCTGAACGCGCTGCTCGAGGCGTTCCCGGTGCAGCCGCGCATCTCCGGGCACGACTCCAGCGACTGGCACATGCACGTGACCAGTCGGGGCGCCTCGGTCAGTGCCGAATACCTGGCCGGCGCGGTCTGGGGGCTGTCGGTCTGGCTCTGCGAGTACGGCAGCGCCCGGTTCGGGGTCTGCGCCGACGAACGGTGCGGCAACGTCTACCTGGACACGTCGTCCAACTGCTGCCGGCGGTTCTGCTCGGAGCGCTGCGCCACCCGCTCGCACGTCGCCGCCCACCGGGCCCGTAAGCGGGCGGCGGTCGGCGAGCAGGTGACTGTCGCCCCGCAGCCGACCTCCGCAGCCGATTCCCTCTCACCGGTCAGCTGACGCCGCTGCCGCCCGATCGTGGGCGGAGGAGGTCAGGCGTCGACCGGTGACGACGCGGTCAGGTGCTGGCGGGCGAACTCCAGCGCGGCCCGCAGGTCCGCCTCGCGCACCGCGCGGCTCTTCGCGCCCCGGGTGGCGACCTCCACCGCCACCGCCCCGGTGAAACCCCGGCCGGCCAGCGAGGAGAGCAGCTCCCCGCAGGGCTGGGTGCCGCGCCCGGGCACCAGGTGCTCGTCGCGGCCCTCGCCGGTGCCGTCACCGAGGTGTACGTGCGCCAGCCCGGCGCCCATCCGGTCGGCCATCTCCAGGGGGTCGCTGTGCGAGGCCGCGCAGTGCGACAAGTCCAGGGTGTACGACGGGTAGCCGGCGTCGGTCGGGTCCCAACCGGGCACGTACGGGACGAACTGCCGGCCCGCCATCCGCACCGGGTACATGTTCTCCACAGCGAAGCGCAGCCCGGTGAACCGGTCCGCGACGGTGGCCAGACCCTCGGCGAAGTTGCGCGCGTAGTCGCGCTGCCAGCTGAACGGTGGGTGCACCACGACGGTCGGCGCGCCCAGCGTCTCGGCCAGCTCCGCGGCCCTGCGCAGCCGCTCCCACGGGTCCGGGCTCCACACCCGCTGGGTGACGAGCAGGCAGGGCGCGTGCACCGAGAGCACCGGCACGTCGTAGTGCGTGGAGAGGCCGCGCAGCGCGCCCGCGTCCTGGCTGACCACGTCGGTCCAGACCATCACCTCGACGCCGTCGTAGCCGAGCGCCGCGGCCAGTTGGAACGCCGCCGCGGTCGGCTCGGGAAAGACCGACGAGCTGGACAGGAGCACGGGAACGCGGGAAGTCACATCAGCCAGCGTAGCCCGGCAGCGCCGGGGGCATCGTGACGAGCGCCGGCAAACCGACCGAAAACGGCCGCCTGATCAGATCGGTTCAAGTTGATCGAGCCGGCGGAGAATGACACCCTCCCGCAGCGCCCACGGGCAGATGTCCAGCGACTCCAGATCCAGGCGGCGCATCACCGCCTCGGCGACCACGGCACCGGCCAGCAACTGGTGGGCCCGACCCGCGCTGACCCCCTCCAGCTCCATCAACTGCGCCGGTGGGATGTGCCGGATGAAGCCGATGACCTGCCGCAGACCGGGCCGGGTCAGGCTGCGTCGCGCCCACAGCCCGGAACCGGACGGGGCGGCCCCGGCCAGTCGGGCCAGGGTGCGGAACGTCTTCGAGGTGGCCACCGTCCGGTCCCAGCCGACCTGGGTGATCTGGTCGACGACCTTGTCCAGCCTGCCGTCCACGTACTCCCGGAGCTTGTCGACGGCCTCCGCCGACGGCGGGGCCGCACTGGCCGGATCGACCCGCAGCCGCTCGCGGGTCAGCCGCCCGGCCCCGAGCGGCAGGGAGACCGCGACGTCCGGGTCCTCGTCGATGCCGGCGGCGATCTCCAACGAGCCGCCACCGATGTCGAGCACCAGCAGCCGGCCCGCCGACCAGCCGAACCACCGCCGGACGGCCAGGAACGTCGACCGCGCCTCGTCCGCCCCGGAGAGCACCGCCAGGCGTACGCCAGTCTCGTCCCGGACCCGGGCCAGCACCTCGGCCGCGTTGGTGGCGTCGCGCACCGCGGACGTGGCGAAGGCGATCAGGTCGTCGGCCTCCAACCCGGCCGCCGCCGCCTTGGCCATGCCCACCGCCTTGACCAGGCCGTCCGCGCCCGCCTCGGTCAGCGCGCCGTCGGGGCCGATCTGCTCGGCGAGCCGGAGCACCACCTTCTCGGAGTGCGCCGGCCACGGGTGCGCGCCATGGTGCGCGTCCACCACGAGGAGATGCACCGTGTTGGATCCGACGTCGAGGACACCCAGTCGCATGGTGAAGACAGTAGGCGCAACACGTTTGCGCGGCTCACCGGCCTGCGGACGTCACCGCGCGTACGCTGGGCCGAGTGACGATGGAGCTCCGTGTGCTGGTGGACGACCCGGGTGACCCGCGTAGCCGTGAGGTGCCCCTGGACTTCCCTCGGGAGTGGATCGAGTTCACCGACCCGGCCGACGAGACGCACCTGATCCGGGCCGACCTGACCTGGTTGCTCTCCCGCTGGACCTGCATCTTCGGCAAGGGCTGCCACGGCATCATCGCCGGTCGGGCCGCCGACGGTTGCTGCTCGCACGGGGCGTTCTTCACCGACTCGGACGACGAGAAGCGGGTCCGCAACGCCGTCCGGCGGCTCATTCCGTCGACCTGGCAGCATTTCCGGCGCGGGTTCAAGAACTGGACCGACGAGGACACCATCGACGGCAAGACCCCGGCCCGTCGTACCGCCACCCAGGGCCCCGACGGTCCGTGCGTGTTCCTCAACGACGCCGACTTCGCCGGCGGTGGCGGTTGCGCCCTGCACGCCCAGGCGCTGCGCGACGGGGTGCACCCGTTGGAATACAAGCCGGATGTCTGTTGGCAGCTGCCGATCCGCCGCGATCAGGACTGGGTGAAGCGACCGGACGACAGCAAGGTGCTGGTCTCCACACTGTCCGAGTTCGACCGGCGGGGCTGGGGAGCCGGCGGGCACGACCTGGACTGGTGGTGCACCTCCTCGACGGACGCGCACGTCGGCGCCGAGCCGATGTACCTGTCGTACTCCCCGGAGTTGACCGCCCTGATCGGCGCCGCCGCGTACGAGCGGCTGGCTGAGCTGTGCGCGACCAGGACGAAGCAGGGCATGATCGCCCCGCATCCGGCCGACGAACTTTAACGGATCTTGGTAGCAACCTTGCTACCATCTGCGGCATGGCCATGACGCTGCGACTCGACGACGACCGTGAACGGCGACTTCGTCTCGTTGCGGACGAAGAGGCGCGGTCGATGCACGCCGTCGTCGTCAATGCAATCGACGACTACCTGGCCCGGCGGAACGCCAAGGAGTTCGGAGAACTGGCGGACGAGATCATCGAACGCCACGCCACACTGCTCGCCCGCCTGGCGGAGTGATGACGGAAATCCGCTACCCCACACTCGCTGACGTTGCCAGCATCGCCCACAAGATCGGCGTCGGAATCCGGGACGCCGGCCTGGTGGAGTCGGCCGTGGCCCGGCCGCAGACGAGCGTGTTCGGGGAAGACGCCTACCCCGACCTGTGGACCAAGGCCGCGGCGCTGCTGCATTCGCTGGTCAACAACCACCCGTTCGTGGACGGCAACAAACGGATTGGCTGGATCGTCGCCATCACCTTCCTGCTTCAGAACCGCGTCATCACTGTCGCGCAGCTCGACGAGACCGACCAGGACGTCGCGTATGACATGGTCATCAGCGTGACGGAGAGCCGGCTGACCGAGGTCGCCGAGATCGCCGCCGCGCTGCGCAAGCTGTTCTGAGCGCTTAGCGGCGGGTCAGCGCAGGGCGTCGTCGACCAGGGTGCGGGCGCTGCGTCGGGCCGCCTCGGCGATCGCCGGGTCGCCGTCCAGCACACCGCTGGCGAGCCCACCGTCGAGCAGCAGTGTGAGCTGCCGGGCGAGCAACTCCGGGTGGGCCGCGCCCGCCTGACGGGCCAGCTCGGTCACCCAGGCGCGGACCACGGTCTTGTGTTCGACAGTCCGGGCGTGCACCGGGCCGCCGGCCGACGACTCGGCGGCGGTGTTGATGAACGCGCAGCCGTGGTAACCGTCCCGGCGGCAGGCTCCGGCCAGCGCGTCGAACATCCCGATCAGCTGCTCGCGCGGCTCGTCGCCGGCATCCCGGGCCGCCGCCCGCAGCGCGCCGAACCACGCCTGGTCGACCCGGTCGAGGTACGCCAACACAAGGTCGTCCTTGCGCGGGAAGTGCTTGTAAAGCGTCGCCTTCGCCACGCCCGACTCGGCGATGACGGTGTCCACCCCGACGCCGCGCGGCCCGTGCGCGTAGAAGAGCCGGAACGCGGTGTCCAGGATCCGATCCCGGGCTGAGCCGGCCGGTGTGCGTTGCGCGGGCATCGGGACTCCCTCGACGTGCTGGTGGCGGACCGATTCTACAGACAGCTCCGTCTGCGGGCCGCATCCGCACCACCGTTGACGAGCAGCCAGGAAACGCGTCGAGATGCCTCTGGAGCTGATTCGTTTACGACATCAGCGGTTGACTCGTTTACGACATCAGCTCCACAGCGCCGCAGCAGGGTCCCTGTCCCGGCCGGAGCATCGCCCCGGCGCCTTCAAACATCAAGAGGGCAGACGGTAGACAGACCTGTCTGTTAGCCTGCCTGCAACCGGCGCGACTCCACCCGCGCCCGAGTGGAGGATCGATCGACATGCGCATCGCAGTTCTCGGCACCGGCTCGGTCGGCCAGGCCGTCGCCGCCCGCGCGGCGGAGCTGGGCCACCAGGTCACCATCGGCACCCGCGACGTCGAGACCACCCGGGCCGGCGGGTACGCGGCCTGGGCGGCGCAGCATCCCGAGGTGGGCCTGGCGACCCAGGCAGACGCGGCCGTCGACGCCGACCTGGTGGTCAACGCCACTAGCGGCGACGGCTCCCTGCCCGCGCTCACCGCGGCCGGCGCGGCGAACCTGTCCGGCAAGGTCGTGCTCGACATCTCCAACCCGCTCGACTTCGGCGCAGGCTTCCCGCCCACCCTGTCGGTGCACAACACCGACTCCCTCGCCGAGCGGATACAACGGGAGTTTCCGCAGGCGAAGGTCGTCAAGTCACTCAACACGGTGACGGCGGAGCTGATGGTGCGCCCACGTCAGCTCGCCGACGGCGCGCACAGCGTCTTCGTCTCCGGCGACGACGCGGAGGCCAAGCGCATCGTCACCGGGCTACTCGTCAGCTTCGGCCACACCGACGTGATCGACCTCGGTGACCTCTCGACCGCCCGGGGCGTCGAGATGCTACTGCCGCTCTGGCTGCGACTCTACGGGCGGCTCGACACCGCCATCTTCAACATCAAGGTCGTCCGCTGACCAGGCTCGGACAGACCGAAGGGGGCCTGCGTCGATCGCAGACCCCCTTCGGGTACGCCGATCACGGCTCGAACTTGTAGCCCAGACCCCGAACGGTCACGATGAAGCGCGGCGCGGACGGCTCTGGCTCGATCTTGGAGCGCAGCCGCTTGACGTGCACGTCCAGCGTCTTGGTGTCACCGACGTAGTCGGCGCCCCAGACCCGGTCGATGAGCTGGCCGCGGGTGAGCACCCGGCCCGCGTTGCGCAGCAGCAGCTCCAGCAGCTCGAACTCCTTCAGCGGCAGCTGCACGGCCCCGCCGTCGACTGTCACCACGTGCCGCTCGATGTCCATCCGCACCGGGCCGGCGGCCAGCGTCGGCGCACCCGCCTCGGCCACCTCCGGGCTCTGCCGGCGCAGCACCGCCCGGATCCGGGCGACAAGCTCCCGCGGCGAGTACGGCTTCGTGACGTAGTCGTCTGCGCCGATCTCCAGCCCGACCACCTTGTCAATCTCGCTGTCCCGGGCGGTGACCATGATGATCGGCACGGCGGAGCGCTGCCGCAACTGCCGGCAGACCTCGGTCCCCGACATCTCGGGCAACATCAGGTCGAGCAGCACGATGTCGGCGCCGGTCCGGTCGAACTCGGTGAGGGCGTCGGTGCCGGTCGCGGCGACCGAAACCTCAAAGCCCTCCTTACGGAGCATGTACGACAAGGCGTCGGAGAACGACTCCTCGTCCTCGACCACGAGAACGCGGCTCAACGGGGATTTCCTTTCCATTTGCTGTCAGACCTGCCGTAGCCCAGTCGGACCGGACTCGATCCCAACCGGCGGCAGTGTCGCCAGGAGGTCATCCGGTGGACTGGCGGGCAGCCGGAGGGTGAACGTCGATCCACCACCAAGAGTGCTCGACACCTCGACCCGTCCGCCATGGTTGCTCGCAATGTGTTTCACGATCGCCAGACCGAGCCCGGTGCCGCCGGTGGCACGCGAGCGGGCCTGGTCAGCCCGGTAGAACCGCTCGAAGATCCGGTCGACGTCGGTGGGGGCGATACCGATGCCCTGGTCAGCGACGGCGACCTCGACGTGCTCGTCGTCGCCGCGGAGGGTCACCCGCACCGTGGTGTCCTCGCCCGAGTAGTTGATGGCGTTCTCCACCAGGTTCGCCACCGCCGTGGCGAGTTGAGAGTCGCTGCCGTACGCGGTGAGACCACGCGCCCCGTCCACTGTCACCGCGACACCCCGGGCGGAGGCCGTGGTGCGCGTCCGGTCGACCACCTCGGCGATCACCCAGTCCAGCGCGACCGGCTCCGGTGGCGGCTGCGGCTCAGCACCCTGCAACCGGGTCAGCTCCAGCAACTCCTGCACCAGCCGACCCAGCCGGGTCGACTCGTGTTGGATCCGTTCGGCGAACCGGCGGGCGGCCACCAGGTCCTCGGAGAGGTCGGGCGCTGCGGCGTCGGCCGGCTCGGTCGCGTCCAGCAACGCCTCGGCGAGCAGTTGCAGGGCCCCGATCGGGGTCTTCAGCTCGTGGCTCACGTTGGCCACGAAGTCGCGTCGTACCCGGGCAAGCCGGTGCGACTCGGTCACGTCGACCGCCTCGACAGCGATGAAGCCGTTGCCGAGACCCATCGCCCGCAGGTGCACGCCGAGCGGGTTCTCCCCCGCGCTGTCGCGACCTCGGGGCAGGTCCAGCTCGATCTCGCGGCGCACGCCGGTGCGTCGCACCTGGCCGGCAAGGGTACGGATCAGCGGGTGCGCGGCGATCGAGCCGGGGGTGCTGCCGGTACGCAGCAGTCCCATCGCGCGGGCGGCCGGGTTGATCAAAACGGGAACGTCGTCGTCGTCCAGAACCACGACACCGGCCCGGAGTGAATCGATCGTCCGTCGGCCGAGCCCGGCCTGCTGCTCGTCGGCGATCGCGGGCCTCCCCCTGCTCCAGCGGAAGCTGACGCTCCCCGTCGACGTGGAGTGACCGGCCCGCCTCGACAGGAACCGGGGCAGCAGCAGACCGGCGGCCATCCCGGCCACCAACGCCAGGGCCACCACGACCGCCACCGCCCACTCCACCCGGCGATCGTAGGGTCATTGTTAACCTGGCTACCACACAGAACGGGACGAACTACCCTCACTTACGGAAGTGTTCACCCCCACGTCTGGCGTCGTTCACCGTGGTTCATCCGGGATCCGTCCACGCGCCCTACCGTTGGCGTCGCACCTGCTCAACCCCCTGCGCCGGCACCCGTCGGCGGCGACCGACCACAGGACGTGATGATGCGCGACGAGTTCCGGGCCGACCTCCAGATCGTCAGCCAACTGCTGGTGGACATGGCGGAGGGCGTCCGCGCCGCCATGCGCCAGGCCACCCGGGCCCTGCTCACCGCCGACCGGCAGGCCGCCGAGACGGTCATCGAGCGGGACGCCGAGATCGACGACCTCTACCGGCACGTCGAGGAGCGGGTCTGTGACCTGCTCGCCCGACAGGCGCCGGTCGCCTCCGACCTCCGGGCGATGATCACCGCGCTGCACGTGGCCGCTGATCTGGAGCGGATGGGCGACCTCGCCGAGCACGTGGCGAAGACCGCGCTGCGCCGGCACCCCTCCCCCGCCGTCCCGGCCGAGCTGCGGACGGTCTTCACCGAGATGTCCGAGATCGCCGACCGGATGGCCGTGAAGATCGGTTCGGTGCTGGCGAAGCCCGACGCCGACCTCGCCGGCGAACTGGACCGCGACGACGACGCCATGGACGAGCTGCACAAGAACCTGTTCGCGGTGCTGCTCGGCGACGACTGGCCGTACGGGGTGGAGACGGCGATCGACGCCACCCTGCTGGGCCGCTTCTACGAGCGCTTCGCCGACCACGCTGTCAACGCCGGGGAGCACGTGATCTACCTGATCACCGGGGAGAGCGCGCCCAGCAGCAACTGACCCGACGGGAAGGGGCCCCTCGGCATCGCTCTCCGCGATGCCGAGGGGCCCCTTTGCTGGTCGCTCAGCGCCCCTGGTTGGCCACCGCCGCGGCGGCTGCCTTCGCAGCGGACGGGTCGAGGTAGGTGCCGCCCAGGGTGAGCGGGCGCAGCTGCGGGTCGAGGTCGTAGCGCAGCGGGATGCCCGTCGGGATGTTCAGCTTGGCGATCGCCTCGTCGGAGATCTGGTCGAGGTGCTTGACGAGGGCGCGCAGCGAGTTGCCGTGCGCGGCCACCAGCACCGTCCGGCCGGCCAGGATGTCCGGCACGATCGAGTCGTACCAGTAGGGCAGCATCCGGTGGACGACGTCCTTGAGGCACTCGGTGCGCGGCATCAGCTCGGTCGGCAGCAGCGCGTAGCGCGAGTCACCCACCTGCGACCACTCGTCGTTGTCGTCGATCGGCGGCGGTGGCGTGTCGTACGACCGGCGCCAGAGCATGAACTGCTCCTCGCCGTACTCGTCGAGGGTCTGCTTCTTGTCCTTGCCCTGCAGGGCGCCGTAGTGGCGCTCGTTGAGCCGCCACGACCGGCGCACGGCGATCCAGTGCCGGTCGGCGGCGTTGAGCGCCAGCTCGGCGGTGCGGATCGCACGGCGCATCACGCTGGTGTGCACGACGTCCGGCAGCAGGCTGTGCTCGCGCATCAACTCGCCGCCGCGCCGCGCCTCGCCCTCGCCCTTCTCGGTCAGGTCGACGTCCACCCAGCCGGTGAAGAGGTTCTTGGCATTCCAGTCGCTCTCACCGTGTCGCAGGAGGACCAGCGTCCCGACGGTGGGCCCTTCGCTCGCAGTCATGCGGATCATCCTGCCTCAACCGCCGGGCGGACACGCGGGCAGCCGTCGTGACGACCACCACGTGAAAAAGCTGATGACCAGCGGATCCGGCCGCCACTAGGGTTGTAAGGCACGCCAGACACATCGGTCATTACTTGCAAGCGGGGCGCCATATGCGGACGATGCGGAGTTGGTTCCGGGACACCACCGGCGGCCTACCGACCACCTTCTGGTACCTGTGGTCAGGCACTCTGATCAACCGACTCGGCTCGTTCGTCCTCGTCTTCCTCGCCATCTACCTGACTCAGGAACGTGACTTCTCGGCCTCGCAGGCCGGCCTGGTGATCGGCCTCTGGGGCGTCGGAGGGGCGTTCGGCACGACCGCCGGCGGCACCCTGGCGGACCGGTGGGGCCGGCGGCCGACGCTGCTCACCGCCCACGTGGGCGCGGCGGCCATGATGCTCGGGCTCGGGCTGGCCCGGGATCTCTGGGCGGTGGCGTTGGGCGCGCTCCTGCTCGGCATGTTCGCCGAGGCGGCCCGTCCCGCGTTCGGGGCGATGATGATCGACGTGGTGCCGGCGAAGGACCGGCTGCGCGCCTTCTCGCTCAACTACTGGGCGATCAACCTGGGCTTCGCCTGCGCAGCCGTCCTCGCCGGCCTCGCCGCACAGGCCGACTACCTGCTGCTGTTCGTGGTGGACGCGGCCACCATGCTGATCACCGCGCTGATCATCTTCAGCAAGGTGCCGGAGACCCGACAGGCCGGCCCCGCCAACACCGCCACGGCAGCAGCGGCTCCGCGCGGCGCGCTGCGCACGATCCTCAACGACCGGGTCTACCTCGGCTTCGTGGCACTCAACCTGTTCGCCGCGCTGGTGTTCCTCCAGCACATCTCGATGCTGCCGATCGCGATGGGCGACGACGGTCTGAGCCCGGCCACCTACGGCTCGGTGATCGCGCTCAACGGCGTCCTCATCGTGGTCGGCCAGCTCTTCGTGCCCCGACTGATCCGGGGGCGGAGCCGCTCGCACGTGCTCGCGCTGGCATCCGTGGTGATGGGCGTGGGGTTCGGGCTGACCGCGTTCGCCGGCACCCCCTGGTTCTACGGGCTGACAGTGCTGATCTGGACGGTCGGCGAGATGCTCAACTCGCCCTCCAACTCCACGCTGATCGCCGAGCTGTCCCCGGGCGAGCTGCGCGGTCGCTACCAGGGAGTCTTCTCCCTCTCGTGGCAGATCGCCGGGGCCAGCGCGCCGATCCTCGGTGGCCTGGTGCGCGAGCACGCCGGCAATGACACGCTCTGGTACGGGTGCGCCGCGCTCGGCCTCCTGACCGCGGTGGCCCACCTGGTGTCGGGCCCCGCCCGCGAACGGCGAGCGGCCGCGCTGCGCCGCTCCGGCGAGGCACTGGTGCCGGCCACCGCCTCCCGCACGCCGCAGCCCGCCGAGGCGTGACAACTGGCGCTACGGTGCCGGATTTTCTACTGTGCAGCGGAAACAGTTAACAACCTGAACTGTCGGGAGGTCGGGTGCACGCCCTGCGGCGCTGGTGGCACGACACCGCAGGCGGACTCCCCGCCACCTTCTGGTACCTCTGGGCCGGCCTGCTGATCAACCGGGCCGGCGCGTTCGCCATGCTGTTCCTCTCGCTCTACCTCACCGACGTACGCGGCGCGAGCGAAGGACTGGCCGGCACCGTGGTCGGCGCGTACGGGGCCGGCGGGGCGGCCGGAGTGCTGCTCGGCGGGGTGCTCGCCGACCGGTGGGGCCGCCGGGCGACACTGCTCGCCGCGCATCTGACCACCGTCGGCCTGATGGTGACGCTCGCC
Source organism: Micromonospora sp. NPDC005324 (assembly GCF_040607155.1). Lineage (NCBI taxonomy): Bacteria > Bacillati > Actinomycetota > Actinomycetes > Micromonosporales > Micromonosporaceae > Micromonospora > Micromonospora sp. NPDC005324. The sequence continues at coordinate 323,241 of NZ_JBEXGE010000001.1, read as the reverse complement.
TTCACACGACCCCTGCTGCTGATCGCGGTGCTCTCCGCGCTGATCGGCGTGGTCCACTCGATGCCCAGCCCGGCGTTCGTGGCGGCGATCGTCGACGTGGTGCCCGCCGAGCGCCGCTCACGGGCGTTCAACCTTCAGTTCTGGGCGTTCAACCTGGGCATGGCGGTCGCCTCGCTGCTCGCCGGGGTCCTGGCCGAGGCGAGCTTCACCGCACTGTTCCTGGTCGACGCGGGCGCCACACTGACCGCCGCCGCCGTGATCGCCTGGAAGGTGCCCGAAACGCTGCGGCTGACCCGGCCAGCGGCCGGCCCACCACCCACCACAGGCGCGGCACCGAGCTCCATCCGGACCCGCCGGCCGGGACTGCACACCGCACTCACCGACCGCACCTTCCTGGTCTTCGTCGGGCTCACCTTCGTGCTGGCCGTACTCACCATGCAGACGTCGACCATCATGCCGCTGGCCATGCGCGCGGACGGCCTGGGCCCATCGTCGTACGGGCTGGTGGTGGCGCTCGGCGGCGCGCTGATCGTGGTCGGGCAACTGTTCGTGCCCCGGCTGATCGACCGGCACCGCAAGGACGTCGTGCTGGCCGCCTCCACGGCGCTGCTCGCGCTCGGTTTCGGGGCGCTCGCCATCGCCGACGAACTGACCGTCTACCTGGGTGCCGCAGTGGTCTGGACGGTCGGCTCGATGCTCGCCGCCCCGCCCAACGCGCAGATCAACGCGGATCTGGCGCCACCGCAGCTACGAGCGCGCTACCAGTCGGTCTTCTACCTGACGTTCCCAGCCGCGGCGTTCGTCGCGCCCACCCTCGGCGGGGTGAGCCTCCAGCACCTCGGCGACCGGCACTGGCTGATCGTGGGCGGGCTGGGTCTGCTGGCCGCGCTCGGGCACCTGCTCGCCGGACCACGCCGGGAGCGGCACGTTGCCGCGCTGCGCCGGGTGGTCGACCAGGAGCCGACAACCCCCGCAGACCGCGTACCGACCGGATAACCGACGCAAAGCGCCCACCACGTCCCTGAGGTCGTGGTGGGCGCCCGCCGGTGGGGCCGGCGGCGGCGGGCAACACTCACCCCCGTAAGCATCGCCCGCTCACGCCGCCGGTCCAAACAGGTGGGAACCGTCCCCCAACGGTTAATCCACCCGTCCCCTCGCGCCTCGTCTGGTGCGCGGATCTGATCGATCCGCCGCTCCCCCGAACGTTTCCAAACGTGGCGCGGTGCAATAAAGCTAGTTCGCCCGGATTCTGGATTCAACCCAGAACGGCTGTCTCGCCGGTCACAACTGGCGAGTATCCGCTGCTCCGGCCTCGTCCGTTGGCAACAGGCGTCTACCCGTCGGCCATTCCCGCAAACACCTCAACCGTCTTCCCGATCGGGTGACTCGGTCCGGAAGAAGCTGCTCTGCCGTCCGTTGCGCAACTGTTCCTGATAAATCAGGTTCAGCCGGCGCAGGTCAAACGTGTAAAACCACTCATCCCAGGTGATCTCGCGAATCCGGCTACTTTCCCGGTATCCGGGAATGTTGAAGGTCAACACACCCGCCCGACCGTCCCGCTCGGTGCCGGCGATGGTCGCCGGCTTCGCCCCGCGTTCCCGGGCCCAGCGCTGGATCACCTCGTGGTTCGCCGTGATCAAACTCCGCCCCGGCCGCTCCGGCCGATCCATGATCGACGAGATCACCTGCGAGCTGCGGACCGACCGACCCGTACCCCGTCCGGTCCGGATCCCGCCGGCCGCCGTCCCGCCACCGGTCGACGGCGTCAGCGTGCGCCTGGCCGCCGTGCTCTTGGCCGGTGCCGTGTCCTTGGCCGGTGCCGTGCTCTTGGCCGGTGCCGTGCTCTTGGCCGGTGCCGTGCTCTTGGCCGGTGCCGTGCGCTTCGCTGCCGCGCTCTTGGCCGGCGCCGTGCGCTTGGCAGTCGTGCGCTTGGCAGTCGTGCGCTTGGCAGTCGTGCGCTTCGCTGCCGTACTCCTGGCCGGCGCCGTGCGCTTCGCCGCCGGTCGTGCCGGCGCCTTCTTCGGCGGCGCCTTGCGCGCGGGCGCCGTACGCGCCGTCGCTGTCTTACGGGCCGCGGCGGTCTTCCGGGCGGCGGTGGTCCTGCTCGCAGCAGTGGTCTTGCGGGCGGCCGTCGACGTCGCCGCTGTGGTCCTCTTCGCGGTGGTCGCCTTCTTCGCCGGCGCCCTCTTCGCCGCCGCCGTCGACTTCCGCCCGGCGGTCGCCTTCGTGGCGGCGGCCCGCTTGGCGGGCGCGCTCTTGTTCGCCGGCGCGGCCTTCGCGCGGCTCGACGCCGGCCTGGCCGCCGACTTCCTGGTGGCGGCGGCACGACCCGCCGACGCCCGCGTGCCGGTGGCCCGGCCCGACGGGCCGGTGCTGCTCCGACCCGCGCCGGCCCGCATCGAGCGCACCAGCTGTTTCACCAGCTCGGGCTTGCGCAATGCGGAGATCCCGGAGACCCCGCGTTTGCGCAGTTGCCCGCGGATGTCGTCCACCCGCATCCGGGAAATCTCCGACTCGGAGACTCCGGGCGTACCCGGCGTCTGGTTGCCGGCCTGTCGCTTCGTCCTGGTCGCAGTCGCGCCGCGACCTGAGCTGTTCCGCTGAGCCATGGGACGCTCCGCTCCTTGGCACTCCGTCATCGGCGCGCGGGGGTCCCTTGCCGCACCGCGCGGTGCGGCATACCCGTCAGGAGCAGTCCGAACCACAGTCAGCTCGCCATGACGTGCTGGCCCGCGCCGATCTTGCGTTTTCGGTCGCCGAAAAGCGTGGAACGCCCCCTGTGCCGGGACAGTAAGTGCAAGATCGCGGCCGCACCCTGTCGATCATGGAGTTGTGGTGCCTGGTTTGGTGCGATGCAGGAACTTTGTCACCCACCACAACTCCATGATCGGCGGGGTGCGAGGCCGAGGGCGGGGGTGCGAGGGCGAGGGCGGGGTGGGGGTGGGTCAGGTTGGGTCGGGGCCGGCGCCGGAGGGCTCGAAGAGGTGGGCGAAGGCGGCCAGGTTGGCGGTCGACTCGCCCCGCTTCACCCGCCACTCGTACTCGCGGCGGATCGAACTGCCGAAGCCGATCTCCAACATCGTGTCGAACGACTCGTCGGCGTACGTGAGCACAGCGCCGAACAGTCGGTCCAACTCGTCGGCGTCCACGCCGGCCGGGTTGACCCGACCGGTGAGGTACACGTCGCCGACCGCGTCTGTGGAGAAGGAGACGCCGTACATCCGGGCGTTGCGCTGCAACAGCCAGGCCCACAACTCCTCGCGGCGCTCGTCCGGCTGGCGCATCACGAACGCCTCGACCCGCAGCGCGTGCTCGCCGACGATCAGATTGCAGATCGTCTTGAGCTTGTGGGTGCCCGGCAGCGTCACCGCATACGAGCCGGGGCCGGTCGACTCCCAGGCCAGGTCCCGCTCGGCGCAGACCGACTCGATCAGGGTCGCAAGATCGCTCTTCGGGCTCACCGGACCCACTCTACGACCGACAGGGCTCGCCCACCGGGTGGCGACCGACGCCCGCGGTCACCAGGAGCAGGAGAGCGCCGGGTCACACGCCAGGTCGGCCGCGAGCCGGGCACGCTGCCCGGCGATCGCCTCGCCGTAGACCCTGAGCAGACCGGCGACCGTACGTTCCCAGGAGAAGTGCCGGGCGTGCTGCTCCGCACCTCGGGCGAGCACCGACCGGAGGGCCCGGTTCGGCAACAGGCTTCCCATCGCACGGGCCCAGTCGACCGGGTCGTGCCCGTTGATCAGTACGCCACTGACCTGGTCCCGTACCGCGGTGACCAGCCCTCCGACGGCGGCGGCCAGCACCGGCGTACCGCAGGCCTGCGCCTCCAGGGCGACCAGCCCGAACGATTCGTTGTGCGACGGCACCGCGACCAGGTCCGCCGCCCGGTAGAGGGCCGGGAGGTCGTCCCCGGTGAGCGGTGGCAGGAACCGCACCCCGTCGGTGACCCCGAGCTTGGCGGCCAACTCGATCAGGGCGGTCGGTCGGTCCAGCCCACTGCCGCTGGGCCCACCACAGATCACCACTGTCACCTGGTCGGCCAGCGCCGGGTCGCGCTCCCGCAACGCGGCGATCGCCCGGATCAGCACGTCGGGGGCCTTGAGCGGCTGGATCCGACCGACGAAGGCAACCACGTACCCGTCGACGGGGAGCCCCAGCCGGCGACGGGCCTGGCGGGCGGCCGCGGACCGGTCGCCCGGCGCGGGCCGGAACCGGGCCAGGTCGACACCTGGCTGCACGACGGACACCCGGGTCGGGTCGGCGTCGTACCGGTCGAGCAGGTCGCTGGCCTCGACCCGGGTGTTGGCGACCAGCCGGTCCGCCTCGGCGACGACCTGCTCCTCGCCGATGACGCGGGCCTTGGGCTCCGGCCGGTCACCGGCCGCGAGTTGCGCGTTCTTGACCTTCGCGAGGGTGTGCGCGGTGTGCACCAGCGGCACCCCCCAGCGCTCCTTGGCCAGCCAACCGACCTGGCCGGAGAGCCAGTAGTGGGAGTGGATCAGGTCGTAGTGGCCGGGCGGGCGGGACGCCTCGGCCCGCAGCACCCCGGCCGTGAAGGCGCAGAGCTGACCGGGCAGCTCCTCCTTGGTGAGACCTTCCAGGGGGCCGGAGGTGATGTGTCGGACCTGCACGCCGGGCGCCATCTCGACCACCGGGGGGAGATCACCGGAGGTGGCCCGGGTGAAGATTTCCACCTCCACGTTGGCCTCGGCGAGACGCCGGGCGACTTCGAGGATGTAGACGTTCATTCCGCCGGCATCACCCGTGCCGGGCTGGTGCAGGGGTGAGGTGTGAACCGACAGGGTGGCGATGCGGCGAGGACGGGGCCACGGTCGGGCACCTCGCTGACGCCCGACACCGGTGTGCATTTCCGCCACATCCGCTCCTTCTTCACGGTTGATGCCGTCTCGCACGACCGGCGCTTCTCGGTCAACCTGTACGCCGGATCTCATCTTCCCCATCGGGCTTCGGAAATTCCCCGGCGCGGCCCCTCGGGGTGACGGACCTCATCACCGAACACCCGTCAATGGCTGCCGTACGCCCGGTCGGGGCGTGTCGTACGCCCGCTGTGACAATGTCGGAATGACCTCAGTCGCCATCGTCACCGGAGCGTCCAGCGGAATCGGCGCTGCCACCGCCCGCCGGCTCGCCGCCGAGGGCTTCCACGTGCTCGCCGCCGCCCGCCGCGCCGAACGGCTCGCCGACCTGGTCGCCGAGATCACCGCCGCCGGCGGACAGGCCACCGCGGTGACCTGCGACATCACCTCGGACGAGTCGGTGGCCGGGCTGGCCGAGGCCGCCGCCCAGGCGCCCGGGCCGGTCACCCTGCTGGTCAACAACGCCGGCGGAGCGCGCGGGCTGGACCCGGTGGAGTCCGGCTCGGTCGCCGACTGGCAGTGGATGTACGACGTGAACGTGCTCGGCACCCTGCGGGTCACCCAGGCGCTGCTGCCGGCGCTGGATGCCTCCGGTTCCGGCACCATCGTGGTGGTCTCCTCCACCGCGGGCCTGACCCCGTACGAGGGCGGAGGCGGCTACACCGCAGCAAAGCACGCGCAGACCGCCATCGCCGGCACGCTGCGCCTGGAGCTGTGTGGCCGGCCCCTGCGGGTCATCGAGATCGACCCGGGCATGGTGAAGACCGACGAGTTCGGGCTGGTCCGCTTCGAGGGCGACGCGGCACGGGCGGCCGCCGTCTACGCCGGGGTGCCCGGGCCGCTGGTCGCCGAGGACGTCGCCGACTGCATCGCCTGGTGCGCCACCCGCCCCGAGCACGTCAACATCGACCGACTGGTGGTCCGGCCACGGGCACAGGCGGCCCAGCACAAGGTGCACCGAGTCGGCCAGTGAAGCGCGAGGAGTGAGCCGGGTTTGCGAGCCCCGCAGTCGCAAACGAAGACCACGCAGTGAAGCGCGAGGAGTGAGCCGGGTTTGCGAGCCCCGCAGTCGCGAACGAAGATTGGCCTGAGGTCGACATGAGCCCTGCGGCGCGGCGCCGGCCGGTCGGCGCGGTCACGCGCGGCACGACGAACCCGAACCGGCTCCGTCGGGTGGACAACTGGATCGTCGCCACCTGCGCCGACCGGCTGTTGGCGGCGGACGACCCTTTGGTGGTCGACCTCGGCTACGGCGCCACCCCGGTGACCGCTGTGGAGTTGCGCGCTCGGCTGGCGGCCGGGGTCCGTCCGGACGTACGGCTGGTCGGGTTGGAGATCGACGCGGCCCGGGTGGCGGCCGCGGCACCGGCCGCCGACCCACCCGGGCTGACATTCGCCCGGGGTGGGTTCGAGTTGGCCGGGCTCCGGCCGGTGCTGGTCCGCGCGTTCAACGTGCTGCGACAGTACGACGAGAGCGAAGTGGCCGCGGCCTGGCAGACGATGACCGCCGCGCTCGCCCCCGGCGGAGTGCTCGTCGAGGGCACGTGTGACGAGTTGGGGCGGCTCGCCAGTTGGCTGCTGATCGACGCCGACGGCCCCCGGACACTGACCCTGGCCGCGAAGCTCACCACGCTGGGCAGCCCCGCCGAGTTGGCCGAGCGGCTACCCAAGGCGCTGATTCACCGCAACGTTCCCGGTGAGCCGGTGCACGCGCTGATCCGCGCCCTGGACGACGCCTGGCAGGCCGCCGCCCCGTACGCCACCTTCGGCCCCCGCCAACGCTGGCTGCGCGCCGTGACCCGCCTCCGCGAAACGGGCTGGCCCATCCTCGACAACCCCACCCGCTGGCGCCAGGGCGAACTAACGCTCCCCTGGCCCCTCCCCTAACCCGCACCCCACCCCACCCCACCGCTCCACTGCGCGCCGTCCCCCCACGTCGGCGTCGATCATGGAGTCGTGGTGGGCGCTTTAGCCCCGACAGAAGCAAATGCCCCCCACCACAACTCCATGATCGACAAGGTTGGGCGGGGTGCGGGCGCGGGGAGGGGTGGGTGGGGGTTTAGAGGGTGCAGTTGATGAGGACTGGCTCGGGGTGCAGGGTTACGCCGAAACGGGCGTGGACCTGGTCGCGGATGGTGCGGGCCAGGGTGAGCAGGTCGCCGGTGTGGGCGGTGCCGCTGCGGTTGGTCAGGGCAAGGGTGTGCTTGCTGGAGATGGCCACCCCACCCTCGCCGGGGTGGCCCTTGGCGAAGCCGGCCTTGTCGATCAGCCAGGCGGCGCTCACCTTGACCAGGCCGTCCGCCCCCGGCCAGGCGGGCGGGTCGCCCAGCTCGGCGGAGCGTTCCAGGAGCTGTTCGTACGTCGCCCGGTCGAGCACGGGGTTGGTGAAGAAGGAGCCGACCGAGCGAGTGTCGGGGTCGTTGGCGTCCAGCACCATCCCCTTGCCCGCCCGCAGCCGCAGCACGACCGCTCGGGCGTCCGCCAGCGGCACCTGGTCGCCCACCTCGACACCGAGGGCTCGCGCCAGTTCCGCGTAGCGCACCGGCCCGGAGAGCGGAGACCTGGTGAGCCGGAAGTCGACCGAGAGCACCACCCAGCGGTCCACGTACTTGAAGATGCTGCCCCGGTAGGCGAAGCCGCAGTCGGCGGCGGGGATGACCTGACGGGTGCCCTCGACCCGGTCGTACACCTCGACGCCGGTGATCGTCTCGGCGACCTCCTGGCCGTACGCGCCGACGTTCTGGATCGGGGTGGCGCCGGTCGAGCCGGGGATGCCGGAGAGGCACTCCAGCCCGGCCCAGCCGTTGGCGACAGTGGCGGCGACGAGGTCGTCCCACGGCTCGCCGGCGTCGACCCGTACGGTGACCGAGGTGGCGTCCTCGGCGATGACCCGCACGCCACGGGAGCGCACCAGCACGACGGTGCCGCGGAAGCCGGTGTCGCCGATCACCACGTTGCTGCCCCCGGCCAGGATCAGGACCGGCTCTGCCGCGGCGCGCACCGCCTGGACGAGCTCGTCGGCACTGCCCGCGGCCACGATCCGCTCGGCCGGCCCACCCGTTCGGAGGGTGGTGTAGCCGGCGAGTGGACCGGGGATGGCACGATCGGCGTCGGTTGTCGGCTGGGCGGAGGCGTCTGGCACGCCCTTCACCTTAGGCTGACAAGTAGCCGTGGCACCCACTGGTCGCCCGGCACCCCCGGGAGGATGGCGATGAGCAGACTGCAGGGCAGCAAGGATTTCTGGATCGGGGCGCTCCGGACGGAGGGTCCGGCTTTCGCGGCAGCGGTGGCCGAGGCACCGCCGGAGACACCGGTGCTGTCCTGTCCGGGCTGGACGGTCAACGACCTCACACTGCACATGACCGGCATCTACCACTGGGTTTCGTCGTTCGCCGGTTCCGGCCAGACCAGCCAACCGCCTCGGCGGGAGAAGATCGAGGCCGACCCGGGCGTGAACGCGCTCCAGCTGTGGCAGCAGGGTTACGACCGGGTGATGACCCTCTTTGACGGGCTCGACCCGGAGGCGCCGACGTGGAACTGGGCCCCGCAGCCGAAGAAGGCCGGTTTCTGGCCGCGTCGGATGGCGCACGAGACGGCCGTGCACCGCTGGGACGCCCAGCTCGCCATCGCCGCTGGTGACCCCGTGGAGGCCAAGCTCGCGGCCGACGGCGTGAGTGAGGTGCTGGACACCTGGCTGCCGGCGGGCCGGCGGCAGGTGCCGGGCGACTGGCACGGGGTGGTGCAGCTCTGCGCGACCGACGCGGCCCAGGAGTGGTATCTGCGGTTGCGCGGCGAGGGGGTGGCGCTGCTCGACACCGCGACCATTTTCGACCACGACGATCACCATGCCCGCGCCCAGGTCAGCGGCACCGCGAGCGACCTGCTGCTGGCGCTCTGGGGTCGGGTGAGCTTCGAGACGCTGGACGTCGTCGGTGACCGCACCCTGTTGAACGGTCTGCGCACCGGCTGACCGACCCACCACGAACGAGGGCGTCATCCCGGCGGGGGTGGCGCCCTTGTCGGCGTCCGGGGGTCCACCGCGCACCGGCCCCCTGTGCCCGGGCGACCGTCCATCACGGGACCACAACGCTGAGAGAGCGCTCTCTTGACAGCGGGTTGGCGACCCACCACCCTGTCGTGAGAGCGCTCTCTTAGCCATCTGCCATCACCCGCCCGCCTTGAGAGAGGTCGAAATCCATGGCTGTCTTCCCGCGCCGCCGCCTCGCCGCGGTGGCCCTCGCCGCCGCCACCGCCCTACTCGTCACCGCTGGCTGCGGCGGCGGCGACGAGCCGGGCGACGGACCGGTCACTCTGACCGTCGACGTCTTCGGCCAGTTCGGCTACGAGCAGCTCTACCAGGAGTACATGACCGCGAACCCCGGCGTGAAGGTCGTCGAGCGCGGCACCGGCACCAACCTCGACGAGTACTCACCGAAGCTGACCCAGTGGCTCGCCGCCGGCCGAGGCGCCGGCGACGTGGTGGCCATTGAGGAGGGTCTGCTGGTGGAGTACAAGGCCAATCCGGCGAACTTCGTCAACCTGCTGGACCACGGCGCCGCCGACCTCAAGGGCAACTTCCTGGAGTGGAAGTGGAACGCCGGCCTGACCGCCGACGGCAAGCAGCTCATCGGCCTCGGTACCGACGTCGGCGGGATCGCCATGTGCTACCGCAAGGACCTCTTCCAGAAGGCCGGCCTGCCCACCGAGCGGGAGGCGGTCTCGAAGCTCTGGCCCACCTGGCCGGACTACATCGCCACCGGCGAGAAGTTCACCGCGGCGAAGACCGGCGCGTCGTTCCTCGACGGGGCGACCAACACCTTCAACACCATCCTGCTGCAGACCGCCGGCAACAGCAGCGGCTACAGCTACTACGACACCAGCGAGAAGCTGGTCGTCGACAGCAACCCGGCAGTGCGACAGGCCTACGACATTACAATGGACATGATCGACTCAGGGCTCTCCGGAAAGTACGGCTCCTGGTCGGAAGAGTGGGTCTCCGCCTTCAAGCAGTCGAAGTTCGCCACCATCGCCTGCCCCGCCTGGATGACCGGCGTCATCGAGGCCAACGCCGGCACGGGCGCCCAGGGCAAGTGGGACATCGCCCAGGTCCCCGGCAACGGCGGCAACTGGGGTGGATCGCACCTCGCCGTGCCGAAGCAGAGCAAGCACCAGGCCGAGGCGATCAAGCTGGCCAAGTTCCTGACCAGCGCCAAGGGGCAGATCGGGGCGTTCAAGGCCAAGGGTCCGCTGCCCTCCTCGCCGCAGGCGCTCGACGACCCGGCGATCACCGGCGCGACCAACGCGTACTTCTCGGGGGCGCCGGTCGGCGCCATCTTCGGCACCGGCGCGAAGAGCCTCAAGCCGGTCTACATGGGCCCGAAGAACCAGGCCGTACGGACCGAGGTGGAGAACGCGGTACGAACCGTGGAGCTGGGACAGCGCAGCCCCGCGCAGGGCTGGACCGACGCGGTGACCAACGCGAAGAAGGCCGCCGCCAAGTAGCCCAACCAGCGTGCGGGCGGACTCCGACGACCGGAGTCCCGCCCGCACGGCGGAAAGGAGTTCCCGGGCATGACCGTCCAGCTCGACGTCCGACCGCCGGTCGTACCGGCACCCCAGCGTTCGCCAGGCCGGCTCAGCCGGCTCGACACCCGGTTCTCGCCGTACCTCTACATCGCCCCGTTCTTTCTGATCTTCGGCATCTTCGGGGCGTACCCGCTGGCGTACACCTTCTGGGTCTCGCTGCACGACTGGGACCTGCTCGGGGCCGATCACCCCTTCGTCGGAGCGGAGAACTACACCCGGCTGCTGGCCGACGCCGACTTCTGGCACGCGCTGGTCAACACGCTGGGGATCTTCGTCATCTCGACCGTCCCGCAGTTGCTCGCCGCGCTGTGGCTGGCGAACCTGCTCAACCGCGGCCTGCGGGGGCGCACCGGTTGGCGGATGGCGGTGCTCGTCCCCAACGTCACGTCCACCGCCGCGGTGGCGATCGTGTTCGGGGTGCTCTTCGGCCGCGAGTTCGGCATGATCAACTGGGCGCTCGACCTGGTCGGGCTGGACGCGATCGAGTGGAAGTCCAACCGGTTCGCCTCCTGGGTGGCCATCTCCGCCATGGTCGACTGGCGGTGGACCGGCTACAACGCGCTGATCCTGCTGGCCGCGATGCAGGCCATCCCCCGCGACCTGTACGAGGCGGCGGCGATCGACGGCGCCAACCGGGCCCGACAGTTCTGGTCGGTCACCGTGCCGCTGCTCAAACCGACGATCATCTTCTGCGCCATCATCGCCACCATTGGCGGCCTGCAACTCTTCACCGAGCCCCGGATGTTCCACTCCGGCACCAACCCGATCCGCGGTGGGCCGCTGCGCGAGTCGCAGACGCTGACCATGTACATGTTCGAGAACGCGTTCGCCCCGCACTACAACTTCGGGTACGGCTCGGCCGTGGCCTGGCTGCTCTTCGCGCTCATCGCGATCGTCGCGGCGGTCAACGTGCTGCTCCTGCGCCGCCTCGGCGGCGGGGACCGACCGCAGAAGGGAGCGGCGCGATGAGCCGACTCTGGCGGGCCAGCCCGCTCACCTACCTCGCCCTGGTCATCGCCGCCGGCCTGTCGGTCTTCCCGATCTGGTGGATGTTCGTCGTCGCCAGCCGCAGCAACGACGCGATGGGCCAACTGCCACCCCCGGTCACCCCCGGCGGCAACCTGGGCGCCAACATCGCCCGCCTGTTCGACAACACCGACGCGTACTTCCTGACCGGCCTGATCAATTCAGCTGTCGTCGCGACCACGGTGACCGTCTCCGTGGTGTTCTTCTCCAGCCTGGCCGGGTTCGCCTTCGCCAAGCTCAGATTCCATGGCCGCAACGCCCTGCTGCTCGTCATCATCGCGACCATGATGGTGCCGACTCAGCTCGGCGTGATCCCGCTCTACCTGCTCATGACCAAGCTGCACTGGAACGACCGGCTGCCAGCGGTCATCGTCCCGGTGCTGGTCACCGGGTTCGGGGTGTTCATGATGCGGCAGTACGCCGGCCAGGCGGTCAGCGACGAGCTGATCGAGGCAGCCCGGATGGACGGCTGTGGCACCGCCCGCATCTGGTGGCACGTCGTGCTGCCCGCCCTGCGTCCCGCCGCCGCAGTCCTCGGTCTGCTCACCTTCATGACCACCTGGAACGACTTCCTCTGGCCGTACGCTGTATTGAACGATCCGGCGAATCCGACGGTGCAACTGTCCCTACGAGCACTGTCGGACGGGTATTACCAGGACATGTCGCAGGTGTTCACCGGAACGGCCATCGCGACGCTGCCCCTGCTACTGGTCTTCGTGGTGTTCGGCCGGCAGATCATCGGCGGAATCATGGAAGGTGCGGTCAAGGCGTGAACGAGCGGAGCGAGCGAACCAACAGGCACAGCAGCGAAGCGTCGGCGACGCCGCGAAGCGGTGGTGCCAACGCATCCCGTTTTCCTGAGCACTTCCTCTGGGGAGCGGCCACCGCCGCGTACCAGATCGAGGGCGCGGCCCGCGACGACGGTCGCGGTCCGTCCATCTGGGACACCTTCAGCCGTACGCCGGGCAAGGTGTACCGGGGCCACACCGGCGACGTCGCCTGCGACCACTACCACCGGTACGCCGACGACGTGGCGCTGATGGCCGAGCTGGGCCTGCGGGCGTACCGGTTCTCGGTCGCCTGGCCGCGGATCCAGCCCGACGGCACCGGCCCCGCGAACCCCCGTGGGCTGGACTTCTACGACCGGCTCACCGACGCGCTGCTCGATCGGGGAATCGACCCGATCGTCACCCTCTACCACTGGGACCTGCCGCAGGCCCTCGGTGACCGGGGTGGCTGGACCAACCGGGACACCGCCGAGCACTTCGCCACCTACGCCACGGCGGTGTACGCCCGCCTCGGCGACCGGATCGACGTGTGGACCACGCTCAACGAACCGTGGTGCTCGGCCTACCTCGGTTACGCCAACGGGCTGCACGCACCGGGCGAGCAAAATCCGGCGGCGGCCTTCACCGCCGTACACCACCTGCTGTTGGGGCACGGCCTGGCGGCGCGGGCGTTGCGGGCAGCCGGCGCGCGCAGCGTGGGCATCACCGTCAACCCGGCCGACGTACGCCCGGCCGACCCGCAGAGCGCGGCCGACGCCGCAGCGGTCCGCCTGGTCGACGGCCTGCACAACCGGATCTTCCTCGACCCGCTGCTGGCCGGCGGCTACCCGGACGACGTCCGCGAGCACGTGGCCCGGATCGTCGAGCCGACGTTCATCCGCGACGGCGACGAGAAGGTGATCGCCGCCCCGATCGACCTGCTCGGCATCAACTACTACGCCCCGAGTTACGTGGCCGGTCGGCCCGACGGCGCCGGCAACGGGGCGTACCCGGGCACCGAGGGCGCTGTGCACTTCCTGCCGCCGGCCGGTCCGCTCACCGACATGGGTTGGATGATCGAACCGGCCGGGCTCACCCGGCTGCTGGAGCGGATCGCCGCCGACTACCCCGGTGTGCCGCTGCTGATCACCGAGAACGGCGCGGCGTTCCCCGACAAGGCCGGCGCCGACTCGCCCGACGGTCCGGCGCAGGTGATCGACGCCGATCGCATCGCCTACCTCGACGGGCACCTCCGTGCGGCGCACGAAGCGATCTCCCGGGGCGTGGACCTGCGCGGTTATCTCGTATGGTCATTCCTGGACAACTTCGAGTGGGCGGAGGGTTACCGCAAGCGGTTCGGGATCGTGCACGTCGACTACCTGACCCAGCGGCGCACACCGAAGGCCAGCGCCCGGTGGTACCAGGAGGTGATCTCCCGGAACGGGCTGTGACGAGCGGGGGGAAAGCGCGATGACGACGGCGCAGCGGCCGACGCTCGAAGCGGTGGCAGCGCGGGCCGGGGTGTCCCGCGCCACCGTTTCCCGGGTGGTCAACGGCTCCACCACCGTCGCCGAACCGATCCGCGAGGCGGTCACCCGGGCGGTCGCCGAGTTGGGGTACGTCCCCAACCTGGCGGCCCGCAGCCTGGTCACCCAGCGCACCGACTCGATCGCCCTGGTCATGCCGGAGGCGGCCACCCGGGTCTTCTCCGACGACCAGGTCTTCCCCGGCATCATCCGGGGCGTCAGCCAGGAGTTGGAGGCGGCCGACAAGCAGTTGGTGCTGATGCTCGCCGGCTCGCCGGCCGGGCACCATCGGGTCGAGCGGTACACCACCGGCCGGCACGTCGACGGTGTGCTCTTCGCGTCGCTGCACGGCGCCGACCCACTGCCCGGCACACTGGCCCGACTCGGCATCCCGGTGGTGGTCAGTGGTCGCCCGCTCGGCGACGTGCCCGTCCCGTACGTCGACGTCGACCACGTGGGCGGGGTGACCGCAGCCGTCCGCCACATGATCGACAGCGGTCGCCGACGGATCGCGACCATCGCCGGGCCACAGGACATGGTCGCCGGGATCGAACGGCTCAGCGGCTACCGCAGCACGGTCGCCGACGCGGGGCTGCCCGAGCTGATCGCCATCGGTGACTTCACCCGGGAATCCGGGTCGGCGGCGATGCGCCGGCTGCTCGCCGAGCATCCCGACCTCGACGGCGTCTTCGCCGCCTCCGACCTGATGGCGCACGCCGCCCTGCGGACGCTGCGCGAGGCTGGTCGGCGGGTGCCCGACGACGTGGCGGTGGTCGGCTTCGACGACATCGAGACCGCCGCCTACACCGAGCCGCCGCTGACCACCGTCCGGCAGCCGATCGTGGAACTCGGCCGCCGGATGACCCGCCAACTGCTCCGGTTGGCCGCCGGGGAGAGCATCGAGCAGGCGATCATGCTCCCCACCGAGCTGATCCGCCGCGCCTCCGCCTGACCGCGCCGGGCAATTTATTGCGTCGCTCGGGCGGGCGATCCTGGTTAGCCTCGCCGACATGCCGGATCCCGTCTCGCTGCTGCACGTCCCCGCCCTCTCCGACGCAGCCGAGTACGCGTACGCGGCCACCGTCGACGCACCTGCCCGGTTGGTGTTCACCGCCGGGGCGTGCCCGCTGGACGCCGAGGGGCGCACTGTCGCGCCGGGCGATCACGCCGCACAGGCCCGGCAGGTGATGACGAACCTGGAGACCGCCCTCGACGCGGCCGGCGCGCGCATGACCGACGTCGTCAAGACCACTGTCTACGTGGCGTCGTCGCAACAGGCTGACCTGGTGACCGTCTGGGAGGTGGTGCGCGACTTCTTCGGCGACCACGACCCGCCCAGCACCCTGCTCGGGGTGGCCGTGCTCGGCTACACCGACCAACTCGTCGAGGTCGACGCCGTCGCGGCCGTACGGATGGAGGGCTGACATGCGCATCCGTGTGGCCAAACCGGACGACGCTCCAGGCGTGGTGGCGCTGCGGACGATCGTCTACCCGTACCAGGTGCGCGGCGTCGAGTCGACCCGGAAGATGCTCGCCGAACCGCCACCTGAGGAGGGGTGGACCGCCTTCGTGGCCGAGGTCGACACCCAGGTGGTCGGCTGGGTGTCGGCCGAGTGCACCGGCTCGACCTCCACACCGGACTTCGGTGACATCTCGCTGCTACACGTCCACCCGGAGCACCGGCGGCGCGGCATCGGCAGCGCCCTGCTGACGGCCGCGACCGACCACCTCGCCCCGCTGGGGGTCCGCCGGCTCCGCGCCTTCGCCCAGCCGGACGCGCTGCCGTTCGCCCGTCGGCACGGCTACGAGCCCAGTCGTGAGCTGCGCTTCTCGGCGCTCGACCTGAACCCGGCACCCGCGCTGCCCGACCCGCCGCCGGGCGTACGGCTGCTCCCGATCACGGAACTGGCCCCGCGCCGGCTCTATGCGGCGGACGTGGCAGCGGCGCTGGACGAGCCGAGCGACGTACCTGTCGACTCGATCAGCTACGAGAGCTGGCTGTACGACGTCTGGGACAACCTGGGCCTGGACAAGGAGGCCAGCACCGCCGTCGAGGTCGACGGTGAGGTGGCCGCGTTCAGCCTGGTGAAGCGGGACGGCGACCGGATGTGGTCGGACTACACCGGCAGCCTCCCGGCGTACCGCGGCCGAGGGCTGGCCCGGCTGGCCAAGACGGTGGCGCTGCACCGGGCCGCCGCGAACGGCGTGCGCGTCGCGTACACCTCGAACGACGAGTCGAACGGGCCGATGCTCGCGATCAACACCCGGCTGGGCTATCGCCCGGTGGCAGCCGAGTGGTCCTGCCTGGCCGACCTGACCTGATCATGAATCACCCTGACCGGCGCGGTCGTCGAGCCAGGGATAGCCACCCGAGGAAGCGGGTGTGCATCACGGCGGGATCCGGGCGACCGCCCAGGCCGTACATGTCGTCGACGGCCTCTTGCATCGACGAGGCCAGGTAGAACGCCAGAGCGATCGAATGACCGTAGAATTCGGCAATGAGGTCGAGTTGGCCTGGACCGCAGGGCCAAGGCGCAGCGCAGTTGCGACACAGCCACGCGGGGCGCATCGGCAGGTGCGGTCGAGGGCGGGCGTTCATCCGACCCGCACCGATCCTCGGCGCACCTGCCGACGGGCCGTCGGCCGGACGGCCGGTGCCGGAGGGTCCTGCCAGATCAGCCCGGCCGTCTGCACGAACAGCGACCGCCGTACGACGGCCTCACCTTTTGGGCCTAACTCGTAGCCCTCAATCCACAGCCAGCCGTCATACGTCACCCAGTCGGGGAGCCGGATCACGCGGACGAAGATCGGTCGGAGGAACTGCACACTCGCCGCGCTGGTCAGATGCAACACGTCGCCCGACTTCACCTCCTGCGCAGATTCGGGCTCGTTGTTGGGCAAGGGATCCCCCTACTCGTAGATCCAGAGGGGACCGTCCCGGCCAGTTCTCCGGAAGCGGTCCTGTTCATGGAACTCTTCTCGGTGACCGCCTAACCTCGATAGCGAATGGGCCCTGATGGAGCGGCCTCGGCGGGATGCGTTGCCGCTGGCGAGGACCCACGAGGGGCCGGGTTTGCATGTTGGGGGAGGGTTGGGGAACGTGAGCATTACGGCGGCCGAAATCCTGCTCGACGAGCTGCGCCATGCGCGGACCGCCCGGGGAATGAACCAAGACGAATTCGGCAGGTTCATCAGCTACTCCGGCACTCATGTCAGCGCCGTAGAGACCGGCACCCGCCCGCCCACCAGCGACTACGTAGCAGCCATCGATAAGGCCCTGAAGACGGGCGGGATCTTCGTGCGGCTACTCGAACGGCTCGCCGCACTCGACATGGCTCCTGTATGGCTGCGGGAGTGGATCAACTTCGAGGAGCAGGCGAAGGCCCTGAGGTGGTACGAGCCGGCCTTCGTGCCGGGGCTTCTGCAGACCGAGACATATGCACGAGCGACGCTTCAAGCCGGTGGGCTTCTCACCGTTGAACAAATCAGGCGGCGGGTTCGGTCGCGGATGGACCGGCAGGCGGTACTCAATCGCGAGGACCCGCCGCACGTGGTGATCGTGCTTGACGCCGCAGTGCTCCGACGGACCGTGAACGACGACCGCACGCTGATACGTGAGCAGCTCGAACACCTCGCAGCCGTCGCCGGGCTGCCGCACGTACAAATTCATGTAGTGCCGGATGATGCGGGGCTCTACCCTGGCCTTCAAGGCGGGTTCATCCTTGCCACAATGCCCGACGAGACAATCGTTGGGCATACGGACTATCAGGTGCGATCGCAGACCGTCAGCGGCGCGGGCGAGATTGCTACGCTCCAAAAGACGTGGGAGGCCGTCCTGCGAGACGCACTCCCCCGCCGACCCTCTCTAGATCTGATCAAGGAAGCGGCGAAGACATGGACATGACCGACGCCCGTTGGCGCAAGTCAACGAAGTCCGGGACGAACGGCGGCAACTGTGTCGAGGTCGCTGACAACCTGTCCGGCGTCGTGCTGGTCCGGGATTCCAAGGCCCGTGATGGCGGGACCCTGACCTTCGGCCCGGCAGCCTGGCGTGCCTTCATCGCGGACTTCCCCGAGCAGCCGTAACCACGCTACTCACCAACACCGTTGCGTTAGCGATCTCCCCACCTGCGCCGATCTTGTAGTTTCTGTCGCCGCAATGTGCAGAGTGGCCTCTTTGTCGCGACAGAAAGTGCAAGATCGCGAAAGGGTGCGGCTCAACCTCGTCGATCATGGAGTTGTGGTGCCTGCTTTGGTGCAACAAGTGCACTTTGTCACCCACCACGACTCCGTGATCGACGAGGCAGCGCGGGGGTGAGGTGAACTACTCAGCATAAAGTGATCAAGGCGAGGATAGCTTCTCGAAGACCCGATGGGCTGTGGCGTGGGTGTCGGCGCCGAAGAGCACCAGGCGGGCCTCGGTGACGGTGGCCGGGGTGGCCGAGCGCAGCACCGCCAGCGCCTGGCCGACCGCGTCGTCGACCGGCCAGCCGTAGATGCCGGCGGAGATCAGCGGGAAGGCCACAGTCATCGCGCCCAGGTCGTCGGCTACCCGGAGGCTGTTGGCGTAGCAGTCGCGCAGCAGCGCCGACCTGTCGTCGGTGGCCGACCAGACCGGCCCGACGGTGTGGATCACCCAGCGCGCCGACAGCTCCCCGGCGGTGGTCGCCACCGCCTGGCCGGTGGGCAGGCCCTTGCCGTAGCGGGACGCCCGCAGCGCCCGGCATTCGGCCAGGATCGCTGGGCCGCCGCGCCGGTGGATCGCACCGTCGACCCCACCGCCGCCGAGCAGGGACGAGTTCGCGGCGTTCACGATGGCGTCGACCCGCTGGGTGGTGATGTCCCCCTCGATCGGGGTGATCTCCATGTCAGTCCTTCTCGATCGACTGGCCGAGCGATCGCCGGGCCAGCAGCGTGGCACCGGCGACCGCGGCCGGCATGATCAGCACGGCGCCGAGCGGAATCAGGAAGCAGAGGAAGACGGCCACCCCGAAGCCGAGCGCGGTGGGCCGGTCGGCCTTCAGGATCGTGCGGCGCTGCGGCAGCCGCATCCCGCGTCGGTAGAACGGCGCACCGACCAGCTCCACGGCGAGGAACCACCCGCCCACGGCCGCCCCGATGACCGGGACGACAGTCTGGCCGACCACCGGGATGAAGCCGGCGACGAAGAGCGGGATGCCGACCAGCGCCGTGAGCGCCACCAGGCGTACCGAGTCGGCGAGGCTGCGGCGCAGCGACGACCAGAACGGCACGTCCACCGCGCCCGGCGTGCCGCCGTACCGCTGCTCGACCTGCTCGGAGATCTTCTCGTAGAAGGGGTCTCCGATGACCAGGGTGACAGCGGTGAAGGTGAGCACGCCGAGCAGGCCGCCGAGCCCCAGGAAGGCCAGCCCGGCGATCACCCGGACCAGGCTGCGGCCGGTGCTCGACCAGTCGTCGGCGAACGGGGTGACCAGCGCGGCGAGGTCGTCCACGAAGTACACCAGCGTGGCGAGCGCGGCGAGGAAGAGTGCGCCGGAGATCAGCGCCGGCACGATGCCGAGCAGCACCAGCCCCGGGCTGCGGGCGTAGAGGCCCAACCCGCGCAGGAGCAGCCCCGCCCCGGCGAGGAAGCGTCCGACGACCCCGGTCACCGGGCTGGCGATTCTGCTGGCATCCACGATCGAGCAGCCTAGCCAGCCGTGATCGGATCCGCCGGGCGGAGCGCTAGCAGCGACTCACCGCGTACACATCAACCGGTTGACGGACGGCAGTGATCCACCGGGGACGCCGAGGTTCGTCGCTGACCGGTCGATTCGCCGCCGGGTCACCCCGACAACCCTTGAGGGGTACGAAGTCAGCGGCGGCGGAAGGCGGCACGATGCCGGTTATCGAGGTGACCCACCTGAAGAAGCGGTACGGCGGCCTGGTGGCGGTGGACGACGTGTCGCTCGCCGTGGAGGCGGGCGAGATCTTTGGCGTCCTCGGTCCGAACGGCGCTGGCAAGACCACCACAGTGGAGTGTGTCGCCGGGCTGCGTGTCCCCTACGGGGGCGGGGTGTCGGTCCTCGGGCTCGACCCCCGCCGGGACTCGGCCCAGCTACGCCAGCGGGTCGGGGTGCAACTCCAGGAGAGTCAACTGCCGGATCGGTTGCGGGTGGCCGAGGCACTGGAGTTGTACGCCTCGTTCTACCGCAACCCGGCCGACCCGGCCGAGCTGATCGACAAGCTGGGCCTCGGCGACAAGCGGAACACCGCGTACAAGAAGCTCTCCGGCGGTCAGAAGCAGCGGCTCTCCATCGCGCTGGCCCTGGTGGGCAACCCGGAGATCGCCATCCTCGACGAGCTGACCACCGGGCTCGACCCGCAGGCTCGTCGGGACACCTGGGGCCTGATCGAACAGGTCCGCGACAGCGGGGTGACGATCGTGCTGGTCACCCACTTCATGGAGGAGGCCGAGCGGCTCTGCGACCGGGTCGCGGTGATCGACCGGGGTCGGGTGGTCGCCCTGGACAGCCCGGCGGGCCTGGTGTCGACGGTGGCTCCGGAGCAGCGGATCCGGTTCCGGCCCTCGGCTCCGGTCGACGACCGGCTCCTCACCGACCTGCCCGAGGTCTCCGCCGTGCAGCGCACCGGCAGCCAGGTGGTGGTGACCGGCACCGGTGAGCTGCTGCACGCCGTCACCTCGGTGCTCGCCCGTCACCAGATCGTCGCCGCGGACCTGCGGCTGGAACAGTCCACCCTCGACGACGCCTTCGTCGAGCTGACCGGGCACCGGCCCGCCAACTGAGAGGAGCCAGCATGCACGCCTTCCGCAACATCCTGAGAATCGAGGCGCGGCTCTACCTGCGGGACCTGCCGACGCTGCTCCTCACCGTCGGGCTGCCCACAGTGATCCTGGTGGTGCTCGGGCTGGTTCCCTCGCTGCGCAAGCCGGATCCGACCTTCGACGGGCAGACCTTCGTCAGCTACTTCGCCCCGTCGCTGCTGGTGGTCACCCTCGCCATGGTGGGGGTGAACATCCTGCCGGCCGTGCTGGCCACCTACCGGGAACGAGGCGTGCTGCGCCGGCTGGCGACCACCCCGGCGCATCCGGCGGCGCTGCTCGCCGCCCAACTGGTGCTTGCCCTGGCCGGGATCCTGGCCAGCGCGCTGCTGCTCATCCTGGTCGCCCGGCTCGCGTTCGGGGTGCCGTTTCCCCGGCACCCGCTCGGCTTCACGCTGGCGTTCATCCTCGGCACGGCCGCCCTGCTCTCGCTCGGCCTGCTGGTCGCCGCCGTGGCTCGCACGACGAGGGCCGCACAGGCCCTGGCCGTGCCGCTGTTCCTGATAACCATGTTCTTCGGCGGGGTCTACCTTCCCCGGTTCCTGCTCCCGGACGTCGTGGCGCGGATCGGCGACTACACGCCGCCCGGGGTGCAGGCGCTCCTCGACGCCTGGACCGGCACTCCGCCGCAGCCGTTGCACCTGGGGATAATGGCGGTGATCGCCGTGGTGGCCGGCGCCGGCGCGGCGAAACTGTTCCGCTGGGAGTGAGCGGAGATGCGATGACCTGCAACGGTGGGCACGACCGTCTGGCCAGTTGGCGAGAGCGCGAGGCGAGCCTCTATCGGGTGTTCCCCTTCGGCGGGCTGGCCCTGGGCACCGTGCTGGCCCTCGTCGCACCGGCACCCGATCATCTCGGGGCGCTGCCCACCCTCGCCATCGCCGTGGCGGCCGGATGCTGGGTCGCCTGGTTCGTCACAGTGCACCCCGGCTGGCAGAGCCGGCGCACGCTGATGGCGGTCTACTACGCCGGGCTGCTCACGTTCGCCGCCGCACTGGTGGCCGCCAGTCCGTGGTACGGCTTCTTCGCCTGGATCGGCTACATCCACGCATTTCCGGTGCTGCCCGGGCGCTGGCGGTTCGCCGGCGTGGTCACCACGGCCGCCCTCGTCGCCACCTCTCAGGGCGGTGGCCTGTCGGTGGTGCTGTCGCACTGGCCGCTCTGGGTGTTGCTGGTGCTGTTCAACCTGGTGGTGGCCGGCTCGGTGAGCTGGTTCGCGATGGTCGCCGAACAGGAGGACGCCAGACGCAAGCGGTTGGTGGCGGAACTCGGCGAGACCAACCGCCAGCTCACCGAGACGGTCAGTGAGAACGCCGGGCTGCACGCCCAACTGCTCACCCAGGCCCGGGAGGCCGGCGTACTGGACGAGCGGCAACGGATGGCGCGCGAGATCCACGACACCCTGGCGCAGGGGTTGACCGGCATCATCACCCAGCTGGAGGCGGCCGAGCAGACCCGCGACCGGTCCGCCGACTGGCGCCGGCACGTCGACAACGCGCTCGCGCTGGCCCGGGAGAGTCTCACCGAGGCCCGCCGCTCGGTACAGGCGGTCCGTCCGGAACCGTTGGAGACGGCCCGGCTACCGGACGCCCTGGTCGAGCTGGGCGGGCGCTGGGCGGCCCTGAACGGGGTACGGGCCGACGTGGCCACCACCGGCACGCCCCGCCCGCTGCACCCGGAGGTCGAGGTGACACTGCTCCGGGCCGCCCAGGAGGCGCTGTCCAACGTGGCCCGGCACGCCGCCGCGTCGCGGGTCGGGCTGACCCTGTCGTACATGGCGGACGTGGTCACGCTCGATGTCCGTGACGACGGGACGGGTTTCGACCTCACCGACCAGCCGCTGCCCCGTGAGCCGGGCGGCGGATACGGGCTGACCGCCATGCGGCAGCGGGTGACAAGGGTCGGTGGCGAGTTGGCCATCGAGTCCGAGCCGGGCAGCGGCACCGCCATCTCGGCGTCCGTCCCCGCGCTACCCGGAGGTGCCGGTTGACCGCCCCGGTTCGACTGCTGATCGTCGACGACCATCCGGTGGTGCGGGACGGGCTGCGGGGAATGTTCACCGGTGACCCCGATTTCGAGGTGGTGGGCGAGGCGGCGGACGGTTCGGAGGCGTTGGTCCTGGTCGCGACGCTGCGGCCGGACGTCGTGCTGATGGACCTGCGGATGCCCGGGATGGACGGGGTGACCGCCATCGGCAGGCTCGCTCGCGCCGGGAGCACCGCCCGGGTGCTGGTGCTCACCACCTACGACACGGACGCGGACGTTCTGCCGGCGATCGAGGCAGGTGCGACCGGTTACCTGCTCAAGGACACCCCTCGGGAGGATCTGGTCCGGGCGGTCCGGGCCGCGGCCCGGGGTGAGTCGGTGCTCGCGCCGAGCGTCGCCGGTCGGCTGATGGGCCGGCTGCGCGCACCCGCCGAGGAGCCGCTCAGCCAACGGGAACTGGAGGTGCTCACCCTGGTAGCCCGGGGTGCCTCCAACCGGGAGGCGGCGACCCGCCTGTTCATCAGCGAGGCCACAGTCAAGACGCACCTGCTGCACGTGTACGCCAAGCTCGGGGTCAACGACCGGGCCGCCGCGGTGGCCACCGCGTACGACAGGGGGTTGCTGACGCCCGGCGGGCGGTGAGCGGCACCGGGCAGGATGGGCGGGTGCGCGCGTCCCGACTGATCTCGTTGCTGTTGCTGTTGCAGTCGCGCGGGTCGATGACCGCGAGCGAGCTGGCACGGGAGCTGGAGATCTCCGAGCGGACGGTCTACCGGGACGTCCTGGCGCTCTCCGCCGCTGGCGTGCCGGTCTACGCCGACCGGGGGCGGGCCGGCGGTTACCGCCTGCTCGGCGGGTACCGCACCCGACTGACCGGGTTGACCCGGGACGAGGCGGAGGCGCTCTTCCTCGCCGGACTGCCCGGGCCGGCCGGCGAGATGGGGCTCGCCGACGCGGTCGCGTCCGCCGAGCTGAAGGTGCTCGCCGCGCTGCCACCCGCCCTGCGCGACGCGCCGGCCCGTGCCGGGCAGCGGTTCCACCTGGACGTGCCGGGCTGGTTCCGGGAGACCGCGCCGCCTCTCTGGTTGCCCGAGCTGGCCCGGGCGGTCTGGGGTGACCGGGTGGTGCAGCTGCGCTACCGACGCGGCGACCGGGAGGTGACCCGCCGGGTCCAGCCGTACGGCCTGGTGCTCAAGAGCGGGATCTGGTATCTGGTTGGCCGGGTCGGCGACGACGTGCGCACCTACCGGGTGGACCGGGTCACCGGGGTCGAGGTGGGCGACGAGCACTTCGACCGCGACGAGGGCTTCGACCTGGCCGGGCACTGGCGCGAGCAGGCCAGGTCGTTCCTGCGGACCATGCTGCGGGCCGAGGTCGCCGTCCGGCTGAGCCCCGCCGGCCTGCGCCAGCTCCGGCGCCTGGTCGATGCCCCCTTCGTGTACGACGAGCTGGTCGCCGCCGCCAGCCCGCCCGACGGGCAGGGCTGGGTGGTGGCGCGGCTGCCCGTCGAGTCGGTCCAGGTGGCGTACCACCAACTGCTGGGGCTCGGCCCCGAGGTGGAGGTCATCGACCCACCCGAGCTGCGGCAGTTGTTCGCCGAGAGCGCCGACCGGCTCGCCGCGCTCTACCGGTAGCCGGTCACGTCCGCCGGCTTGCCCGCGTCGACCACCTCGGTGATGTAGCGGAAACCCTCGGGTTGGCTGCCGTCGAGGTCGGTGAACCCGTACACCTTGGACAGCGTGCCGGCGTCGACGGACTTGCCGCTCCAGCGGGCCTTCTCCTCGTCGGCGGCGAGCGCGGCCACCGCCCGGCCGACGAAGGCCGGGGTCTCCGAGATGAGGAAGTTCGGGTCGGTGGCGGCACCGTCACGCCAGTTCTCCTCGGTCACGCCGAAGTGCTCCAGCATCGCCTCGGAGCGGATCCACCCGGGGGTGAGCGCCACTGCCGTGCACCCGTGCGGCTTCAGCTCGTGCGCCTGGCTGAACGCGAGCCGGTTGACCGAGACCTTGGCCAGGTCGTAGAAGACCGACAGCCGGTAGTTCTCGTCGTTGTACGCCTTGGTGCCGTCGCCCATCTCCACCACCAGGCCGCCGGGCTTGCGGATCAGCAGCGGCAGGGCGAAATGGCTGGTGATGATGTGCGTGTCGACGGCCAGTCGCAGGGTACGGAAGCCGGCGTCTAGTGGCTGCTCCCAGACCGGCTTGTCCCAGGTGACCAGTGGGTCGCCGCCCCAGATGTCGTTCACCAGCACGTCGAGCTGACAGTGCTCGGCGTCGATCCGGGCGACCAGGTCGCGGACCTGCTCGGGCACCAGGTGGTCGACCTGAACGGCGATGCCGGTGCCGCCGGCCGCGCTGACCAGCTCGGCGGTCTCCTCGATGGTCTCCGGTCGGTCCATCTCGGAGCGGCCGGCCCGGGTGCTGCGACCGGTGGCGTAGACAGTGGCACCGGCCGCGCCGAGCTGAACGGCGATCTGCCGCCCGGCACCACGGGTGGCACCGGCGACGAGCGCGATCTTTCCTGTGAGCGGTTGTGTCATGCCTGCGACGTTGTCAGCAATACCTGACAACCGACGTCCGAATTTGGTACTCGATCTAGTCGACCAGCCGGACCCGGACCCGGCGGTTGGCCCGGCCCTTGCTCTCCACCTTGACCACCTGCACCTTGCCGATCTGGGCGGTGGAGGCGACGTGGGTGCCGCCGTCGGCCTGCACGTCCAGCCCGACGATGTCGACGATCCGGACCTCCTGCTCATCCGGCGGGATGAGGTTGGACTGGGTACGGATGATGTCCGGCAGGGCCAGCGCCTCGGTGCGCGGCAGCACCCGGGTGGCGACCGAGCGGTCGGCGGCCACCTCGGCGTTGACCAGCTCCTCGATGCGGCTCTTGAAGTCCGGGGGCACCTCGGGGAGGTTGAAGTCCATCCGGGCCTCGCCCACGTCCATGGAGTTGCCGGTCACCAGGGCGCCGAAGTCACGGAACACCACACCGCAGAGCACGTGCAGGCCGGAGTGGGTACGCATCAGCCGGGTGCGGCGCTCGTCCTCCACGGCGCCGACGACAGCGGTGCCGACCGGCGGCAGCGGGTCACCCTCGGCGGGGATCAGGTAGGGGTCGTCGCCCTTGCGGGTGCCGACGATCCGGGTCTGCACGCCCTGCCAGAGCAGCACGCCGTGGTCGGGTGGTTGACCACCGCCGCCCGGGTAGAACGCCGAACGGTCCAGCACGATGCCCTGCTCCGCGTCGGAGTGCAGGACGGTGCACGTCCATTCGCGCACTGTCGGGTCGGCAAGGTCCAGCCGGTGCGTGCGGCCATGCTGTGTGACGCCCATGACAGGGCAGGCTACTCGTTCAGGAAGCCGGAAATGCGGTCCCGCAGATCGGCGCGTTCCGACCAGAGCACGCCGGGCCGGTCGTACACGTGCAGGGTGGCCTGGGGCAGCGCGACGGCGAGCCGCTCGGCGACCTCGACCGGGTGCAGGTCGTCGCCGGCGCAACCGATCACCAGCGCCGGCGTGGTGACGCCCGTCAGGTCACCGATCTTGCGCAGCGGTGTCTGGTCGGTGAGCGTGGCCAGACTGTCGGCCAGACCGTCGCGGAGCAGTTGGTCGAGCCGTTGGCGCAGGTAGGCCCAGCCGGCCGGGGTGTTGCGCACTGCCGGGGGCAACTCCAGCGTGACGATGTCGGCGACCGCCGAGGCGTCCCCGCTCTCCACCGCCTCCAGCAGGTCGGTGACGCGTTCCCGGGCGATGGGCCCGCGTGGCTCGTCGAGGACCGCCGGCAGGAAGAAGACCAGTTTGTCGAACCGATCCGGGCTCTCCACGAGGAGTCGGCAGAGGGCACCCGCGCCGAGGCTCGCGCCGAACGCCCGGCTGGCGCCGCCGAGGTCGGCGATCGCCCGCAGATCCCGGGCCAGGTCCAGGTAGTCCCACGGCCCGTCCGGGGATTCGGAGCGGCCGTGCCCGCGGAACTGGAAGAACACCTTGCGGCCGTTCACCCCACTGCCGAACGGGCGGGTGGTGGCGATGCCGTTGCCCAGCCCGTGCGCGAACACGGTGACCGGATCACCGGTGCCGGTGACCAGCCGCTCCAGCCGTACGCCGTGCGGGGTGGTGACCAGCTCGGTCTCCGGCTCCGGCAGCGCCGGCCGGCCGGTACGCGGCCCACCCGGCCCGGGCCCCCAGGTGCGGGGCCCGCTGTCGGGTGGGGGCGGCCAGCGAAAACCTCTCACCAGAACCCTTTGCCGTCGCTCAGGTCGCGCAGACCGACCCGGACGTCGAGCAGGTAGATGAGCGCGGCGGCGATGCCGATCAGTCCGAAGAGGCTGATCGGACCGAAGCCGAGCAGTGTGAGCACGAGGCAGACCGCCAGGATGGCGATCCAGCCGCCCTTGGGCAGCGTCCCGATGGCGGGGAAGGCGTCGGAGCGCTGCGTGACGGCATGCACCAGCGCGACACCCTGGATGATCAGCGCGAAGACGAGCAGAATCAGCTCGATCACGTAGCGGACTTCGAACGCGAAGATCGGCGCGGCGTTGGCCATGTCGGCCAGTTTATGTCCACGACCCCGGCTACGTCCGACAAGGACGCCGCCGGGGTCGTCGGCAGGATGAGCTACTCGGCGGCCGGGCGGGTCCGCTTGGTGGCCCGGGGAAGCTTCACCGACGGGGTCTCGGCCGGCTTGGCAGCCTTCGGCGCGCGGGCGACCTTCTTGACCGCGGCCGGCTTGGCCTCGGCGATCTCGGCCACGTCAGCCGGGGTCGGCATGTCGGCGGGGGACACAGCGGCGGGGGTGGTGGTGGCAGCCACGGTGGCGGCCGGCGTCACGGCCTCGGTGGCCTCAATGTCGGCGTTGACCGTCTCGGCGGCCTCCAGCACGCCGGCACCGACGACCCGCTCGCCCCGGGCGACCAGCGCGCCGTACGCGGCGAACGCGCGCTCCTGGGCGACCTGGGCGCCCGCGACCACCAGGGCGGCGTTGCGGGTCGCGGCGGCGCGCAGCTTGTCGATGTCGGCCACCTCGCGCAGCTTCGCCAGGTCGGCGGTCTCGTTGGCGGTGCGCAGCGTCTCGGTGGCCTTCTGCTTCAGCTCGAAGCCGGTCAGCACGGCCCGGCCGCCCAGGTCGGCGACGACCCGGGTGCTGAGCACGCCGACCACGGCCGGCAGCTTGCGCAGCTGCTCGATGGCCAGCTCACCGGCGCCGGCGGCGGCGTAGATCGGGGCGGGGATGCGGTTGGTCTTCGGCTCGCTCATGACGTCTCCTCTTCGGCCGCCTCGGCGGCCTTCTTCTTCTGGGGGATGCTGGTGCTGCCCGGGGCGGGGGCGGTGCCCGCCTCGGTGACGGCGACCGACTCGAGCACGGCTTCGGTCGGGGTCCCGCCCGCTGTGGTGGGGCCGGTGGCGGCGACATTGGCCAGGTCCGCAGCCTGGCTGGCGGGCTGGTCGGCCTGCGCCGCCTCGGCTTCGGCCTGGGTCTCGGCCAGCCGGGTGTTCTCCCGGCGGAACGTCTCGTAGATCTGACTGAGCGACTGCTTCTGCGCCATCGTCAGGTCGGCGTCCACGGCGATGGCGGCGAGCACCCCGTGGCCTTCCTTGTCGTCGAGCAGACCGGCGCGCAGGTACATCGCCGGCGTGGAGACCCGCAGCGCGCTCGCCAGTTGCTGAAGCACCTCGGCGCTGGGTTTGCGCAGGCCGCGCTCGATCTGGCTGAGGTACGGGTTGCTGACCCCCGCCTGCTCGGCGAGCTGCCGCAGCGAGATCTTGGCGTTACGCCGCAGATCGCGGATGAACCCGCCGACGTCGGGAAGGTCCTTGGGTGTGGCCATGGCAGCGACGCTAATAGCCCGCGCTAGCTCTTGCAAGCAAAATGCTAACCATAGTTAGCAAGGTCTCAGCACCCCGTTTGCGCCCCGCTCGGCCGATCCGTACGGTCCGTCCGTGCACAAGATCACAGTCAATGGAGCAAGCATCGCGTACGACGAGGCCGGCACCGGTTCGCCAGTCGTCCTGCTGCACGCCGGAATCGCCGACCGGCGGATGTGGCGGGGACAGGTGTCCGCGCTCGCCGCCCGGCACCGGGTGATCGTCCCGGACCTGCGCGGCTACGGAGACTCGGCGCTCCCGCCGACCCCGTTCACGCACCACGACGACGTGGCCGGGCTGC
The DNA here is from genome assembly GCF_040607155.1 of Micromonospora sp. NPDC005324. Classification (NCBI taxonomy): domain Bacteria; kingdom Bacillati; phylum Actinomycetota; class Actinomycetes; order Micromonosporales; family Micromonosporaceae; genus Micromonospora; species Micromonospora sp. NPDC005324. The sequence continues at coordinate 294,500 of NZ_JBEXGE010000001.1, read as the reverse complement.
TGGACGCGCTCGACCTCCCCCGGGCCGCCCTGGTCGGCTGCTCCTTCGGTGGGGCGGTCGCCATCGACACCGCGCTGGCCCACCCCGACCGGGTGAGCGCGCTCGCGCTGTTCGACACGGCGGTCTCCGGCAACGAGTGGTCCGACGAGGCGAACGACCTCTGGGACGACCTGGTCGGAGAGGTCGACCCGGACGACTTCGTCGCCGGCGCGGCCGGTGAGGTGCGGTTCTGGGTGGTTGGCCCGCGACGCCAGCCGGAGGACGTCGACAGGGAGCTGCTCGCGTTCGCGCAGGAGATGGACCAGCGTGCCCTCGCCGCCGAGCTGGCGCTCGGCGCGGTCGAGGTGGGAGAGCTGTCGCCACCGGCGATCGGCCGCCTCGGCGAGCTGAAGATCCCCGTCCTCGTCACCGCCGGCGCGGCGGACGTGCCGGACATCGGTCGGCTCGCCGACCGGATCGCCGCCGAGGTCCCCGGCGCGGTACGACTGCCCGACGTTCCGGACGCCGCCCACCTGCTGCCGCTGGAGCGCCCGGAGCCGGTCAACGCCGCGTTGCTCCACTTCCTGAGCTAGCCACCACCGCCGCCGGCGGTGTCACCAGAGCGGGCGGACCGCCCCGACCGGAACCCCGCCGCCGAAGAGCGGCACCTCGGCGTACTCGGTCAGCACCGGGGCGTCCACGCCGAGCCGGCGCAGCGCGGAGACCAGTACCGGCATCCGGGCCCGGTCGGCGCCGTCGTCGACCTTCAGTGCGACGGCGCCGACGCCCGGCAGCGCCACGGCGATCACACCCTCGGCACCGACCTTGGCCAGCAGCCCCGGGACACCACGCATCAGCCGGGTGTCGTCTGCCTGGGTGCCACCCACGATCTCCGGGTACGCCCGCATCGCGTCGGCCACCGTGCGCGGCACCGAGCCGGGCTCGGCGTCGACCAGCCGGAGGTACGCCCCGGCCAGGCCGGTCAGTGACACCGCGAGGACCGGGGCGCCGCAACCGTCGACCCCCACCGCCGCCGCCTGCTCGCCGGTGAACTCCTCGATGGCGGCCCGCAACCGCTGCTGCAGCGGGTGCTCGGGCCGCCAGTAGCCCTCCCGCGACCAACCGGCGGCCTCGCAGGTCAGCAGCATCCCGCTGTGCTTGCCGGAGCAGTTCATCTGCACCCGGCTCGGGCCGCCACCGGCGCGAAGCACCGCCTCCCGGGCCGCGGCACCCACCGGCAGGTCGGGCGGGCAGTGCAGCGCCGACGCGTCCAGCCCGGCGCGCTCCAGCAGCGCACCGACCCGGGCCATGTGGAATTCCTCGCCGGCGTGGCTCGCCGAGACCAGCGCCACGTCGGCCGGGTCAGTCAGGGTCAGGCCGGCCCGGAGCATCCCGATCGCCTGCATCGGCTTGCTGGCCGAGCGGGGGAAGATCGGCGAGGTCACGTCCCCGGCGGACGCCACAGCGACACCAGCGGCGTCCAGCACCACCACCGAGCCGCGGTGCGCACCCTCCACGAACCCGGACCGGACCACCTCGGCGAGCGGCGCGCCGCCCTCGTACGTCTTCGTCACGCGCTGGACGGTACCGACGGTCCGGGGGTGCCCGGCGGCGGGGTGACCAGGATGTCCGCCGCCCGGGTGACAGGGGCGTGGGACAGACTCGGCCTTACAGCCCGAGCAGCTCGCGGGCCTCGGTGGTGGTCAGCGGCGGGCGCTGAGCGAGCTGGGCGAACCCGACCGCGCGGGCGACCAACTGCATGTTGGACTCCACCGGGCGGCCCTTCGCGTACGTCACGGTGTCCTCCATGCCGACCCGCAGGTGCCCGCCGGTCGACAGCGAGGCCAACAGCACCGCGATGGTGCTCCGGCCGACGCCGGTGGCCGAGAAGGTGGTGCCCTCGGGCAGGTCCCGCAGCATCCGGTGGGCCGCGACCAGCGTCTCGGTGTTGCCCGGCATGCCTCCCGGCACGCCCATCACGAAGTCGACGTGCACGTGCCCGCCGGCCGGCAGCCCGTACCTGCCGAGCAGCCGCTGCAACGCGGACAGGTGGCCGAGGTCGAAGATCTCGTACTCCGGCACGATCCCGCGTTCCTGCATGCGGGTGTGCAGGTCGACGATGAACTCCCAGCGGTTGAGGAAGACGTCGTCGCCGAAGTTGACGGTGCCCATGGTGCAGGAGGCCATGTCCGGACGGGCGTCGAGCACGGCGAGCCGGGCGGCCTCCGGGTCGGTCACCGCGCCGCCGGAGGAGAGCTGCACGATCAGGTCGGTGCTCTCCCGCAGCGCCGCCACCGTGTCGGCCAGCCGCACCGGGTCGAGCGTCGGCCGGGCCTCGTCGTCGCGGATGTGGACGTGGATCACGGCGGCGCCGAGCGCCTCGCACTCCTTGGCGGTGAGCAGCAACTCGTCGAGGGTCACCGGCAGCGCCGGCACCTCCGCCTTGGCCGACTCAGCGCCGGTCGGGGCCACCGTGATCAACGTCCCTGTCGTCATGCCGGCGATCCTAGACGGCCCGCTCAGGACGGGTCGATCGCCGCCGCGGTCTCGCCGATCAGCAACGCGGCGTCGTCCGGGACGTTCCGCTTCAGCACCGCGAGCGCGACCTGACCCAGCTCGTGGTGCAGCACGGCGGTGCCGACGAAACCGACCGCCCGGCCGTCGAGGGTCACCGGCGTACCGGCCACCGGCGGCTGATCGGTGGTCACCCCGTCCAGATGCAGCAGTACGAGGCGACGCGGCGGCCGGCCCATGTTGTGCACCCGCGCCACCGTCTCCTGCCCCCGGTAGCACCCCTTGTCCAGGTGCACCGCCGGGGCGATCAGGTCGACCTCGGCCGGAATGGTCCGGTGGTCGGTGTCCACCCCGACCCGCGGCTGCCGGGCGGCCACCCGGATCGCCTCGTACGCCCACAGCCCCGCGACCGGCACCCCGGCGCCGCGCAGCTCCGCCACCACCTGGTCCATTGCCGACCGGGGCACCAGCAGGTCCACCCCGAGCGGACCACGTCGGGCCCAGCCGCCGATCGGCAGCGGTCGTACGTCGTACCGCGCGCTCGCCCGGAGTGGCACGGCACCGTGCGGGAACTTCGGACCCGGCACCGCTACCACGTCCGGTGCGGCGAGCCCGGTCACGCCGAGCGTGCCGAGCGCGTCCATGGCCGCCGGCCCGACCAGCGACAACAGCGCGCGCTCGGCCGTCGCGTCGCGTGGTTCGACCTTGCTGAAGAACCGCATCTTCTCCAGGTAGGTCAGCAGGCCCTGGGTGGCGCCGGGCTCGGTGTCCAGCCAGGTGGTCTCGCCGTCCTCGGCGACCATGGCGTGCTGCTCGATGTGGCCGTGCGGGGACAGCACCAGCAATTCGGTGCCCTCGCCAGCGGCGAGCGCGCTCAAGTGCTGCGAGGTGACGGTGTGCAGCCAACTGGCCCGTTCCTCCCCGGGCACCGCGATGACCCCTCGATGCGACCGGTCGACCAGACCGACAGCGGTGTCGAGGGTGCGCTGCTCGCGCAGCGGGTCGCCGTAGTGAGCCGCCACCCCCCGCACCCCGGCCGCGACGTGCGCCGGATCCGGCTGGTCACGGCTGGCCTCGTCGATGCCCTCGACGGCCACCGCGCCCGCGATGTCGATCATTTCTCGTCCCCGTTCTCGCAGCGTACGCAGACGCCGAAGAGTGACACGTGCCCGATGTCCACCCGGAACCCGCGCTGCGCGGCCAACTGGTCGGCGAGGGGGCGGAGCAGCTCCGGATCGATCTCGTCGATCGCGCCACACTCCCGGCAGACCAGGTGGACGTGTTGGTGTTCACCGGCGGCGTGATAGGTCGGTGAGCCGTGCGACAGGTGTGTGTGGGTGACCAGACCGAGCCGTTCCAGCAGCTCAAGCGTGCGGTAGATGGTGGTGATGTTGACGCCGGCGGCGACCTCCCGGACCGCGTTGTGCACCTGCTCCGGGGTGGCGTGGCCCAGATCGAGCACCGCCTGGAGGACGAGCTGCCGCTGGGCCGTCAGCCGCAGCCCACGGGCCCGCAGCATTTCCGCGAGGGAGGATTCGGACACCGTCCGATCATAGTTCGGCCACCACGCTGTTCCCCGCACCGCGATCGATCACCGCTACGCTCGACGGTCATGGTGAGGTCGTCCGTCGGGAAGAACGCTGCCGACCCGACCGCGCGGATCGCCGTCCTGGGCCGTGGCCCGGTGTCGCCCGGCGACCCGGTGCTCCGCGCTGACGACCTCGGGGTGCTGCACGGCGACGGCCTCTTCGAGACCATGCACCTGCGCGACGGCCAGCCGTGGCTGCGCGACGAACACCTGGCCCGCCTGGCCACTGCGGCCGACGCCGTCGAGCTGCCACTGCCCCCCACCGCCGCGTTGATCGACCTGCTGGACCAGGTACGAACAGGCTGGCCAGCGGCTGTGGAGGGGGCACTTCGGTTGGTCTGCACCCGAGGCCCGGAGGCTGGCGGCCCGCCCACCATCTACGCCACGCTGGCCCCGGTGCCGGCGGCCTCCCGGGCCGCCCGGCGGGACGGAATCACTGTGGCCACCCTGCCGCTGGGGCTGCCCGCCGCCGCCCGCAACGAGCTGACCTGGCTGCCGGCCGGCATCAAGTCCACGTCGTACGCGGTCAACAGCGCCGCCCGCCGCTGGGCCCGCCGAACCGGCGTGGACGACGTGCTCTGGATCTCCTCCGACGGGTACGCGCTGGAGGGCCCCACCGCCAATGTGGTGTGGCTCACCGACGACACGCTCTGCGCGGTGCCGGCCGCCAGCACCGGCATCCTCGCCGGCACCACAGCGGCCTGGCTGCTCGCCCACGCGAGCGAGCTGGGCCTGCGCGCCGCCGAGCGGATGGTCAGCGCCGCCGAACTGCACGAGGCGGACGGCGTGTGGTTCACCTCGTCAGTGCGCGGAGCCGCCGAGGTCCACACGCTGGACGGGGTACGCCGGGCTCGCTGCCCGCATACCCCCGCCCTACAGGCAGTGCTGGGTTTCCCCGTCTAGCCAGCCACCGACCGTCGAGGTCAGCCGCCGACCCGGACGAGTCGGGCCGAGAGGTGCGGGCTGAGCCCGTGCCCCATGGCGGCCATCTCCTGGGCGTAGAGCAGCGCACCCTCGACGATGCCGAAGAGCCGGTGCCCGCCGGTGACCTCCTTGGCGGTCGGAGTCCGGATCACCGCGTCGGTGGCGAACTCGAGCTGCGTGCCGTTGCGCTTGCCCAGGTGCAGCTCCATGACCCCGGTCGGGGTGGTCAGCAGCGCCTCCAGCTCGTCGGTCGCCCGCCCATCCACCAACACCGGCCGCCACCAGCCCACCTCGCGGCCGGCCGGACGGACCGGCTTGCTCTGCTCGTCGAGGATCCAGGCACGCGACTCATAGTGCAGGAACGGTCGGCCGTCGTGGCTGATCCGGATCTCCTGCGCGTAGTCGAAATCCTCGATGGTGGGGAAACCGCCCTTGCCCCGGCCACGCCACAGACCGATGTACGGAAGCAGGGCATCCAGCGCGGGGTGAAGCTTCGGCCCGACCCGCAGGTCGTGGCTCTCCTCGAACGGGTACTCCTCGACCGGCGGCGCGTTCAGCCACGGCGGCTGCAGCGGGTTCTCGCTCACAGGGCCACCTTCGTTCGCGACTGCGGGGCTCGCAAACCCGGCTCACTCCTCGCGCTCACAGGGCCACCTTCGTTCGCGACTGCGGGGCTCGCAAACCCGGCTCACTCCTCGCGCTCACCAGCGTCCTCTCGACATGCGTACGGCTAGGTAGACCAGGCCACCGGCGAGCCCGCCCAGGCCAGCGACCAGCAGGCTGACAAACCCGATCTCGGTAACCATCCCGACCATCCTATGCTGGGCCACATGGCCCGCACTCTCGTCGTCAAGGCCACCGCAGGGGCGGACGCCCCGGAGCGGTGCGCGCAGGCATTCACCGTCGCCGCGACGGCGGTGGCGGCCGGGGTGGACGTCTCGCTCTGGCTGACCGGTGAGTCCACCTGGTTCGCGCTGCCCGGTCGCGCCCAGCAGTTCGATCTGCCGCACTCCGCGCCCCTGGCCGAGTTGCTGCACGTCATCCTGACCAGCGGTCGGGTGACCGCCTGCACGCAGTGCGCGGCCCGACGGGAGATCGGCCCGGACGACGTACTCCCCGGGGTCCGGATCGCCGGTGCCGCGGTCTTCGTCGAGGAGGCGTTGGCCGAGGGCGCGCAGGCGCTCGTCTACTGACCGCACGGCGGTTGTGGGTCGATCCGAGCGGAGTGCCGATACCGACCCGACATCTCGGACGGCTGCCTACGATTCGGATGTGACCGAGGCGGCGGAGAGATTCTTCGAAGCGCTGCCGTCGCGCGCACCCGACGTCCTGGGCGGCCTGGCCGACGGCACCCTTCAGATCGACCTCGGCGACGACCACCGCACCGAACACTGGCTGGTCCGGATGCGGCCCGGGTTCGTGCAGGTCAGCCGGGGGCGTGGCCCGGCCGACGCGATCTGGTACAGCAGCGCCGCCCTCTTCGACCGGCTGATCAGCGGCGAGGCCCAGGGGGTCGCGGCGGTGCTGCGCAACGAGAGCACGTTCAGCGGGAACGTGGTGCTCTTCCTCGCCTTCCGCCGGTTCTTTCCGAACCCGCCCGGCACCCGCGACCCCCGCGAAACGGCCCGCCGAGCAGCCGGGCGACTTCGGTGAACGACCTCGTCAGCATCCTGGACGGCAACACCTTCCTGGTCAGCGATCGGCGGGGGGACATCGAGCCGTCCTACGACTTCCCCACCGGCCTGTTCTCCTTCGACACCCGCTTCCTGTCCACCTGGGTGCTGACCCTGGACGGCGAACGGCTGCACGCCCTCTCCGTCGACGACGCCGAGTCGTACCGCACCAAGTTCTTCCTCGCCCCCGGCGAACCCACGCACTATCTGGACGCCAAGGCGTCGGTGGTCCGCAGCCGGGCGATAGTGGGCAGCTTCGAGGAGGAGCTGACAGTGCTGAACCACCTCGGCGCGGAGGTCGAGCGCACCGTCCGGATCGAGATCGGGGCCGACTTCGCCGACCTGTTCGAGATCAAGAACTCTCGGCAGAAGCGGGGCCGGACCACAGTCACTGTCGCCGAGAACGAGCTGCGACTGACCTACCGGCGGGAGGCGTTCCACCGGGAGACGGTGGTCAGCACCACCGCGCCGGCCCAGGTCGACGACACCGGGATGACCTTCCGGATCCGGTTGGCCCGCAACGGCAGGTGGACCACCCGGCTGCACGTGTCCAGCGTCGTCTACGGGGCCCGGGGCGAGGACATCCGAGCCACCCTGCCGTACGGCGGCAGCCGCAGAGCGGACGTCATCCGGGCCGAGCAGCAGGAGCTGATCGACCGGGCGCCGAAGCTCGGCTGCGACTGCGAGCCGCTGGCCGGGGCGTACCGGCGCAGCCTCAACGACCTGGCCGCGCTGCGCTACGAGTCGATCGCCCTGGGCGTACGGCTCATCGCGGCGGGACTCCCCTGGTTCATGACCCTGTTCGGCCGGGACAGCATCATCACCTCGTTGCAGGTGCTGCCGTTCCTGCCGGAGCTGGTTCCGCCGACCATCCTGATGCTGGCCGGTCTGCAGGGGGAGCGGGTGGACGACTTCCGGGACGAGGAACCCGGCAAGATCCTGCACGAGCTGCGATACGGCGAGACCGCCGGCTTCGAGGAGCAGCCACACTCGCCGTACTACGGGTCGGCCGACTCCACGCCCCTGTTCGTCATCCTGATCGACGAGTACGAGCGGTGGACCGGTGACGCCGCACTCGTCCGCAAGCTGGAGCCGCAGGTCCGCAGGGCGCTGGAGTGGATCGACACCTATGGGGACCTGCTCGGCACCGGCTACCTCTGGTACCAGACCCGCAACCAGAAGACCGGCCTGCAGAACCAGTGCTGGAAGGACTCCTGGGACGCCATCTCGTACGCCGACGGTCAGCTGCCCGGCTTCCCCCGGGCCACCTGCGAGTTGCAGGGCTACGCGTACGACGCGAAGGTCCGGGCCGCCCGGCTGGCCCGGAAGTTCTGGAACGACCCGGAGTACGCCGACGAGCTGGAGCGGCAGGCCGCCGACCTCAAACGGCGGTTCGACAGCGACTTCTGGATTCCCGAGCGCGAGCACTACGCGCTCGCGCTGGACGCCGACGGTCGGCAGGTGGACGCGCTGACCTCGAACATCGGGCACCTGCTGTGGAGCGGCATCGTGGACGAGTCGCGCGCCGGCAAGGTGGTCGAGCACCTGCTCGGGCCCCGCTTGTTCTCCGGCTGGGGGGTGCGGACGCTCGCCGCGGACGAGGGACGGTACAACCCGATCGGCTACCACGTGGGCACTGTCTGGCCGTTCGACAACTCGATCATCGCCTGGGGGTTGTGGCGGTACGGCTTCCGGGAGGAGGCCGGGCTGCTCTGCGACACGATGCTGGCGGCGTCCCGGTACTTCGAGGGTCGGCTGCCGGAGGCGTTCGCCGGCTACGCCCGGGACCTCACCGACTACCCGGTGGAGTACCCGACCGCGTGCAGCCCGCAGGCCTGGTCGACCGGCACCCCGCTGCTGTTGCTGCGGGTGATGCTCGGTTTGGAGCCGCAGGGCGAGCACCTGATCATCGACCCGGCCGTGCCGCCGGGGATGGGCCGGGTCGAGCTGCTGGACATCCCCGGCCGGTGGGGCATGGTCGACGCGTTGGGCCGCAGCCGTGACCCGGAGGATCAGCCGGGCGACGGCTGACCCGAGCGGGCAGCCCGGCTCAGCTCGGGCAGCCGACGGTGGCGGCGAGTCGGGTGGCGTCCGGGCTGATCTCGGCCAGCACCGTGACGGCACCGCTGCGGTACGCGTACACCGGGGGTTGGTCCAGCAGTGGGGCGTTGCCGGCCAGCGGGGCGAGTGCGGCCGTCGAGGCGGCCGGGCCGGGACCGTTCGCGGACCACGCGGTACGGGCGAGCCCGCCTCCCGGACAGGGCGCGGTGACCAGCTCCGAAGCGGCATCGCCCGGCTGGTCGAGGGCCCGCAGCGCGGCGGTCAGCGCGGTTGTTTCCGGCCCGGCAGCGGTGGCCGGGGCCGGGGTGTAGCCGGCGCCGACCGGCCGGCAACCGGTGTCGACGACCAGTCGTACCCGGCCGTCGACCGTCGGTCGACCCTCGACGGCCACGAAGTCTCCGGCGTCGGCGCGCAGCTCGGGGCCGTCCACCCCGGGCCCGACCCCGGCCCGCCAGCTCGCCGGCAGCCGGTCGGCGATGCCGGCCAGCACAGCCCGCTCGTCACCGGTGGCCGCGAGTACCCCGAGCTCGCGTCGCAGTCTCGCCCCGTCCTCGAACGGGGTGACCCGGCAGCCGGACGCGACCCGCGCCGGACCCAGTTCCAGCAGACCGCCCGCACCGGCCGCGCGAGCCAACTCGCCGACAGCCCGGTCGACCACCGGGCCGGCCTGGTCGAGGGAACGCTGTTCGCGCACTGTCGGCGGGTCGTTCCGCACCGATATCCAGGTGAGCCCGGCCAGCAGCACGGCCCAGGCCACGGTCACGGCCAGCAGCCAACGCCGCCGCGACCGGGCCGGTGTCGGCGCGGCGGGGTCGGCCGAAGAGGCCCGACCCGTCTGGACAGCACCGCTCACCCGGCCATGGTGTCACGCGCCCGCCGCCGGGCCGGCAGCGGAGGCGGTCGGCCCGGCGGTCAGTGGTCGTTCAGCCGGGGCGGCGGGTCGAGCCGGTAGCCGATCCCTCGTACGGTGTGCACCTGCGGCCCGCCCGGCAGGCCCCGCAGCCTGCGACGAAGCCGTTTGACGGCGGATTGCAGCGCCGCGGTGTCCGCGCCACCCAGCGCGGCGGCGCAGAGCCGTTCGTAGCTCCACACCACCAGCGGTGGGCCGATGAGCAGCGTGAGCAGCTCTCGTTCGGCGGGGGTCACCGGGAGCACCTCGCCGCGCCAGGTGACCCGGTGTCCGGCCCGGTCGACGACCAGCTCACCCCACTCCACCAGGCCCCGCGCCTCGGTGAGCGGAAGGACTGTGGGATCGACCGGCGCCGTGCCCGTCGGCGACGACAACAGCTCGCGTAGCTCGGTCAGGTCGGAACAGCTGAGCACCGGGGCGCTCCCGCTGAGTTGGCTCAGCACCCGCTCCCGCATCGACATGTCCGTGCCCACGCAGAGGACGATGGGGACCGCTTCGCCGGACCCGCCACTTTCATCCCTGAAATCCACCAGTAGATAGTGACGTATGCCGATGGATTTCGGCACCCGCCCCGGCGTGCCGACGCGCTGTGAGGAAACGACCGGGGCCAGCCACCCCCGGGAGGGCGACCGGCCCCGGTCCATCAGAGCAGTCGGTCAGGCGACGGTGACGGCAACCTCGTTGACGCCCCGGCCGGCAGTGACAGCGGTGTCACCGTTGCCGTGCCGGGACAACGCCCGCAGCGTCCAGGAACCCGGGGCGGCGAAGAACCGGAACTGCCCGGCGGCCGAGGTGACCACCTCGGCGGTGAACTCACCGGTCGAATCGAGCAGCCGGACGTACGCGCCCGGCACCGGCTCGGCCTCGGCGGAGCGGACGATGCCGGTGATGACGGTTTCCTTCTCCAGGTCCAGGCTGGCCGGCAGCGGCGCGGCCTGGTCCGGGGCGGCGCAACCCGCGGCGGTGGGAAGAGTCATGATCAGGCCTCCCCGGGTTCGTCGCCGAGCGCGACAGGCACACCGACCAGCGAGCCGTACTCGGTCCAGGAGCCGTCGTAGTTCTTGACGTTGCGGTGACCCAGCAGCTCCTGGAGCACGAACCAGGTGTGCGACGAGCGCTCACCGATCCGGCAGTACGCGATGGTCTCCTTGCCGTCGTCGAGCCCCGCGTCGCCGTAGATCTTGCGCAGGTCGTCGTCGGACCGGAAGGTGCCGTCCTCGTTGGCCGCCTTGGACCACGGCACGCTGATCGCGGTGGGGATGTGGCCGGCCCGCTGTGCCTGCTCCTGCGGCAGGTGGGCGGGGGCGAGCAGGCGACCGGCGAACTCGTCGGGGCTGCGCACGTCGACCAGGTTCTTCGTGCCGATCGCGGCGACGACCTCGTCGCGGAAGGCCCGGATGGAGGTGTCCGGCTCCTGCGCGACGTACTGCGTCGCCGGACGGGACACCGCGTCGGTGACGAGCGGGCGAGCGTCCAGCTCCCACTTCTTGCGGCCACCGTCGAGCAGCTTCACGTCGCGGTGGCCGTAGAGCTTGAAGTACCAGTAGGCGTACGCGGCGAACCAGTTGTTGTTGCCGCCGTACAGGATGACGGTGTCGTCGTTGCTGATGCCCCGCTCGGAGAGCAGCGCCTCGAACTGCGTCTTGTTGACGAAGTCCCGGCGGACCTGGTCCTGGAGGTCGGTCCTCCAGTCGATCTTGATGGCGCCGGCGATGTGGCCGGTCTCGTAGGCCGAGGTGTCCTCGTCGACCTCGACGAAGACGACGCCCGGGGCGTCGAGGTTCTTCTCGGCCCACTCGGCCGAAACGAGTGCGGTGTCGCGACTCATCGAATCACTCCCTGGTGAGGATGGATGGTGAGCCAACGCGCGCGAATCGATGGATGTATCTGTCGCACCACGCGCGGGACCCAGCGGAAGGACGGGATCACGGGTTCGTGCGACGGCGCCGCTGCCGGGCGTTCGGTGGGATAACCGGAGGGTGCGAGAACCCTGTGCCGGTGGCCGCCGTCAGGCGGCCGGAGACAGCCCCGCCGTCAGATGACGGGGCGACACAGGCAGGTGGCCACGCGGCACAGGTCGACCGCGCGCCGTTTGGTGAGGTGGGTCCCCATGGCCAGGGAGCCTACCAGCCAGCGACCGTGCTGCCACTGGGCCGACCACCATCCGGGAATCGCCGGGATCGCCGAGGATTTCGGCGTCCCACAGCGCCTCCGGCGTCAGCCAGCGGAGTTGATCGGCACGTTCTTGGCGTCGGCGGTGACCGCCAGCCCTTCCGGCAGTGGACGGACCTCCCGGACCGCGAGCTGGAACGGCAACTCCGGCAGGGGCACGTCGATGGAGATGCTCTTGGCGTAGTTGCTCAGGAAGGCACGGGCCAGCGGCAGGTTCGGCAGACCCGCGGCGTCCAGGTCGTTGAACCGCAGGGCGACAGCGCCGTTGTCGGCGACGGTGACGTCGGCGGTGCCGCTGATGGTGAGCTTCTGACCGAGGATGTCGGCCGGGGCCGTGACGGTGAGCTTGCCGTTCTGCTCGCCGAGCGTGAGACCCGGGCGGTTCAGCAGCGCGGCCAGACTCTCGTAGCTGATCGTGCCGGCGCCGTTGACGGTGCCCGCCACGACGTCACCCTGGCCGGTGCGCAGAGTGTCCAGCGAGGCCCGAACGTTGCGGGCGGTCACATCGAGCACGGGCAGCCGGACGGCGTCGCCCTCGACCGAGGCCTGCACGTCGCGCAAATTGATGGTGATCCGCTGGTAACGGCCATCCAGCACCTGGGTGAGGAAGGGAGTTCCGCCCACCTCCACCTCGGGCGCGGCGGACTGCGCGCCCTGCTTGGCGATCTCCTGGCGTACGCGGTCGCCGATCATCCGCTCGGCGACCCCGACCGCCACCCGGTCGGCGACCACCAGCAGACCCGCCAGCAGCAGGAGCAGCACGAACAGCCCGATGAGCAGCTTGCGGCCACGCCGTCGGGGTCGCGCCTGGTCCACCGGATAGTCCTGCGCCACGCCGCCTCCTGTCTCCGCCCGTCGCGCCGCGACGGGTCGCTCCTACCGACGCCGCAGGGCGGCGCACCCGTAGGTACCCGACCGGCTCAGCGCTCAACCGTGACTCAGAGGAAGAGCATGCACATGGCGTACGCGGCGGGCGCCGCCAGAGCGAAGCCGCCGAGCGGACCCTGCATGTGCCGGGCCACCCACATCGTGGGCGGTTCGCCAGCCATCAACCGGCCCGCCTCCGCATACCCCACGGCGAGGTCGGAGAGGACGGCGGTGACCGCCGCGACCAGGCCGATCACGGCGGCCCGGGTCGGCGTGAAGGGAGCCACCAGGTAGCTGCCGAGGAGGGCGCTGGTCAGCGTGCCGACCATCGCGCCGGTCACCACGCCGGCGGCGCCCCGAGGCACCTGCGGGGCGAGCCGGGGCCAGGGCAGTACGGCGTCGGTGAGCCGGGCGACGGTGAGCGCGACACCGCTCGCGGTCAGGCAGACGGTGATCGCCTGGGTGCCGGCCGGGATCCGGCTGAGCACGATCAGGGTGCCGAAGGCCACCACCCCGACCACGATGAGCAGCGTGGAGCCGAGGGAGTCGGTGACCCGGACCCGGTCGACCCGACGAACCAGCTGGCCGAGCACCGCAGCGAGGAACCCACCGGCGGCCAGGTAGCCCAGCGGCGCCAGGCCGGCGACGTCGGTCTGCACCGCCGCGATGTCGACCAACGCCGCGACCGTGGCGCTGATCCCGGCGACCACCAACAGCGCGGGCGGACGCATGGCCATCGTCCAGGCGAGCACGAACAGCAGTTGGACGCCGAAGATGATGAAGGCGAACGGCAGCCGGTGACCGGGGCCTGACGTCTGCGCGCCGAGCACCAGGCCCACACCGAGCAGCGCGGCGAAGCCGGCGATCGTCAGCGCCAGTTGACGGTGCACCGCGACCGGGGCAATGACCTCCTCTTCCGGCTCGTCGATCTCGTCTTCGGATCGGCGGGCCGGCTCGCCGGAGCGACGGGCACGGCGCGGCCCACCCCGTTGACGGCGGTCGCCATCGGTGGTGGCCGGACCGGTACGCGGCGCGGGCGGTTGGCCGCGCGTCGCTGCGGCGGCCGGACCCGGTTGGGGCCCAGCGGGCCACGATTCGCGGCCGGCCTCGGGCGAGGTGGAGGGAAACACGACCCGATCGTGCCAGACCGACGGCCCGACGCGGTGGTCACGGGTTTCAGCGACGTTAAAATCCGGGCCACGATCAGGGGCAAGGTAGACAAACAGGAAATGGCCCGACGGCGCGGCCGAGGCGATCGGTTAGGCTCGACGCGTTACCCGCCCGTCAGCGACGCCGGGACCACGCAATTTCTCAGCGCACTCCTTGATGAGGGCGACTGGTCGCGTGCGGCCTCGCGCCGCCGGGACGGAGGTGATCGTGGAGATCCTGCTGCTGGTGACCGCACGCGCAGGGGAACCGTCGGCTGTGCTGCCGGCACTCGACCTGCTGCCACACTCGGTCCGTACTGCGCCGCGTGACGTTCGCACCCTGGTCGCGGGCCCCAGCCCGGACGCGGTGATGGTGGACGCCCGATCGGAGTTGAGCGAGGCCCGGGCGACCTGTCGGATGCTGCACGCCACCGGGCTCGGCGTGCCGCTGGTCGCGGTGGTGACCGAGGCCGGCCTGATCGCACTCAACGCCGACTGGGGCGTCGACGACGTCATCCTCGCCTCGGCCGGTCCCGCCGAGGTCGAGGCACGGCTGCGGCTGGCGGTGGGCCGGCTCAGCAACGCGACAGCTGGCGCGGGTGGCTCGATCCGGGCCGGCGAGCTGACCATCGACCCGGACACCTACGCGGCCAAGCTCAAGGGCCGCCCTCTCGACCTCACCTACAAGGAGTTCGAGCTGCTGAAGTTCCTGGCCCAGCACCCGGGCCGGGTGTTCACCCGGGACCAGCTCCTGCGCGAGGTCTGGGGCTACGACTACTTCGGCGGCACCCGCACTGTGGACGTGCACGTCCGGCGACTGCGCGCCAAGCTCGGCTCGGAGTACGAGTCGATGATCGGCACCGTCCGCCAGGTCGGCTACAAGTTCGTCGTTCCGCCGTCGCGGTCGCTTCCCGAGGCGGAGCACGTGCCCCTGCCGGTCTGATCCGCGGACCACCCAGGCGATTTCCCATATGCCCTTTTTGCGCAGCTTGGCAGCTCTATTCTGACTGCCGGGTTTGTCGGAGAAAGGGGCGACGGTGCGCGCACTGAACACGGGGGCGACGGGCCGGCGTGACCGGCAAGCCAGGTGCGAGTCGTGACGCGGGGCAGCTCCACCGCGCGGGCCGTGGGGATCGTGACGCTGGTGGTGGCGGGGCTGCTCGGCTCCGCGTACGTGCTGGGCCGCAGCCTCGTCCCCGACCAGACGCCTCGGCACTCCACGGGAGTCACCACGAGCGCCGACGGGCCGCACTACGCCGACCAACCCAGTGTTGGCGAGCCGGGTGGAGCCCCGAGCGCCAGTGCCAGCGCGGTTGAGACCGGCCCGGCCGAGGCCGGCCAGGACGGGTCCGGACGGAACGCCGGCGACGACAACCTGTTCGGCGCGCACGCCACCACCGGCACCCCGCGGCTCGCGCTGACCTTCGACGACGGGCCGGACCCGCGCTACACCCCGCAGGTCCTCGCCCTCCTGCGCGAATACGACGTGCGCGCCACGTTCTGCGTGGTCGGCGAGAACGCGCAGAACCACCCCGACCTGGTCCAGTCGATCGTGGACGCCGGGCACACCCTGTGCAACCACTCCTGGCACCACGACGTCGGCCTGGGCGCCCGATCGGCCGACGCCATCCGCTCCGACCTCCTGCGCACCAACGCGGCGATCCGGGCGGCGGTGCCGAACGCCCCGATCGTCTGGTACCGCCAGCCGGGCGGGGCCTGGACGTACCCGGTGGTGTCGGTGGCGCAGCAGCTCGGCATGACCCCGCTGCACTGGTCGGTGGATCCGTCGGACTGGGAGCAGCCCGGCGCCACCAAGATCACCGCGACGGTGCTGAGCCAGGCCGCACCGGGCTCGGTGGTGCTGCTGCACGACGCCGGTGGGGACCGACAGGGCACGGTGGAGGCGCTGCGCCGGATCCTGCCCGACCTGACCGCCCGGTTCGAGCTGGAGGCACTACCCACCGACCCGACGTGAGCCGCGGCTTTACGGCGACGCTCCGGGCGTCACGACAGCCAACGGATACGGTGGCGGGATGAGCAGCGCGGAGCCGACCAGCGACCAGGTGACCCGGAGCGACCGACTGGCACCGGCGGAGATCGCCGACGTCCTCGCGCTCGCCAGCACCGCAGGTGACACGGACGGAGCCGACCCGCTCGACGAGCACGTCCTGTTGCGGCTGCGCGACGCCGACGCCCCCGCCGTGCATCTGATCGCCCGCGCCGACGACGGCACCCTCACCGGGTACGCGCACCTGGACACCACCGACCCGGTCGGCGGGATCGGGGTCGAGCTGGTGGTGCACCCCGAGTACCGGCGGCGGGGCACCGGGCGGGCGCTCGCCCGGGGCGTACTCGCCTCGGCCACCGGGCCACTGCGGGCCTGGGCGCACGGCGACCACCCCTCGGCCGCCGCGCTCGCCGTCGACCTCGGCTTCACCCGCGCCCGGGTGCTCTGGCAGCTGCGCCGGCCGTTGGCCGCCCCGCTGGGCGAGCCGCGCGTGCCCGACGGGGTGGCGCTACGCGAGTTCCGACCCGGGCTTGACGACACGGCCTGGTTGGCCCTCAACGCACGGGCCTTCGCCGAGCACCCCGAGCAGGGCCGGTGGACGTCGGACGACCTGCGGGTCCGCCTCGCCGAGCCGTGGTTCGACCCGGCGGGCTTCCTGCTCGCCGAGGAGACCGCGACCGGCCGGCTGCTCGGTTTCCACTGGACCAAGGTGCACGAGCGGCCGGGGTCGGCCCGGATCGGCGAGGTGTACGTCCTCGGGGTGGAGCCGACCGCGCACGGCGGCGGGCTCGGCCGTGCCCTGACCACCGCCGGGCTGACATACCTGCGGGACAAGCGCGGCCTCGACCGGGTGATGCTCTTCGTGGACGACTCGAACACCGGGGCCGTCGCGCTCTACGAGCGGCTGGGCTTCGCCCGCTGGTCCGCGCACATCAACTACCACCTGGGCTGACCGTCGGCCGTCGCCCCGACCGGTCACCGGTGGGTGACCCGACCGGTCACCGGTGGGTAACGGCCGGGCGTCGGCGGGATAACGCCGAACCGGATATATGCCCATACTTCCGACAGGTGTGCCCGGGTTCACTTAACGGACAACTCACCCTCAGCAAGCGGTCACCTCGGGGGCCGTACGTGTTCACCTTGCGTTCACTTGCGACCGGCGAACCGGCTACCTGGCACTTCTAACTTTCGTGTCAGCCGGTCAGTGCCGGTCCTCGGGCCCCGGGATCGGGGTGCCAAGTCAGACGCGAAGGGAAACCCCTCAGGTGAAGCTCCAGCGGTACGGCACTATTGCCTGCCTCGCTCTTACTGCGACGCTCGGTCTCAGTGCATGCGGCTCGGACAACAACGAGCCCAGCACCAGCGCTTCGGGCTCGGCCGCCGCGGTCGACTGCGCCACCGGAACGGTGAACGCCCAGGGCTCGTCGGCGCAGAAGAACGCCATGGCCGAGTGGATCAAGGCGTACCAGCAGAAGTGCCAGGGCACCACGGTGAACTACGAGGCTTCCGGCTCGGGCGCCGGCATCCAGGCGTTCATCGCCGGGACCGCCGACTTCGCCGGTTCCGACTCCGCGCTCAAGCCGGAGGAGCAGCCGCAGGCCGACGCCAAGTGCGTCGGTGGCAAGGCCATCCACCTGCCGATGGTGATCGGCCCGGTGGCCGTCGCCTACAACGTCAGCGGCGTGGACAACCTCCAGCTCAAGCCGGCCACCCTGGCGAAGATCTTCGCCGGCAAGGTCACCAAGTGGGACGACGCCACGATCAAGGCCGACAACCCGGACGCCAAGCTCCCGGCGACCACGATCCAGACCGTCCACCGTTCGGACGAGTCGGGCACCACCGACAACTTCACCAAGTACCTCTCGAAGACCGCCGAGAGCGACTGGACCCTGAGCAACGCCAAGTCGTGGAAGGCCCCGGGCGGCACCGGCGCCAAGGGCTCGGACGGCGTGGCCAGCCGGGTCAAGGGCGCGGACGGCTCCATCGGCTACATGGAGTGGTCGTTCGCCGAGAACGCCGGTCTGAAGATGTCGAAGATCGGCAACGGCAACGGCGAGTTCGCCGCGCTGACCGCCGAGGCGGCCGGCAAGACCATCGCCGGTGCTGCCGTCGAGGGTCAGGGCGACGACCTCAAGCTGAAGATCGACTACAACACCAAGGAGGCCGGGGCGTACCCGATCGTCCTGGCCACGTACGAGATCGTCTGCAGCAAGGGCCTCGCGGCCGACAAGCTGAAGCTGGTCAAGGGCCTGCTGGGCCACGCCGCCAGCGCCGAGGGCCAGGCATCTCTCACCGAGCTGGGCTACGCCCCGCTGCCGGAGACGGTCCGCACCAAGGTCGAGACCGCGGTCAAGAACCTCTCCTGACCCGATTCCACACCTCCGCAATCGAATCGAGCGAGCAGATGGGTGAAACCCCTCACCGCTCGGCCGACGCCGGCACCGGCGGGACGCGCGTGACCCAGAGTCACGAGTGGCCCGCCGGTGCCTCGGCGCGTGTGGCCGAGGCACCAGTCAGCACCCGTTTCCCGGGCGGCACCGGGCTGGGCGGCGGCGGCGGCGCACTGCCGCGCAGCCGTAGGTTCGGCGCCGAGCGGGCCTTCCGCGGTCTCACTCTGGCCGCCGGCACCGCCGTTCTGGTCATCATCGCCGCCATCGCGATCTTCCTGGTCGCCAAGGCGGTGCCGGCCCTACGCGCCAACACCGAGAACTTCTGGTCCTACGAGGGCTGGTCCCCCAACGAGACGCAGCCGAAGTTCGGCATCGGCGCGCTCGCCTTCGGCACCGTGCTCAGCTCGGCGCTCGCGCTGCTGATCGCGGTGCCGGTGGCGCTCGGCATCGCGCTCTACCTGTCGCACTACGCGCCGCGCCGGCTGGGCACCGCGCTCGGCTTCCTGGTCGACCTGCTGGCCGCCGTACCGAGCGTGGTCTTCGGCCTGTGGGGACGGGACGTCTTCAGCAGCCCCGTGCGGGACTTCTCGGTATGGCTGAACCAGCACTTCGGCTGGATCCCGCTCTTCGGCGGCGACGGTCCCTTCGGGGCGTCCGTCATGCTGGGCGCCCTGGTGCTCGCGATCATGGTGTTGCCGATCATCACCTCGCTCTCCCGCGAGGTGTTCCTCCAGACGCCCACCGCGAACGAGGAAGCCGCCCTCGCCCTGGGCGCCACCCGTTGGGAGATGCTCCGCACCGCGGTGCTCCCCTACGGCCGCCCCGGCATCATCGCCGCGATGATGCTCGGCCTCGGCCGGGCGCTCGGCGAGACCATCGCCCTGGCGCTGACCCTCGGCATCACCTTCGGAATCTCGTTCAACCTGATCCAGAACGGCGGTAACACCATCGCCGCCAACATCGCCAACGCGTTCGGCGAGGCGAACGAGACCGGCCGGGGTGCATTGATCGCCTCCGGCCTGGTGCTGTTCGCCATCACGCTGATCGTCAACATCACGGCGCGGGCGATCATCTACCGCCGCCGGGAGTTCACGGAGTCGGCCGCATGACCACAACCGTCACCTCCCACCGCACCCGGCCACCGGCCCAGCCCGACTCGCTGCGGGCCAAGCGGCTGCCCTGGTACGCCGCCCCGGCCATCGCCGTGGCAGCCCTGGCGCTCTCCGCCGTGGTCGTCTACGGCACCGGCATCGGCGGCCCGGTCCTCGTGGTCGTTCTCGGCGCGATCCTCTATCTGGTCGGCCTCTTCGCCGCCGCCAACGCGGTCGAGGGGCGCCGGTCGGCCCGCAACCGCACCTGGAGCGCGCTGATCCACTCCGCCTTCGTCCTGGCGGTGCTGCCGCTCATCTCGGTGGTCTGGACGCTGGTCAGCAAGGGCACCGACCGACTGGACGCCGACTTCTTCCAGACCTCGATGAACAACATCGGGGCCCGGGACCCCAACGGCGGCGCCTACCATGCGATCGTCGGCACGCTGGAGCAGGTCGGAATCGCCACCCTGATCACCGTGCCGCTCGGCATCCTCTGCGCCATCTACATCGTCGAGTACGGCCGGGGCAAGTTCGCCTTCGCCATCCGCTTCTTCGTGGATGTGATGACCGGCATCCCGTCGATCGTCTCCGGCCTCTTCGTGCTGGCGTTCTGGGTGCTTGTCGTGTCGCCGTGGTTCAACGACGGTCGGCCCAGCTTCTCCGGCTTCGCTGCGGCGCTCGCGCTGAGCGTGCTCATGCTGCCCACCATCGTCCGGTCCACCGAGGAGATGCTCCGCCTCGTCCCGGCGCCACTGCGCGAGGGCGCGTACGCGCTCGGCGTACCCAAGTGGAAGACGATCCTGCGGGTGGTGCTGCCGACGGCGCTGCCCGGCATCGTCACCGGCGTCATGCTCGCCGTCGCCCGCGCGGCCGGCGAGACCGCGCCGGTGCTGCTGGTCGCCGGCGGCGGCGCCGCCATCAACGCCGATCCCTTCCAGAACAACCAGTCGTCGCTGTCCCTCTTCGTCTACCAGCAGGCCGGTGACGCGTCGAAGTACGCGCCGGCACGGGCGTGGACCGCGGCGCTCACCCTGGTCGCCCTCGTGCTCATCCTGACGATCGCGGCGAAGCTGCTGGCCCGTCGCAACAGGCTCAGCCGATGAACCCCGGAGGTACCACCATGGCCAAGCGCGTCTCCGCCTCGAACGTCACCGCGTACTACGGCGGCTTCAAGGCAATCGAGAACATCAACCTGACGGTCGAGCCGAAGACGGTCACCGCCCTCATCGGGCCGTCCGGTTGCGGCAAGTCGACGTTCCTGCGGTCGATCAACCGGATGCACGAGGTGCTGCCGGGGGCACGGGTCGAGGGCAGCCTGACCATCGACGACCAGGACATCTACGACCGGGACGTGGACGTCACAGCGGTCCGGCGCACCATCGGCATGGTCTTCCAGCGGCCCAACCCGTTCCCCACCATGAGCATCTTCGAGAACGTGGTGGCCGGGCTGAAGCTCAACGGGGTCCGCAAGAAGTCGATCCTGGAGGACGCGGCCGAGAAGGCCCTGCGCGCCGCGAACCTGTGGGGCGAGGTCAAGGATCGGCTGGCCAAGCCCGGCGCGGGCCTCTCCGGCGGTCAGCAGCAGCGGCTCTGCATCGCCCGGACCATCGCGGTCGAGCCGCAGGTCGTCCTGATGGACGAGCCGTGCTCCGCCCTGGACCCGATCTCCACGCTGGCGATCGAGGACCTGATGTTCCAGCTCAAGGACAAGTTCACGATTATCATCGTGACGCACAACATGCAGCAGGCCGCGCGGGTCTCGGACCGGACCGCCTTCTTCTCGATCGAGAAGACCGGCGACCCGGGCCGGCTGATCGAGTACGACAACACCCAGAAGATCTTCAGCAACCCGAGCGTGAAGAAGACCGAGGACTACATCACCGGCCGCTTCGGCTGAGCCGCTGATTCCCGGTCCGCTAGGGGCGTCGGTCGACCTGACCGACGCCCTTCTGCGTACCCGATGCGGTTTCCGGTCCGGCGGCGGCGCGGCGCGGTCCGGCCCCGCACTGCCGCAGTCGATCAAGGAGTTGTGGTGGGTGACAAAGGTTCCAAAGAAGACTAAACCAGGCACCACCACTCCATGATCGACAAGTCTATGCTCCCCCGGGCCCCCCTTCCCCGCGATCTTGCACTTGCTGTTGCGATATAAAGGGTGTTTGCGCGCATATCGGCGACCGAAACTGCAAGATCGCGTGCCTCCCACGCGTCTGAGGCAGCAGTACCCCTGAAGTTGTGCGGATCTTGAGGGGCACCCGCCGACGCTAGCGCCCAGAGGCGAGGTCACCGCAGCGCGGGCAGGGCCCAGCGCGCGGGCAGCGGGGGCCGACGGCCGGGCCGGTGGACAGCCTCGGCTGGTGCTCAGCCCAGGACGAAGCGGGGCTCGCCGTCCGGGGGCAGGTCCAGGCGCGGGGTGACAGGTGTGGCGGCGTCCCGGTCGGCCGCCGCCCGCGCCACCCCGGCCAGGTCGCCGGCCGCCGCCACCTGGGCCAGCGTGACAAGTGTCGGTGGCAGCATGGTCAGCTCGCCGGCCCGCGCGCGGGCCCGTGCGTCCGCCGGCCGGATCCACAGGGTGTGGTCGGCCTCGCCGGAGACGTCGCGGGTCCGCTGGCCCGCCGGCAACAGGGCGATGAAGAAGTACGTGTCGAAGCGGCGCGGCTCGAACTCGGGAGTGATCCACCGGCTCCAGGGCAGCAGCAGGTCCGACCGCAGGGTGAGCTGACGGTCGGCGAGCAGCGCGGCAAAGCCCAGCCGGCGCCCTTCCAGGTCCTGCCGGGCCGCCTCCCACTCGTCGCTGCTGACGTCGCCCACCACTGTCTCCCGGTTCGGGCCGGCGAGCAGTACGCCGGCCTCCTCGAAGACCTCCCGCGCGGCGGCGCAGACCACCGCCTGCGCGGCCTCCGGGGCCACCCCGAGCCGGTCCGCCCACTCGCCCGGCGTCGGGCCGGCCCAGTCCAGGTGTGCCTCCGAGTCGGAGCGGTCCACACCGCCGCCGGGGAAGGCGTACATCCCGCCGAAGGTCATCGCGGCGACCCGGCGGATGACGTACACCTCGAAGTCGGTGTCGGTCGGACGCAGCAGCAGCACGGTGGCCGCGACCCGCGGCGTCGCCGGGGTGCCACCCTCGGCCTGGAACCGGCGGGCGTGCTCGACCAGGGCGGCCGGGGCGGCGAAGCCGTCACTGTCGATCGTCATGCCCGCGAGCCTAGTTCCCCCGGCGGGCGGGGTGCGGAGCGCTGCGGGGCGGCCAAGGCACACCGGGGTCCCGCCGGATGAACTGCTCGGCGGCCGGGCAGCGGGCGGTTCACCTGCCTCGGCTAGCGTTCCGGCATGACTCGTTGGGGCATCCTGGCCACCGGCCACATCGCCAGCCGTTTCGCCGAAGACCTCCGGCTGGTGCCGGACGCCGAGTTGGTGGCGGTCGGTTCCCGCGCCGCGGAGAGCGCCCGGCGCTTCGCCGACACGTACGGCGCGAAGCGCGCCTACGGCTCCTGGGTGGAGTTGGCCGCCGACCCGGAGGTGGACGCGATCTACGTGGCGACCCCACATGCGGCTCACTACGAGGCGGCGATGACCTGCCTCACCGCCGGGCGGGCGGTGCTGCTGGAGAAGCCGTTCACCCTCGACCTGGCCACCAGCACCGAGTTGGTCGACACTGCCCGCGCCGCCGGGGTCTTCCTGATGGAGGCCATGTGGATGCGACTGAATCCGATGATCCTGCGGGTGGTCGAGCTGATCGCGCACGGGGCGATCGGCACGGTGACCGGCGTCCGGGCCGACTTCGGGGTGGCCGGGCCGTTCCCGCCGGAGCATCGGATGCGCAACGCGGCGCTGGGCGGGGGCGCCCTGCTCGACCTGGGGATCTACCCGATCAGCCTGGCTCACCTGCTGCTCGGGGTGCCGCAGCACATCCGGTCCTGGGCGCAGCTCGGCCCGGAGGGGACGGACGAGAACACCGGAATGCTGTTCGGCTACGACACCGGAGCGCTGGCGACCCTGAGCTGCGGCATGGTCGGGTTGAGCGGGCAGACGGCCTCGATCACGGGCACCACGGGGCGGATCGACCTGTCGGAGCCGTTCTTCCGGCCGGGTTCGGTGACGGTGCACCGGGCCGGCGCCGAGCCGGAGACGATCGTCGCCGACGGGGCCGGCAACGGCTACCAGTACGAGGCGATCGAGGTGCAGCGCTGCCTGGCCGCCGGCCTGACCGAGAGCCCGGCGGTGCCGCATACCACGACCCTCGAGGTGATGACCCTGCTGGACACGGTCCGCGAGCAGATCGGCGTGCGTTACGTCTGAACGGCGGAAGGGCCCCCGGCCACGGTGGGACCGTGACCGGGGGCCCTTTTCGGGAACTCAGCCGAAGAGCGGCCGGACCAGCAGGTACGTGACGCACGCGATCAGTGCGGCGGCCGGGAACGTGATGATCCAGGCCAGCACGATGTTGCCAGCCACGTTCCAGCGGACCGCGGAGAGTCGCTTGGTCGCGCCGACACCCATGATGGCCGAGGTGATCGTGTGGGTGGTGGAGATCGGGGCCTTCAACACCAGGGCGTTGAAGTAGAGCACCGCGCTGGCGACGGTCTCGGCGGCGAAGCCCTCCGGCGGCCCCAGATCGATGATCTTGCGACCGAGGGTCCGGATGATCCGCCAACCACCGGCGTACGTGCCGAGGGCCAGCATCGTCGCCGAGGTCCAGAACACCCAGCCCGGGATGTGCGTCTTGCTCTCCTGGAAACCACCGGTGTAGAGGGCCAGCACCACGATGCCCATGGTCTTGGCGGCGTCCTGCATGCCGTGGCCGACCGACATGGCGGCCGCCGAGGCGGTCTGCGCCCAGCGGAAGCCCCGGTTGAGCTTGCCCGGCTGCCCCTTGCGGAACAGCCACAGGATGGCCAGCATCAGCAGGTAACCGAGGGTGAGGCCGACGATCGGCGACAGCACCATCGGCAGCAACACCTTCTCAGCGATGTTGACCCACTGCACGATGCCGCCGGTGGAGAGCAGGGTCGCGCCGACCAGGCCGCCGAAGAGCGCGTGCGAGGACGACGAGGGCAGACCGAAGTACCAGGTGATCAGGTTCCAGGCGATCGCCCCGAGCACCCCGGCGAAGACCACACCGAGGCTGCTCACCCCGGTGGGGAGGGTGACCAGGTTGTCGCCGACGGTCTTGGCCACCCCGGCGCCGAAGTGGGCGCCGACGAAGTTGCCGACCGCGGCGAGCCCGAGGGCGATCCGCGGGGTCAACGCCCGGGTGGAGACACTTGTCGCGATCGCGTTGGCGGCGTCGTGGAAGCCGTTGGTGTAGTCGAACGCCAGGGCTACCCCGATCACCGCCAGCACGGCGATGAGTTCGGGTGTCACGGTCACAGGATCAGGACTCCTTGACCGCGATGGTCTCGACGGTGTTGGCCACGTGCTCGAAGGCGTCGCAGGCGGCCTCCAGCTCGTCGGCGACCTCCTTCATCTTCAGCACCGTCAACGCGTCGTACTCACCGGAGAAGAGGCGGACGAGCAGCTGCCGGTTGATCCGGTCGCCCTCGTTCTCCAGCCGGTTGCACTCGATCCAGTAGTCCTCGAGATCCTTCATCGACTTCAGCCGGGGCATCGCGTCGGCGGTCAGCTTGGCCTGCTGGTCGAGCACGTTGACCATCTCGTGCAGCTCGCGGGGCAGCGCCGGAAGCTCGGTCAGCCCGTACAGGTAGAGCAGGTCGCCCACCGCTTCCAGGTGGTCCATCACGTCGTCCAGCAGCGAGCCGAGCCGGTAGATGTCCTCCCTGTCGAACGGGGTGATGAAGGTCGAGTTGATCTTCTTGTACAGGTCGTGGGTGATCTGGTCGCTGTCGTGCTCGACCTCGGTGAGCCGCTCGCTGACGGACTGTACGTCCACGCCGGGCAGGGCCAGCTCGTTGAGCAGCGCGGTGCCCCGGACCAGGTTCTGCGCGGCCCTGGTGAAGAGCTCGTAGAAGGCGCCCTCGGTGGGGCGGAAGGAAAACTTCACAGCACAGACCTCGTCGCGTCGGTGGAAGGGTGGCGGCGCCCAATGGGTGCCCGCTCGGTGAATGCTAGGAAACGGCCGAATCGGGAATTCGCCGGCCCACCCCTGGCCAGGCGTCATTCACCGGTCGTTCACCTGCTGTTCATCTCGGCTGTCCCACCCGCACCCGCTCCCCCAGCGAGGAGGCGTTTCCGCTCCCGTGCCACGTCGAAATCGGCAGCCGGATACCCGAGATCGAGCGTGTCGAACGTCTCACGCAGCAGGTGGGCCACCGCCCAGTCCCGGTACCACTTGCGGTCCGCCGGCACCACGAACCAGGGCGCGGCGTCCGTGCCGCACCGGCTCAGGGCCTCGGCGTACGCGGCCTGGTAGTCGTCCCAGTGCCCCCGCGAATCGATGTCGGAGGGGTTGTACTTCCAGTGCTTGCGCGGGTCGGTGAGCCGGTCCATGAGACGCTTGCCCTGCTCGGCGTACGAGATGTGCAGCATCACCTTGATCACTGTGACGCCACCCTCGGTCAGCTCCCGCTCGAACGAGTTGATCTCGTCATAGCGGGCTCGCCAGGTCGTCTCCGGCACCAGCGAGCCGACCCGGGCGATCAACACGTCCTCGTAGTGCGAACGGTTGAACATCCCCACGTACCCCGGCGGCGGCAGCTCCCGGCGGATCCGCCAGAGGAAGTCGTGCCGCAGCTCCTGGCGGGTCGGCGGCCCGAACGAGCGGATGTGCAGGCCCAGCGGGTTCATCGCGCCGGCCACCCGCTTGATCGTGCCGTCCTTGCCGCCGCAGTCCATGGCCTGGAGCACCAGCAGCACCCGGTGCGCCGGCCGCTCCGACCCGGTCTTGGCCATCGCGAAGAGCATCTCCTGCTGCCGGCCCAACCCCTCGCCGACCAGCTCCACCTGCTCCCGCGCCCAGGTCTTGCGGTGCTCGCCGCGGCCCGCGGGCTCTGGCAGGCCGGGCATGGACCGCGGGTCGATCGCGCCGAGATCAACCGGCGCGGTGACCCGCAGCAGTTCCCGCACGGAACCGCCGTCCGGTGCCACGATCTGCCCTTGCTGGGGTGCGCTCATGCACGGATCATCGCCCACCCACCGCCGTTCCGCCCGCCGAGAGCCACCTCCGGGCCGGGGCCCGCTGATCGGCACCGACCGGCCCGCGCCGACGGCAGGCACCACTCCGCCGTACCGTTTCGGGGCTGCCGGCGCGCCCGCTCGGCGGGAGGATGGAGACCGGAACGCCGACCGGAAGGGGTGGTGGGTCGTGCGGGAACTGGCGACGGAGTTCGAGGCCGAGCGGGGCCAACTGCTCGCGGTGGCCCACCGGATGCTGGGCAGCCGCAGCGAGGCGGAGGACGCGGTGCAGGAGACCTGGCTGCGCTACGCCGGGGCGCTGGCCGAACCGCCAGCCCGCGCCGAGATCCGTGACCTGTCCGCGTGGCTGACCACCACCTGCGCTCGGATCTGCCTGGACGTGCTCCGCTCGGCCCGGGTCCGCCGGGAGGCGTACCCCGGGCAGTGGCTGCCGGAGCCGGTGGTGAGCCCGCTGGGCGGCCGGGCGCCGGCCGACGGCTACGCGCCCGACCCGGCGGAGCGGGCGGTCCGCACCGACGAGGTCGGCACGGCGCTGCTGGTGGTGCTGGAGCGGCTCGCGCCGGAGCAACGGGTCGCCCTCGTGCTGCACGACGTGTTCGCGCTGCCGTTCGCCCGGGTCGCGGGGGTGCTCGGCACCACCGAGGTGGCGGCCCGGCAGCTCGCCTCCCGGGCCCGACGGGCGGTCACCGCGCCGGACGTACCCCGGCACACCGCCGATCCGGCCGAGCAACGTCGGGTGCTCAAGGCGTTCGTCGCCGCCACCGAGTCCGGCGAGCTGGACCAACTGCTTCAGGTGCTCGCGCCGGACGTGGTCTTCGTTGGCGACTCGGGCGGGCACTTCCCGGCAGCCCGTCGGCCGGTGCTCGGCGCGGACGCCGTGGCCCGCCTCACGCTCGGCCTGTTCGGCCGGACCGGCCGGTACGCCGACCGGGTGCTGGCTCGGCTCGTGCTCGTCGACGGCATTCTCGGCCTGCAACTGGAGACGTCGCACAGCGACGGGCGACAGATCCGCCTGGTCACCGCGTTCGCTGTCGACCAGGGCCGGATCACCGCCATCTACAACCAGCTCAACCCGGAGAAGCTGACCGACCTGCCGCCGCTGGCCGCCGACGACGGCTGGCCGCCACGCTGGTGAGCCGGCCCGACCCGGGCGTGCGGCCTCAGACCACCAGGGCCAACCACTTGCGGTACGCGGTGGCGAACGGCTCGGTGCCGTCGCCCAGTGCCCCGAACAGCCGCTGTGCCGCGGCCTCGGCCTCGGCCACCACGTCGTCCGGGTAGCCGAACCGGGCCCGGTGCTCGGCGAACTCGTCCTCGTCGAGCAGCTCCACCAGGCCGGTGGCCCGACGCCGGACGACGTCCAGATCGAGGTCGATCAGGTGGACGGTGTCGTCGGACTCCCAGCGGGCCGGGGTCGCGATGTCGCAGTAGACCTCGCTGGTGCGGGGCGGGGGGTTGAACATGGCCGTCCACCAGGCGCGATGTGGCACCAGCAGCACGAACGGGATCTTCTCCACCGAGGGCCGGCCGTGGTAGACCGACTCGGTGCCCTCGGGCACGCCGAGCCAGACGCCGAGATCGTCCTCGGTGAGCCGGCGGGCCGGGTAGTCACGGTGGGCGCTGCCGTCGTACTTGCGGTAGATCACGCGGACCATGTCGCTCGGCATGATTCGCACCCTAACCGATACAGCCCAACGCGTCGTAGCGCGGCCGTAACCGGACGGGGTTGCCGCAACGCCTCCCCCGGTCGGCGTCGCGCCACGCGGCGGATGGGCGCTGTCGGTGTCGGCGGCGCCGGGTACCGTCGCACGGTGACTCCGCCCCGCACCGCCGCCGGTTCCGCCACCCCGTCGGCTCGGGCCAAGAGCCGGCGGCGGGGCGCCCGGCCCAGTGGCACCGAGCTGCTGGCGGCGGCGGTCGGCGCGGTGCCCGGCGGCGCGGAGCGCCCCGGCCAGCTACAGATGACCACGGCGATCGAGGAGTGCGTCGCCGGCGGCGAGCATCTGCTCGTGCAGGCGGGCACCGGCACCGGCAAGTCGCTCGCCTACCTCGCGCCGGCGCTCACTGTGGACGGCCCGGTGGTGGTCTCCACCGCCACCCTGGCGTTGCAGTCCCAGCTGGTCGACCACGACCTGCCCCGACTCGCGGACGCGGTCGAGCCGGTGCTCGGCCGGCGGCCCACCTTCGCCGTGCTCAAGGGCCGCCACCACTACCTCTGCCTCGCCCGACTGGACAACTCCACCGAGGAGGAGCCGGAGGACACCCTCTTCGACGCCCCTGCGGCGCGCCCCGGCGGCGGGACGAAGTGGCTCGGTGAGGCGGGCCGGTTGGGCAAGCAGGTCGAGCGGCTGCGCGACTGGGCCGAGAAGACCGCCACCGGCGACCGGGACGAACTGGACCCAGGCGTCGACGACCAGGCCTGGCGGCTGGTGTCGATGCCGGCCCGCGAGTGCGTCGGCGCGACCCGTTGCCCGTTCGGGCAGGAGTGCTTCGCCGAGGCGTCGCGCGCCCGCGCCCGGGAGGCCGACATCGTGGTGACCAACCACAGCCTGCTCGCTGTCGACATGCTCGCCGACCGGCACATCGTGCCGCCGCACAAGCTGCTCATCGTCGACGAGGCGCACGAGCTGGCCGACCGGGTCTCCTCCGCCGCACAGGCGGAGCTGGTGCCGGAGCTGATCGACCGGACCACCCGGCGGGCCCGTACGCTGCTGCGCCCGGAGACCGCCGAGGCGCTCACCGCCGCCGGTGACGCCCTGGCGGTCGGGCTGGCCGAGGCGCCGGCCGGGCGGATCACCTCGGGGCTGCCGACGCCACTGCGGGAGGCGTGCACGCTGCTCGACGCGGCGACCCGCTCCGCCCTGGACGCGATCGGCGACGTCAAGTCCGACGACCCCGACCCGGTCCGCAAGCAGCAGGCGAAGGCCGCCCTGGACGAACTCTCCACCACCGCGCAGCGGCTGTTGGAGGAGGGCGACCACGACGTGGCCTGGGTGGAGAAGAACGACAGCGGCAACCGCCGGGCGCTGGTGGTCGCGCCGCTGTCGGTGGCCGGCACCCTCGCCACCCACCTGTACGACGAACGCACCGTCGTGGCCACCTCGGCGACCCTGGCGCTGGGCGGCCGGTTCGACACCGTCGCCCGCGCCCTGGGGCTGGACGCGCCACCGCCCGCCCCGCCGACCCCCGCCGCGGCAGCGCTGGCCGCTCGCACCGGGCCGGGCCGGCCGGCCGCCGAGGCGCCGGGCCGTCGCCTCGCCGGCGAGGTCAACCCGAACGCCGTCGTCCCGGCCACCGAGGGCCCCGGGTGGCGGTCACTCGACGTCGGTTCGCCGTTCGACTACGCCCGGCAGGGCATCCTGTACGTCGCCGCGCACCTTCCCCGCCCCAGCGTCTCAGGGCTGCCCGAGGCTGCCGGAGAGGAGCTGCTCGGGCTGGTCGAGGCGCTCGGTGGTCGTACTCTGGGGCTCTTCTCCTCCCGGCGGGCCGCGCAGCAGGCGGCGGAGCTGTTGCGCGCGCGGACCGACCTGCCGGTGCTGCTCCAGGGCGAGGAGGCGCTGCCGCTGCTGGTGCGGCGCTTCCGCGAGGAGCGCGCCACCTGCCTGTTCGGGGTGATGTCGCTCTGGCAGGGGGTGGATGTGCCGGGTGACGCGTGCCAGCTCGTCGTCATCGACCGGCTGCCCTTCCCCCGCCCGGACGAACCGCTGGCGGCGGCCCGCGCGGCGGCGGTGGACGCGGGCGGCGGCTCGGGCTTCGCGGCGGTCAGCGTGCCGATCGCGGCGGTCCGGCTGGCGCAGGGCGTGGGCCGGCTGATCCGGGCGACCGGCGACCGGGGCGTGGTCGCGGTGCTCGACTCCCGGCTGGAGACGGCCCGAGGCTACGGGCCGTTCCTGCGCCGCTCACTGCCCCCGTTCTGGTACACGACCCGTCCCGAGGTGGCCCGGGGCGCCCTGGAACGCCTGGCCAAGTCCTGACCCGCGCCGCCTGGGCAGGCTCAGGATCGCGCTACAACGAGGAAAGAGTGGTCTCCCGCTGGCGGGAGGCCACTCTTTCCATGATCCTGATCCTGCGTGATCTGGCGGGCGGGACGCGCGGGGCTAGGGGGCCTGGGAGGCGACGACCACGGCGTCGGGCGGGGTGTCCGGGACCCTACGGGCGGCAAGCCGGCGGACCGCTGTGTTCAGCACCGCGATGAGCGGCACGGAGACCAGCGCGCCGGTGATGCCGGCCAGTACGACACCGGCGGCGATACCGATGATCACCGCGAGCGGGTGGAGGGCGACCGCCCGGCCCATGATCAGCGGCTGGAGCACGTGCCCCTCGATCTGCTGTACGCCGATCACCGCGCCGAGGATGATCAACGCGGTGACCGGGCCGCTGTCGACGAGGGCCACCAGCACCGCCACGCCGCCGGAGAGCGCCGCACCGACGATCGGGATGAACGCGCCGAGGAAGACCAGCGCGGCCAGCGGGAAGGCGAACGGGATGTCGAAGACGACAAGGAAGATGCCGATGCCGACCGCGTCGATGAAGGCGACCAGCACTGTCGCGCGGACGTAGGCGCCGAGCGTGTGCCAGGAGGCGCGGCCGGCGTCGTCGACCTTCCAGCGGGCGGCCACCGGCAGCAGCCGGACCAGGAAGCGCCAGATCCGGTTGCCGTCGCGCAGGAAGAAGAACGTCGCGAACAGGACCAGCAGCGTGCCGGTCAGCACCTCGGCCAGCGTCGCGGCGGTGCTCAGCGCCCCGCTGGTGAATTTCGAGGTGTTGTCGTTGATCCAGGCCTGCGCCTCGTCGATGTAGCGGTCGAGCTGAGTGTCGGAGAGGTGCAGCGGGCCCGTCTTCAGCCAGTTCTGGATCTGCCGGACACCCTCCGACGACTTCTCGCTCAGCTCCGGTACGCCGCGAATGAACTCGTTGACCACCAACGTCAGCGTGCCGATCACCGCGGCCAGGCCGCCGACCAGCACCACAGCCGTCGCCAGCGACCGGGGGAACCGGACCCGTAGCAGCCAGCCCACCGCCGGGGCGAGCAGCGCGGAGAGCAGCAGCGCGATGGCCAGCGGGATGATGACAATCTTGATCGTGCCGACGATCCGCAGCAGCGCCCAGGCCACCACGCCGATCACGATCAGTCGCCAACACCACGCGGCGGCGATCCGGAGCCCGTGCGGAACGTCGGCGTCGTCCCGGCTGGTGGTGGAGCTGTGCAGGTCCACCGGCGGTTCCGCGCCGTAGACCGTGGCGCTGGGTGGCGCGGTCGGCCCCGGCGCAGCCGGCGACGCCACCCGGGCCGCCTCCGACGCGTCGTTCAGCGCATCACTCGACGTGCCCTCGTCGGCGCGCGCCGACTCCTGTCGTGACTGGTAGGCGCGGCGAAGCCGCCCGCGTACCCGCTCGAAGCGGCTCAAGCGCACCTCCTGGCAGAAAACCCGGCCCGCCACCGGCGACAGGTCGGACAGCATACGTCCGTTCCCGACTTCGTAGGGCGGTTCCGCCACACAATGCCCCGACCACCTCCGGCGTAACCACCGGCAGGCCACCGTTGGCCACACGGTAGCGTCTGCGGCGTGACCGTCGACAACGATCTCGACGCCGGCCTGCCGATCCGCCTGCTGCACGACCGCGTGCTGGTGCGGATGGAGGGCAGCGAGGGCGAACGCCGCTCCACCGCCGGCATCGTCATTCCGGCTACCGCCGCGGTCGGCAAGCGCCTCGCCTGGGCCACCACGGTCGGGGTGGGGCCGAACGTCCGCGCCATCGTCTCCGGCGACCGGGTGCTCTTTGACCCGGACGACCGCTCCGAGGTCGAGCTGCACGGCCGCGGTTACGTGCTGCTGCGGGAGCGGGACGTGCACGCCGTGGCCGCCGAGCGCATCGAGAACGACTCGACCGGCCTCTACCTCTGACGCACCTCCCCCGGCCACCAGGCCCCGCCGCGCACCGTTTGCCCAGCCGCACGACGGGAAGCCATCCGGCGACCGTGGCCCTGGGGAGGGACGATGCCGGTATTCGTGAAGAAGTTGTTGACCTGGGGCAGTGTCGCGTTCCTGATCTACTTCATGGCCTTTCGGCCGGACGGCGCCGCGCAGATGTTCCGAGGGATCGGGGCCGCGCTGATCGCGATGTTCCAGGGCCTCGGTGACTTCCTCACCTCGCTGCTGGCCTGAGCGGCACTGCCGACCAGCTCGCAGCTGTCAGGGATGCGTCGGCGGCCAGGGCGACGCCGGGCGCAGGCCCTGCCAGCCGGGCGGGGCGTACCCCACCGGAGCCGGGGCGGGAGCCAACACCACAGGGATCGGCACCACCGGCTCGTCCGGCGCGTCCACAGCGCGCTGCGTGCCGTCCGGGAAGCGCAGGTGGTAGCGGCTGCCGTCCCAGACCCCCGCCGGGGCCTGCGGGTCCCGACCCACGAAGAACGACCGGTACTCGGTGATCGCGTCCAGCAGCTCCCGCTCCTCGCGGGCGGTCCGCTCCTGGTCGGCGGGTTTGCGGTCCAGGCCGCGCAGCGCCCCGTCGCGCAGCAGGGCCAGCCGGGTGGCGGCGGACTGGTAACCCCGCATCGCCCGCACCCCGGCGTCACCGGCCACCCGCCGCGCCCAACTGCGGGCGGCGTGCCGTCTGCCGAGACTGCTCAGGGCGGCCACCTCGGGCGGGCTGAGCCAGCCGGCGCGGACGTAGTCGGGCAGGACCCGCTCGGTGAGCCGCCCCTCCCAGGCGCGCAACCACAGCGCCAGCCCCACGGTGCCGAAGAAGACCGGCACCATGAGGCCCAGGAAGCCGTACAGCATGATCACGGCCTCGCCGGTGGCCTGGGTCAGCGTGGGCAGCAGGTTCCACGTGCCGTGCAGCATCATCGCCAGCAGCAGGCCGGCGATCGGGGCGAGCACCCGGATACGCCGGTCGGCCGTCCGGGAGGCGATACCCAGCCCCACACCGGTCATCGCCGTGAAAAGGGGATGGGCGAACCCGAACAACAGGATCCGCAGGATGAAGATCGCGATGACCTGCTGGATGCCGGTGGCCGGGCCGTACCGGTCAGCGCCGGACGCGTATCCCAAGCCGCCCAGGTAGAGGATGTTCTCCACCATTGCGAAGCCGACCGCGCTGAGCCCGCAGTAGACCAGGCCGTCGGTGATCCCGGACCACTCGCGGCGGCGGAACACCAGCAGCAGGATCGGGCCCAACGCCTTGGTCAGCTCTTCGATGAACGGCGCCACCAGCACCCCGGTCAACGCGGACGGCAGACCCCAGTCGGCGAAACGGTTGGCCGCGAAGTCGTTCACAGTGAGCGAGGCGGCCGTGGAGACGAACGCCCCCCAGGCGAAGCAGAAGATCAGATACTTCAGCGGCTCCGGTTCGTACCGATCCAGCCAGAGGAAGCAGGCGACCAGCACCGGCACCGGCAGGATGGCGGCCACCACCCCGATCAGCAGGGCCTGCACACCGAGCGACTGGCCGAGCGTGAAGACCATGAAGACGGCGCACGCCGCGATCAACAGCACCACCCCGGCCAGCGCCAGGAACCGCCGCCAGCCCAGTCGGCGCAGCGGCATCCGGGGCGTCTCACCCGTGGGCGGGACGGCGGGCGCAGGCGGGGCGGCGGGCGACGGCGGCAGCGGTGAACCGGGCGGGGTGTCGGCCATGCGGTCAGCGTAGCCATCCGCCGCCGGCTGGTTCGGCCGCATCGGTAGCCGCTATGCTGCCGGCAGGTCACGAGCGCCAGCGTCAAGCCCCGGCTTGCTGGCCGGCAACCCTCGTCGAGTTCGCGGTGGGGTGCCCCGGGTGATGACCGGGCCCAGCCCGATCGGTGTGCTGGGCAAGCGCGGACTCCGTCCCGATGTCGCACCCGGGGTCCCTGACCCCGGAGGTTCCGGCGTGTCCGTCACTCTCGTCCCCTCGCTGCCCAGCCTGCCCACAGTGCCGTCGGCGCCGTCCGCGCCGCTCGACGTCCTCGGCGTGCCTGGCGAGATCAACCTGGACTACGCGGCCAGTGCGCCGTGCGCGCGGGCCGCCGCCGACGCGGTGGCCGAGCTGCTGCCCTGGTACGCCAGCGTGCATCGCGGGGCGGGAGCGCTGTCGCGGCGCTGCACCCTCGCGTACGAGCAGGCCCGGCAGACGATCGGCGACTTCTTCGGCGCTCGCGCCGACGATCATGTGATCTTCACCCGCAACACCACCGACGCGCTCAACCTGCTGGCGCGGGCCGTCCCGGCCGGCACGACTGTGGTCACGAACGCCGGCGAACACCATGCCAACCTGCTGCCCTGGCCGCGCGGGTCGGTGCGGCTGCCGGTGCCCAGCGACCCCGCCGGGGCGGTACGCGACCTCGCCGCCGCCCTCACCGAGCTGCGCCGGGGCAGCAGCCCCGCGCTGCCGGTGCTGGTCGCGGTGACCGGTGCGAGCAACGTGACAGGTGAGCGGTGGCCGGTCGCCGAACTGGCGCGGGTGGCCCACCGGCACGGTGCCCGGATCGTGCTCGACGCCGCGCAGCTCGCCCCGCACGCCCCGGTCGACCTGCTCACGCTCGACGTCGACTACCTGGCCGTGTCCGGCCACAAGCTGTACGCGCCGTTCGGCGCGGGCGTGCTGATCGGCCGGGCGGACTGGCTGGACGCTGCCCCGCCGTACCTGGCCGGTGGTGGGGCCACCAGCCATGTCGGGCCGGCCACCCACGACGTGACCTGGGCGACCGGCCCGGCCCGACACGAGGGCGGCACCCCGAATCTGCTCGGCGCCGTTGCGCTGGCAGCGGTGTGCAAGGCGCTGGACGACGCGGACCAGGGCGCGCTGGCCGCCCACGAGCAGGCCCTGCTGGCACGGCTGCGCACCGGCCTCGCCGCCCTGGGGCACGTCGTCGAGCTGCGCACCTTCGGCCCGGACGCGCCCCGGGTCGGCATCGTCTCGTTCGTGGTCGCCGGCTGGGACTCCACCGAGGTGGCCGCGCGGCTGGCCGCCGAGCACCACATCGGCGTACGGGACGGGTTGTTCTGTGCCCACCCGCTGGCCCGGCGTCTGCTCAGCGAGGCGGCGGGGCGTACCGGCCGACGGGACCTGCCGCCCACCGCGCTGCGTGCCAGCATCGGGCTGGGCAGCACGGCCGCTCAGGTGGACCGGCTGCTCGCGGCGCTGGCCGAGCTGGGCTGAGGCCCGGCCGGCGATGGCCCAGCTCAGCCGACCGGCGGGGCGGTGGGTGGCTTCGGCGTCTCGCCGGGCTCGGCGGGCTCACCGACCGGCCGCTCCTGCTCCCCGAAGGCGGTGCGTATCCACCGGTTCGCCTCCTCCTGCTCGATTCCGGAGGCGACCAACAGGTCACTAGCTGTGGTGCGGATCTGGGCGACCACCACGCTGCCGGAGAAGCCCACCCCGGCGCCGTACGCCCGGCCGGCCTCGCTGACCGCCCGCAGCGACCGCTCCCGGGCCTTCTCCGGCTCCTCGCCGGCGGCGAACTCGTGCTTGAGCAGCCGGACCGACTCGGCGAGGTGGCCGATCGCGTCCGGCATCGGGTCGGGCACCGGTTCCTCGTCCTCGACCAGCGTGACGGACCGGCGGATCAGCGTGCCGCTGTTGCGCATCGCCCTGTCGATCGGGTCGGCCGCCTGCGCGTAGTGGGTCAGTTCGT
This sequence comes from Micromonospora sp. NPDC005324, assembly GCF_040607155.1. Taxonomy (NCBI): domain Bacteria; kingdom Bacillati; phylum Actinomycetota; class Actinomycetes; order Micromonosporales; family Micromonosporaceae; genus Micromonospora; species Micromonospora sp. NPDC005324. The sequence goes on along the minus strand of NZ_JBEXGE010000001.1, from coordinate 258,467 downwards.
CGCGGCGGTGCCAGCGGGCCGGGGAGAGGGTGGCGGTCTCCTTGGCCCCCTCGATCGCCTCGCCCAACGTGGCCAACTCCTCCTTGTTGTTGCGCAGCCTCTCCAGTGCGCCCTGGATGGTGGCCCGATCCTGGTTGCGCAGCCCGTCGGCGGTGGCGTCGAGTTGGGCGGCGAGCAGGTCCAGGGCGGGTCGGGCCGCTCGGTTGATCACTCGAAGTGGGTTCAGCGGCAGCAGCACCGCCGTGACCAGCAGCGCGATCCCACCGCCGAGGAACGCGTCGACGAAGCGGGGGATCTCCAGGTTCTGCGTCGACGGGCTCAGCGTCACGATCAGCACCGCAGTGGCCGCCGCCTGGATGACGATGGCCACGCTCGCACCGGCGAAGATGGTGAGCAGGATCGCCACGGTGACCACCAGGCCGAGCTGCCACGCCCCGGTGCCGAGCAGGTAGATCAGAAGGTCGCCGACGAACACCCCGACTCCCACACCGACGATCAACTCGATGGTCCGGCGGAACCGCTGGCCGACCGACGCGGCCAGGGTGCCGACCGCGGAGATCGGCGCGAAGACCGGTTGCGGGTTGCCGAGCACCTTGTGCGAGATCAGGTACGCGAGCCCGGCGGCCAGCCCGGCCTGCACGGCGAGTCCGCCGGCCATCCGTACCCGGTGCAGTCGGTCGTGCAGGGTGGCCCGGCCACGGTGGCGCAGTTGTTCGGTGGCCTCGGCGATCCGCGCGCCGTCGATGTCCACCAACCCGTCGCGCAGCGCGGCACGTCGCACCATCGGCTGTCGCTTGTCCCGGGCCACGGCCATGGGCGCGACTACCCGTGGTGGGCCCGCTGAACCCTCCCTTCCCGCGCGTCGCGGGAAGATGCGGCAGACTCGGGCGGTGGTTGATCTGTGGAACCGGTGGCTGGCGGCGGCCCGAGCTGCCGGCGCGAGGCCCGACCCGGACACGACAGGGGCCGGTGAACAGGTGATCGCCCGCTGGCGGGAGCCGCACCGGCACTATCACACGCTGGCCCATCTGACGGCGGTGCTCGATGTGGTGGACCAGCACGCCGACCTGGCCGCTCGGGCCGACGTGGTCCGGCTGGCGGCCTGGTTCCACGACGCGGTCTACGACCCGCGGGCCGCTGGCAACGCCAACGAACGGGACAGCGCCGCGCTGGCCGAGAGCGTGCTCACCGGGCTCGGGGTGCCGGCGCCCACTGTGGCCGAGGTGCGCCGGCTGGTGCTGCTCACCGCCGGGCACACGGTGACGCCGGGCGACCGGGACGGGGCGTTGCTGTGTGATGCGGACCTGGCCGTGCTGGCCGCGCCGCCGGCCCGCTACGACCGCTACGCGGCGGCGATCCGCCAGGAGTACGCCCATGTGCCGGAGCCGGCCTTCCGGGCTGGGCGGGCCGCCGTGTTGACCGGCCTGCTGGCGCTGCCCGCGCTGTTCCGGTCGCCACCGCTGGCGAGCCGGTGGGAAGAGCCCGCCCGGGACAATGTGCGCCGCGAGCTGGCCGCGCTCACCGGGGAGCCGGAGAACGCGGGCTGACCAGGTGCTTCGGCCGACGCAGGCCGGTGGCACGGAGCAACCGGACCAGCTCCCGGCTCGGCACCACCTGGGCACCGAGCCACACCGCCGCCGCGAACCGGTCGGCCGGGATGTCGTAGTGGTCCCGGTCGAAGCCGCGCCGGGGCGCGCCGAGCGCCTCGGCGAAGGCGTGCAGTTCGGCGTACGAGACGTCACTGATCAGGTGCGACCAGAGCCGACCGCGCCACGGCCAGGCCGGCCGGTCCAGGTAGAGCATGGTGCCCAAGTTATCCCGCCCAGTCGATCATGTTGATGATCGCCGGTCGGCGACCTAGCCTCGGCTGCATGGCCCCCACCGCGCTCCTCGACGACCTGCGCGCCGCGCTCGGTGACGACGCCGTGCTCACCGACCCGGACCTGCTGCGCATGCACCAGCGGGACGAGGCCGACCTGTGCGCGGCCGGCGTCCCGCTGGTGGTGACCCGCCCGCGCGACACCGAGCAGGTGGTCGCCGTGATCCAGGCAGCGGCACGGCACGGCGTACCGGTGGTGCCGCAGGGCGCGCGGACCGGGCTGGCCGGCGCGGCGAACGCGGTGGACGGCGCCGTGGTGCTCAGCACCGTCGCGATGAACGAGATCCGGGAGATCGACCCGGTGAGCCGGATCGCTGTGGTCCAGCCGGGCGTGGTCAACGCGGCGCTGGCCGGGGCGGTGGCCAGACAGGGCCTCTGGTACCCGCCGGACCCCGGCTCGTGGGAGTCCTCCACCATCGGCGGCAACGTGGCCACCAACGCCGGCGGCATGTGCTGTGTGAAGTACGGCGTGACCACCGAGTACGTGCTCGGCCTGGAGGTGGTGCTCGCCTCCGGCGAGGTGCTGCGCACCGGCCGGCGTACGGCCAAGGGGGTGGCCGGGTACGACCTGACCCGACTGTTCGTCGGTTCGGAGGGCACCCTCGGCGTGATCACCGAGGTGACAGTGGCGCTGCGCCCCGCCCCGGCCGACTCACTGACCCTGGTGGCGGTCTTCGGATCGACCGCCACGGCCGGCGCGGCGGTGGCCGAGATCGCGGCTCGCGGGCTCACCCCCAGCCTGCTGGAGATGCTGGACCAGACCCACCTGCGGGCGATCGAGGCGTACCAGCCGATGGGGTTGCGGACCGACGCGCAGGCCCTGTTGCTGGCCGCCGCCGACACCGGCGCCCGGGCGGCGGACGACCTGGCCGTGCTGGCCGAGGTCTGTGAGGCCGTCGGCGCCGACGAGGTCTACGCGGCCACCGACGCGGTGGAGGCGGCGGCGCTGCTCCAGGCTCGCCGGCTGGCCCACCCGGCCATGGAGAAGTTCGCGGCGGACGCCTACCCGGGCGGCAACGGCGGTCTGGTGATCGACGACGTGGCGGTGCCGCGCGGCGCGCTCGCGGCGCTCCTGGACGGGGTCGCCCGGATCGCGGCCCAGTGTGAGGTGCCGATCGGCGTGGTCGGGCACGCCGGGGACGGCAACATGCACCCGAACATCGTGGTCGACCGGGCCGACCCGGCGAGCGTGGAGCGGGGCCGGCGGGCCTTCGACGAGATCATGCGGCTCGGCCTGGACCTGGGCGGCACGTGCACCGGCGAGCACGGGGTGGGGCTGCTCAAGCGGGACTGGCTGGCCCGGGAGATCGGGCCGGTCGGTGTCCGGGTGCATCAGGCGGTCAAGTCGGCGCTCGACCCGGCCGGCCTGCTCAACCCGGGCAAGGTGCTCTGACCGGCTGCTTGTCAGCCCTTGACCTCGGCCGGGGTCGCCTGGGTGAGCAGCAGCAGGATCTCCCCGGCGACCGGCGTGAGCTCCTCGCCTGGGCAGTCCTGCGAGGTGATCAGACCGGTCGAGGTGATGAGGCTGGACGTCAGCGCGTCGATGCAGGTGGTCCGGTACCGCCGGGCCTGGTCGGTCTCGTCGGCGAGCGCCGGGTTGGCGAGCAGCACCTGGAGCCGTTCGGTCAGCTCCGGTGCGAGGGTGCCCCGGGAGGTCACGCCGTCGCCGGCGCAGTCGACGCACTGCCACGCGCCGTTCCCTTCGACGCTCAGGGTGCGCATCGGCCCGTCTTCGCCGAGCCGCTGGAGCAGGCTGACCTGACCGGCGGCGACAGTGGTGGGGATCTCCAGCTGCGAGCCGCCACCCGCCGTACCGGCGGTCGGTTGCGCCGCCGGGGTGCTCGGCTTGTCTCCGTCGAAGAGGGAGCACCCGGTCAGGGCGCCGACGAGCGCGACGGCGAGCAGGGGTGAGAGCAGACGAGGTCGCGCGCGGGGTAGCACGCGCGGAAACCTACCCCACCGTAGGTAGCGTTCGAAACCACCATCCGGGCCGGTATCGATGGTTACCCATTGGTAACGTCGCAATTCGTCATCGAGCGGACGGGCGCAGCTCCGCCTGCTCGTCATCGCCGCCCCGGTCGGCCGCGTAACCCCGGACGTCCGGAGCGCCGAGCCGGGCCGCGTCCGCCGCCGCGTCGTCCGGCATCAACTGGGACTGCCGCTCCGCCTCCACCCGGACCCGGTAGTGCTCGACCTCGCGTGCCCTGGTCGCCGCGTCCCAACCGAGCACCGCGCCCATCAACTCGGCGGTGTGCTCCGCCGACTCCAGCCCCCGGTGGCTGGTCTCGAACGAGATCCGGGTCCGCCGGGTCAGCACGTCCTCCAGGTGCAGCGCACCCTCGGCCCGCGCCGCGTAGACGACCTCCGCCGCCAGATACTCCGGAGCACCAGCCAGCGGAGACGCCAGCAGAGGATCGGCGTCGACCAGCGCCAGCAGGTCCAGGGTGAGGGTGCCGTACCGCTCCAGCAGGTGCTCCACCACGCCCACCGGCACGCCGTGCCGGCGCGCCAGATCGGCCCGGTCCCGCCACATCGCCGGGTACCCGTCGGCGCCGAGCAGCGGCAGGTCGGCGGTACGCGACGAGCGGGCGCCACCGAGCCGGCGAGCGGCCCGGTCGACCACATCTGACGCCATCACCCGGTACGTCGTGTACTTGCCGCCGGCGACCAGCAGCAGCCCGAGCATCGGCTCGAAGACCGCGTGCTCACGGGAGAGCTTCGAGGTCGAGTCGGCCTCGCCGGCCAGCAGCGGCCGCAGCCCGGCGTACACCCCCTCGATGTCGGCGGTGGTCAGCGGCCGCTCCAGCACGGTGTTGACCTGCTGTAGGAGGTAGTCGATGTCGCGGGCCGAGGCGGCCGGGTGGGACCGGTCCAGCCGCCAGTCGGTGTCAGTGGTGCCGATGATCCAGTGCCCACCCCACGGGATGACGAAGAGCACCGAACTCGCCGTACGCAGGATGAGCCCCGTCTCGCCGGTGATCGCCGAGCGGGGCACCACCAGGTGCACCCCCTTGGAGGCGCGCACCCGGACGCCGGGCCGCAGGCCGACGTCGTTGAGCATCCGGGACATGTCGTCGCTCCACACGCCGGTGGCGGCGATGACGGTGCGGGCCTGCACCTCGAACTCCGCGTCCGGCGAGCCCGGCGGGGCCTCCAGGTCCCGGACGCGGACGCCGGTCACCTCGCGCGCCTGCCGGATCAACCCGACGGCACGGGCACTGCTCACCACAGTGGCACCGAGGCTGGCCGCGGTGCGGGCCAGGGTGACCACCAGCCGGGCGTCGTCGACCTGCCCGTCGTAGTAACGGATCGCCCCGGCCAGCGCGTCGGCCCGCAGACTCGGGAAGATCCGCCGGGCGCCCTCCCGGGTCAGGTGACGGTGCAGGGGCATGCCCCGGCCACCGCCGAAGACCCCGGCGAAGACGTCGTACGCGGCCACTCCGGCGCCGTAGTACGAGCGGCGGAAGACCCGGGCCGGCAGGTCCCGCAGACCCCGCCCGGCCGGCAGCGGCACCATGATCGGCACCGGGCGTACCAGGTGCGGCGCGAGCCGGGTGGCCAGCAGGCCGCGCTCGGTGAGCGCCTCGTGGACCAGGTGGAACTCCAACTGCTCCAGGTAGCGCAGGCCACCGTGGATGAGTTTGCTGGACCGGCTGGAGGTCCCGGCGGCAAGGTCACGCGCCTCGACCAGCGCCACCTTCAGGCCCCGGGACGCCGCGTCCAGAGCGGCACCGGCTCCGGTCACCCCGCCCCCGATGACCAGCACGTCGAAGCGCTCGGCACGCAGTCGACGCAGGTCGGACGCACGGCGGACCGGTGAGAGCTGACCGGCGACGGATCGGGAGACATTGGGGTCGCGCACCCGTCCACCGTAACCGCCGAGCCACAGTCTCGACATTCGCCGCCCGTCCCGCACCGCGCCTACCTGCTCCGCAGCGCACGACATGTCTCGCCACCCGATCCAGGCCGACCGATCGGAGATCTTGGACAGTTTCCGTCATCGCCTGACGGAAACTGTCCAAGATCTGCGCGGTTCTTCGCACCGAGCCGGCGATGCGCAAGCCCCGGAACCCGACGGTCGGGCCGAAACCCTTCGTCGTAGTCGTAAGGTTCTCGGATGCAAGGTCAACCTGCGCACCCCGGCCTCAGCGAGCGCAGTTCCCCGTGGCCGGTGGTCGCGGCCGTGCTGGTCGGCTGCTGGACGGTTGCGATCACCGTGGGCACCCAGACCGGTGGCTGGCTCACCGACCAGGTGCTGCTGGGCTTCGGACGGGACCGCCTCGGCTGGCTCTGGCCGGTGCTCGGCCTGGCCACCGTCGTGCTGGCCGGCACGCCCGCCCTGCTGCTGGCCCTCCTGCCCCGGTCGGGCGCGGTCCGGGCCACCGGGCGGGCCTGGTTGATCGGGGCACTCGCGCTCGGCGTGCTCACACTGCTGCGGGTCGTGCCGCCGGTGCACCATGAGGCGTACCTCGCCGCGCTGGCCGGCGCCGCGTTGCTCGGCGCGCTCGTCGTGCGCTGGTCGGCGCGCCGATGGGCGTACACCGGGCTGGTTGGCCCGGTCGGCGGCCCGGCACCCACCGGAGACGACGACGCCGTGCGGCCCGAGGTCACCGGAGACGACGACGCCACGCGGGCCCCAGCCACCGGGAACGGCGACGCCACGCGGCCCGCAGCCACCGAAGAGCCGGTCGGACGGCGCGTGCGCCGACCTGGCCCGGTGCCGCTGCTCGCGGTCGCCGCCGGGTTGGCACTGCTGCTGCCGTGGGCCTGGCTGGGCGCGCTCGGCGGTCTCCTGGAGACCGCGCTCGCGCTGCTGGCGGCCGCCGCGCTCGGGGTGCTGGCCGCGACTCTGCTGGACGCCCCCTTCTGGGCCCCGTTCGCGGTGGGGCGACCGCCCCGGCCGGCTCGGCTGGTGCTGGTCGGCGGTCTGGTCGCCGGGGTGGCGCTGCTGCTGCTCGCGGCCGGGACCGGCCAGTCCGGCGCGCAGTTGCCCGCCCTGCTGACAGTGCCGCCGGTGGGTTTCGCGCTGGCCGCCCTCTGGGCTGCGACCTGGCGGCCCACCGCCGACCCGGCCACCGCCGACCCGGCCGAGGCCACCCGCGCCGGCCGAACGGCGACCGGCTGGCTCGTGGGCCTGGCCGCGCTCGGCCCGCTGGCCTTCACCGACCCGGAAGAGATCAGCCTGCTGCTGGTCGGCACCCGGGACATCCCGTTCTGGGTGGCGGCCGCCGCCGGCGTCGGGCTCGCCGTCGCGGTCCTGGTCGCCATCGGGTACGCGGTGCTGCTCGCCCGGTCGACGGCACGCACCCCGAACAGGCGGTTCGCCGTGGTGGCGGCCGTGGTGCTGCTGGTGGCGTTCGGCGTGGTCGACCTCGGCCCCGGCCAGCCGGGCCTGTACGGCGAGCGGCTGTTCGTGGTGCTGCGCGCGCAGGCCGACCTGAGCGATCTTCCGGCCGCCGCGCCGGGTCGGGCCGGGCGCGACGCCCGCGCGGCGGAGGTCTACCGGCGGCTGGTGACGACCGCCGAGCAGAGCCAGGGCGACCTGCTCCGGGGGTTGAACCGGCTGCGCCTCGACCCGGTGTCGTACTACCTGGTCAACGCGGTCGAGGTGGACGGCGGCCCGGCGGTGCGGGCCTGGCTCGCCAGTCGACCGGAGGTGGCCCGGGTGCTGGTCAGCCAACGCCTGCGCCCGCTGCCGGCCCCGGCCGGGCAGAGCCGGGGCACCGCGCCCAAACCCACCGGCCCGCAGTGGAACATCCTCCAGATCGGCGCCGACCGGGTGTGGTCCCAACTCGGGGTCACCGGCACGGGCATCGTGGTCGGCAGCTCCGACTCGGGGGTGGACGGCGGCCATCCGGCGCTGCGCGCCGGGTTCCGTGGTGGGGACGACTCCTGGTACGACCCGTGGGACGGAACCCGGAGCCCGACCGACCAGGGCGGGCACGGCACCCACACGGTGGGCAGCGCGGTCGGGCGGGACGGCATCGGGGTGGCACCGGACGCGCAGTGGGTGGGCTGCGTCAACCTGGACCGCAACCTCGGCAGCCCCGCGCACTACCTGGACTGTCTCCAGTTCATGTTGGCGCCCTTCCCGGCCGGCGGCGACCCGTTCACCGACGGCCGTCCGGAGCGCGCCCCGCAGGTGCTGACCAACTCGTGGGGCTGCCCGCCCATCGAGGGTTGCGACCAGCGCGTCCTGCGGCCGGCCACCGCCGCCCTGGACGCCGCCGGGATCTTCGTGGTCGCCGCGGCCGGCAACACCGGCCCGTGGTGCGCGTCGATCGACGATCCGCCGGCCCCGTACCCGGACGTGCTGACAGTGGGCGCGGTGGACGCCCAGCGACGGGTCGCCGAGTTCTCCTCGCGCGGGCCGGTGCCGGGCGGCTCGGGTAAACCGGACGTGCTGGCACCGGGGGTGGCTGTGGTGTCGGCCATGCCGGGCGGCACGTACGCCGCGCTGGACGGCACGTCGATGGCGACCCCGCAGGTGGCCGGGGTGGTCGCGCTGATGTGGTCGGCGAACCCGGCGCTGGTCGGCGACGTGACCCGGACACGGCAGATCCTGCGGGACACCGCCACTGCGGCGACGCCCACCTACCGCTCCGACAGCCCCTCCGACGCCTGCGGTGCTCCGTCGAACGTCACCGGCGCCGGGCAGGTCGACGCCTACGCAGCGGTTCGCGCCGCCCAGCAATAGGCAGGTTTCCTTCCTGAAGTGTTGAGCCGGGGGTGCGGCTCAACACCCGGTGATCTAGGGTCGGCGACCATGGGCGCCGAGATCACCGTCACCGAGCTGACCGCCGACCTGGTCCCCAGCGTCGTACAGCTCTGCCAGCAGGCTCTCGACCTGCCCGAGGACGCCGCCGAGGCGGCTGCCATCGTGGACGTGCTCTGGACCCGGGCCGCCGCCGACCGGCCGGTGGTCGGGCTGGGCGCGTACCGGGGCGCGGACCTGGTGGGGGTGCTGATCTGTTCGGTGTCGTCGACCGAGCCGGAGATGGGGCACGTCGACCTGGTCGCGGTCCTTGCGGAACAGCGGCGTCGGGGCGTCGGCCGGGCGCTGCTCCAGCGGGCCGAGCGGGTGCTAGCCGAGCGCGGGGCGACCGAGGTGCTGCTGGCCGGAAATCCGCCGTACTACGCGTGGCCGGGCATCGACGTCCGCTACACGCCGGCGGTCTGCGCCGCCCTGGCGCTCGGCTACCAGCAGGACCGGACCGCCTGGAACATGACCGCGGACCTGTCGTACGACGGGTCGCCCGCACTGCGGTCCACCGTGGCGACCGAGCGGCGGCTGGCCGACCAGGGCATCACCGTACGCCGCGCGGAGCCGGCGGACCTGCCGACGCTGACCGCGTTCGCCCGGTCCACCTTCGGCGGGACGTGGGAGGGCGAGCTGGCCGGTTCGGTGGGGCGCGCCGACGCCGGTTGCCACCTGGCAGAGCGGGACGGTGAGGTGCTCGGCTTCGCCGCGTACGGGTCGTCCCGGCCGAGTTGGTTCGGGCCGATGGGCACCGCGCCGGCCGCGGAGGGGTCGGGCATTGGTGGCGTGCTGTTGCGGCGTTGCCTGCGCGACCAGCGGGCGGCGGGGCTGGACCGGGCACAGATCGGCTGGGTAGGTCCGGTGCCGTTCTATTCGGGCAGCGCAGGTGCGTGGATCGAGCGGGTCTTCTTCCTGTACCGGCGAACCCTGTCCAGGGCATAACCGGGGCAAACAGGACATAGATCCATTCGCCCGCATCGGCCATCGCCGCCCCCTACCGTTTCGGTAGAGGAGGCAGCCATGACCACGGATGACAACCAGACCGAGGACGGCACGCCGATCACCTGGAAACCGGTGGGTGAACTCCCCGGTCAACTGCCGCTCGACCGGCTCGACTACGGCGACGCCGAGCAACTGGCCGAGATGACCACCGACGGTGAGCCGTCGGTGGTCGAGGAGCCGCAGGAGATGGTGGACGCGCCGATCCAACTGCTTCCGCCGTACAACCGGGCACAGAAGCGGCGCAACCAGCGCCCACTACCGACCTGACGACGAACGGGGCGGACCGCGTCAGCGGTCCGCCCCGTTCGGTGTCGGAACTGGACTCAGAAGTCCATGTCCCCGCCACCCGGGCCAGCCGGGGCAGCCGAGGTCTTCTCCGGCTTGTCCGCGACAACGGCCTCGGTGGTGAGGAAGAGCGCCGCGATGGAAGCGGCGTTCTGCAGCGCCGAGCGCGTGACCTTGGCCGGGTCGATGATGCCCGCGGCCAGCAGGTCGACGTACTCGCCGTTGGCGGCGTTGAGACCGTGACCCGCTGCGAGGTTACGGACCTTCTCCACCACGACGCCGCCCTCGAGGCCGGCGTTGACGGCGATCTGCCGCAGCGGGGCGTCCAGCGCGACCTTGACGATGTTCGCACCGGTCGCCTCGTCGCCGACCAGGTCGAGCTTGTCGAAGGCGGTCTTGCCGGCCTGCACCAGCGCGACGCCACCACCCGGGACGATGCCCTCCTCGACGGCGGCCTTCGCGTTGCGAACGGCGTCCTCGATGCGGTGCTTGCGCTCCTTGAGCTCGACCTCGGTGGCCGCGCCGACCTTGATCACCGCAACGCCGCCGGCCAGCTTGGCCAGCCGCTCCTGCAGCTTCTCCCGGTCGTAGTCGGAGTCGCTCTTGTCGATCTCGGCCCGGATCTGGTTGACCCGGCCCTGGATCTGCTCGGCGTCACCGGCACCGTCGACGATGGTGGTCTCGTCCTTGGTCACCACGACCTTGCGGGCGCGGCCCAGCATCTCGAGGCTGGCGGCATCGAGCTTGAGGCCGACCTCCTCGCTGATGACCTGGCCACCGGCGAGGATGGCGATGTCGGTCAGCATGGCCTTGCGGCGGTCACCGAAGCCCGGCGCCTTGACGGCGACCGACTTGAAGGTGCCACGGACCTTGTTGACCACCAGGGTGGCGAGAGCCTCGCCCTCCAGGTCCTCGGCGATGATCAGCAGCGACTTGCCCGACTGCATGACCTTCTCCAGGATCGGGAGCAGGTCCTTCACCGACGAGATCTTGCTGTTGGCGATCAGGATGTACGGGTCGTCGAAGACGGCCTCCATACGCTCCGGGTCGGTCATGAAGTAGGCCGAGATGTAGCCCTTGTCGAAGCGCATACCCTCGGTGAGCTCCAGCTCCAGCCCGAAGGTGTTGCTCTCCTCGACGGTGATGACGCCTTCCTTGCCGACCTTGTCCATCGCCTCGGCGATGATCTCGCCGACGGTGCTGTCGCCAGCGGAGATGGAGGCGGTGGAGGCGATCTGCTCCTTGGTCTCGACGTCCTTGGCGAGCTTGGACAGCTCCTCCGAGACGCTCGCGACAGCAGCCTCGATGCCCCGCTTCAGGGCCATCGGGTTGGCGCCGGCGGCCACGTTGCGCAGGCCCTCGCGAACCAGGGCCTGGGCCAGGACGGTCGCCGTCGTCGTGCCGTCGCCGGCAACGTCGTCGGTCTTCTTGGCGACCTCCTTGACCAGCTCAGCGCCGATCTTCTCGTACGGGTCCTCGAGCTCGATCTCCTTGGCGATGCTCACACCATCGTTGGTGATGGTGGGGGCACCCCACTTCTTCTCGAGCACGACGTTGCGGCCCTTGGGGCCGAGGGTCACCTTTACGGCGTCGGCGAGCTGGTTCATGCCCCGCTCGAGGCCGCGGCGCGCCTCTTCGTCGAACGCGATCATCTTGGCCATACGGCGTTGTCCTCCTGGACACTCACGGGCCACCCGAGATGTGTGCCCCGGATGGGCCGCCTGGTGTGCGCACCTTGGGACGTCGCCACCTGGCGACGACGACGTCCTACGGCCGGGCCGGATAGCCCGCGACGACCGGCCATGTGCTGCCCCGGTGTCTCCACACCGGCACAACCTGGCCCCACCGTCCCGACCGCTGGCACTCACGGTATGCGAGTGCCAATGACTTGTTTAGCACTCTCCCCTGCCGAGTGCAAGCACGATGCCGCCGCTCAGCCGAGTTCCGCCGACAGTCCGGCGGTGTTCACCGGCGCCTCATGGGCACGCTGCTCGGCGTACGTCACCAGCAGACCGATCATCTGAGCGAGGTGGGCCGGCAGTGCCAGCAGTGCGGTGATCCCGATCACCACCACCGTCCCGGCGGCGGTACCCGCCGAGGAGAACGGATCAGTTCCCAACGCGGAGGTGCCGATCCCTTCCAGGCCACCGGGGATCAGGGTGCCGACGATCACCGCCACGGCCACCAGGGCCACCCGACCGAGCAGCAGGCCGAGCCGGTCATGGAACATCCGGAACGATCGACCGATCGGGTTGTGGCGTTCGAAGAGATAGACCGGGCCGGCCATGCTCAGCGCGAAGGCCAGGTAGATGCCCGGCAGCACGCAGAAACAGACACCGACGCCGATCAGCAGACTGACCAACAGGGTCCAGCCCCACAGCCCGAGCGCCCGACGCAGGCCGTAGCGCAGCGCGGACTCCAGGTCAGCCGGCTGACCGGCCGCCTGTCGGGTGATCACCCAGGTGCCGGCGGCCCAGCCGACAGACTGCACCAACCCGACCACCAGGCTGCCGCCGACCAGCAGGACCAGGAGGCTCAGCAGTTCGGCGGCGAAATTGTCCGGCAGCGCGGGGGCCGACGTCGATTCGGCCTGGGCGGCCCACTTCGCCGACGGGTCCAGCCCGAGGGAGATCACCGAGAGCACCGCCGCCGGCAGCACCTGGGTGAGCAGCATGATCGGCACCAACTGCCGCCAGCCCCGGCGCAGCGCTCCCCCACACCTGGCGAACCAGCCGCCGATGCCGGCACCGGGCGGCGTGACCAGGGCGTCGTTCGGGTCGAACCCGTAACCCGGCGGGTACCAGCCTGCCGGTGCCCCCGGATACCACGGCTGCCCGCCGTACGGACCCGACCCGGGCGGGTAACCCCCGGTGGGCGGGAACGCCCAGCCCTGCGGCGGCGGGGTCGCACCCCAGGCATCCTGCCCGGGATCCCAGCCGGGCGCCGGACCGGAAGGGCCAGCGGGGCCGGAGTGCGGGCCAGCCGGGGGCATGCCCGGCCCCCAGCCGGGCGGCGGACCGGCGTGGCCGGGACTGCCGGCGGACGAGGACGGGTCGGACGGGTCCGGCTCCCCCGACCCTGAGGACGGAGTGGGCGGGGGTGGCTGGTCGGTCATGAACGCTCCTCAGCATCGGCTGGAACGGTTCACGATCTTCCCGGCTGCGCGCCCCGGCCGCAGCCCCGACTCACGGGGCCGATCGGCCAGGAGGCTCAGCCGATGACGCGTACGTGCTCTGCCTGCGGGCCCTTCTGGCCCTGGGCGATCTCGAACTCGACCCGCTGACCGTCGTCCAACGCCTTGTAACCGTCCATCTCGATCGCGGAGAAGTGGACGAAAACGTCCTGACCGCCGTCCACGGCGATGAAGCCGTAGCCCTTTTCGGCGTTGAACCACTTCACGGAGCCCTGTGCCACGGTGCACTTCCCTCACTCTGCGCGGCGTTGCCTGACTCGGCGCCCGGCACGGCCGGACGCCCCCGACCACCGACTCAGCGATCGATGACCGCCATTGGAGTAGGTGACCGAAATCGCACGCTACACGAGGAGTGACAGCGGCGCACGGCCACAAATCGGACACACTTCCGGGCGTCCCGGCCGCGCTGACCGGCCGGGTTTCCGAGCCACCGGATTCGCCAGCGTCATTGCGAAATGGAGGAAGGGTCGCAGGGTGCTCCCGAGGTGACCGGGATCGGGCCCAGCTCACGAAACGCCGTCCCTCCCCTGTGGTAGGCATGCGGACATGACCACCGACATGGGCTCGCCGGCCCTGCGGCTCGCGGAGATCCGCCGGGTCCGGCCGGAGGACGCCGCCCGGATGCGGGCGCTGCGCCTGGAGATGCTTGCCGACGCGCCGTTGGCCTTCCTGGAGACCCTGGCGGACGCGGCGGCCCGACCGCACAAGGAGTTCGCCGCCCGGGTCGCCTACACCTCGGCCGGCGCCAGTAACGCGCAGTTCATCGCCGACCCGGGCGGCCGGCTGGTGGGGCACGCCGGTGGCACGACCCACCCGAACGAACCCGGGCTGACCGTGATCTACGCCGTGTACGTCACGCCGACCTGGCGCGGCAGTGGCCTGCTCGGCGAGCTGATCGACGGGGTGGCCGCCTGGTCGCGGGCCTGTGGCCGACCGGAGCTGCTGCTGGAGGTGGTGGTCGGCAACGACCGCGCCTACCGCGCGTACCAGCGCCTGGGCTTCAAGGACACCGGGGTGCGAGTCCCCCACCCCACGATCCCCGCCCTCAACGAACTACAGATGCGCAGAACAGCCTGACCCACACCCCCACACGAACACCCGCCGCCGCGGCCGGTCGCGCCCACGGCGGGTTTCCGGGGCAGCCCCGGAAACCCCCACCGCAACTAAAGATCAAACATGACGCCGCGACTGCACGATCCGGAACCGGTTGGCGACGTAAGCCCCGTCGGTCAGCGCCGAGTTGGCAGCAGCGTTGGCCCCACTGCCGTGGAAGTCGGAGAACGCCGCCGACTGGTTGACGAAGACACCACCGGTGAGGTTGCAGGACAGGTGCACCCCGACCTCGACCGCGACAGCCTCGGTCGCGTCCAGCACGGCCTCGTCGGTCGAGTAGACCCCGGCGGTGAGCGCGCCCTTCTCGCCGACCGTCCGGCGCAGCAGCTCCAGGCTGTGCGTGGTGGAGTCGGTAGCGATGGCGAACGAGATCGGCCCGAACCACTCCCGGCCGTACGTCTCCGCGTCGTCAGCGGTCAGCTTCACGATCGTCGGGGTACGCACCACAGCGTCGGCGTACGACGGGTGGGCCACGGTCCGCGACTCCAGCACCGGCTCGCCGACCTTGGTCACCTCGGCCAGCCGCTCCAGCACCCCGTCGTTGACGATGGCGCCGGTCAGCTCCACGCCTCGGGCCGGGTCGGCGGTGAGCTTGCCGACGGCGGCGGCGATCCCGCCGGCCACCTCGTCGAAGCTCTTGTGCCCCTGGTCGGTCTCGATGCCCCCGGCCGGGATGAGGATGTTCTGTGAGGTGGTGCACATCTGCCCGCTGTAGAGGGTCAGCGTGAACCCGAGGTTGCGGCACATGCCGGCGAAGTCGTCGGTGGAGTCGATGACGACGGTGTTGAGGCCGGCCTTCTCGGTGTAGACCGATGCCTGCCGCGCGTGCGTCTCCAGCCAGTCGCCGTACTCCGTGGAGCCGGTGAAGTCGACGATCCGGACGGCGCGGTGCAGGGCCAGGTCGCTGGCGAGCTTCTCACCGGGCGCCTCGGCCGCCAGCATGATCAGGTTCGGGTCGAACCCGGCCTCGGCGAGCACCTCCCGGGCGTACTTCACGGTGATGGCCAGTGGCAGCACCGCGCGCGGGTGCGGCTTGACGATCACCGGGTTGCCGGTGACCAGCGAGGCGAACAGTCCGGGGTACGAGTTCCAGGTCGGGAAGGTGTTGCAGCCGATCACCAGCGCCACCCCACGCGGCACCACGTGGAACGTCTTGGTCATCCGCAGCGGGTCACCCTTGCCGGCGGCCTTCTCCCAGCCCGCCGTGCCCGGGTGCCGGGTCATCTCCGCGTACGCGTACGCCAGCGCTTCCAGCGCCCGGTCCAGCGCGTGCGCGCCACCGGCCTGGAAGGCCATCACGAACGCCTGCCCGCTGGTGAACTGCACCGCGTTGGCCAGCTCGAAGATGTGCTTGTGCAGCCGGTCGAGGATCTCCAGGCAGACGCCCACCCGGGCCTGCGGGCCGGCGTCACGCCACGCCGGCAGCGCGGCGGAGGCGGCGTCGACCAGCTCGCCGGGGCCGGCGTGCGGGTACCGCACCGCCAGCTCCACCCCGAACGGGCTCGTCTCGGTGGCGACCCGAACGCCCGCGCCGGGCTGGTCGAGCGGGAAGTCACCACCGAGGTACGCCTCGAAGGCGGCCTTGCCGTCGGCGGCGGCGGTCTCGCCGTACACCCGGGGGCTGGGGGATTCGGGATAGGCGGACCAGTAGCCCCGCTCCGTGATCGCGGTCAACGCGCGGTTGAGGGTGTCGGCGTGCCTGTCGTACAGGGGATGCGGGGTCTCCGTCATGCCCGCCATCATGCAACAACCAGGCCCGCGAGCAGTAGGGCCGGTGCCGGCTGGCGATTGGTTCGGTTGAGGAAGGGTAAGCGCCGCCCTCGGGCCAGGGAGGGACGCGGGGTGGGGATCACTGAGATCCGGGTGCACGGCGTCGCCGACAAGGGTCCGGAGACGATTCTCGATCGGCCGGTGGTGGTCCGGGTCGCGGGCGACGACGACGCCGGCTTCTTCCGGCCCCGGCCTGGTTTCGGTGACCCGGCCGAGTCGGACGGGGCGACGCTGGAGGCGTATCGCTGGAGCGGTCTGACCAGCGGCACCGCGACCCGGACCTTCTCACTGGTCCTGCTGCTGCCGTTCATGCTCAGCAACATCGTGATCTGGATGCTCCCGGTCATCGGGCGTTCGGGTACCGCCGGCCGGGCGGTGTGTCGACTGCTGGCGGCTTCGTTGACCGCCATGTACGTCCTCTCGACGGTGGGCGTCTCGCTGGACCTGATCGCCTGGCAGTGTGCGGCGTACCCACGATGCCTGGAGGACCGCCGGGAGATCTCCTGGCTGGGCGGCGTGACGCCGGGGTTGCGGCTGGCTATCCTCGCCATCCTGCCGATCCTGGCTATCGCACTGATCTGGCGGCTCGGGGCGCGTACCTGGCAACTTCCCGAGGACAGCGCGGCGACGCCGCAGGGCGTGGGCGCGGACCGCCTGGACACCCCTGCGTTCTGGGACAACCGAGCGCTACTGCGACGGCTACGGTCGGTGCACGTCGCGGTGGCGCTCGGCACCCTGAACGCGACGCTGCTGCTGCCGCTGGCCAGTCACGATGCCGCGCTGACCGGTTACGTGCTGCTCGGCGTCAACGTGGCACTGCTCGCCGGGACCGCCGTTCTGCTCTGCCGGCCGACCATCGAGCGGCACGGCGGCCCGGGCAACGGCCGCTCTCCCACCCAGGCGGCGCGCCGTGCGGCCGTGGTGCTGACGGTGCTGACAGTGGCGTACGCGTCCGCACCCCGGTCACCGTGGGCGGCCACCGGCACGTTGCCCTGGTACGACGTGCTGGTCGCCGGGCTCTTCGCCACCCAGTTGGTGCTGCTGCTGGCGCTGGGGGTGCTGGTGCTCAGCCGCCACCGGCGGACCGGGCGGACCTTCGTCGCCTGCCTGGGCGCGCCGGTGCTGGCATCGGTGGCGATCGGACTGGCTGTGGCGTTCTCCTCCGGCGTCACCTACGCGGTCGCCGAGTACCTGGACCGCGGCTCCAGCCCCACCCCGGCCCGACCGCTGCCTCCGGGGGCGCCGCCGCTGTCCCCGCCGGTCGCGTACCGCTGGGCGGCCCTGGGCTTCTCGGTGGCGCTCGTCGTCGTGTGGGTGGTGGCGGTGCTGGGCGCGCGGATCCGACGGACCCGGCACCGTCGACAGGCGGAGGAACTGGTCCACCGGGACTTCCCGGAGGCGTCCCGGGTGCCGCCGGAGCGCGTCGAGGCGGTGCGGGACGCAATCGTCAGGGCGCGCCTGGCGGACCGGCTCGGCCCACTGCTGCCGATCGCGTACGCGGTGTTGGCGCTGCTCACCCTGGGCGCGGCCGGGCTCTCCGTCCTGCACCAGGGGCCGGGGGCGCTCGCGCTGCGCCTGGGCGGGCAGACGCTGGCCCGGCCGGTGATCTTCGTGACCGACCTCGGCGGGGCGCTGACCGGCGTGTTCGCCCTGGTGTTGGCGGCGGCCGGGCTGCTCGCCTACCGGTCGGCAGGCATCCGGTCCATCGGAGTGCTCTGGGACCTGGCGACGTTCTGGCCACGCGGAGCGCACCCGCTCGCGCCGCCCTGCTACGCGGAGCGGGCGGTGCCCGAGCTGACCCGCCGGATCGGGCAACTCATAGCGAGCGGCGATCAGGTGGTCCTCTCCGGGCAGAGTCACGGCAGCGTGCTGGCCGTGGCCACGGTGCTCCAGTTGCCGGCGGCGTGCCAACGGCGGATCGCGCTGTTGACCTACGCGAGCCCGCTGGGCAACCTGTACCGGCGTTTCTTCCCGGCTTACGTCAACGACTCGGTGCTGTCGGAGGTGGGCGAGCGACTCGACTGGCGGTGGATCAACCTCTGGCGCTACACCGACCCGGTCGGCGGTTGGATCTTCGCCGGTGATCCGGTGGCCCGGCCCGGCCATCCCACAGCCCGGTTCGGCGGCCGGGCCGCCGAGGTGGACCGCCGGGTGCGCGACCCGGCCGGGTTGGCTGTCGGGCCGACCGACACCGTGCCGCCACCCGTGCGTGGGCACCACTTCATCTCGGACCAGGATTTCCACAGCGCGGTCCGCGAGCTGACCCGGCGGCTGGAGGAGGGTGAGCCGCCCGCGGTCAGAGGGTGAGCTGCCAGTCGGTCCAGGAGTCCACCGGGCGGAAGCCGAGCTGCTCGAGCACGCCCGCCGGCGAGGAGCGCAGATCTACGCCGAGCTGGTCGGGTTTGCCTCGGTGGCGTTGTCGGTGTTGTCGAGCTGCGGCAGGTCCAGTTGCAGGAAGCCGGCCGGGACGCCGTCCAGTCGGGCCAGCGCCCAGAGCGTGCGGGTGCCGGGCAACGGCGTGTGGAACAACGCGTCGAACCGGCGCCGGCAGAAGGGCGGTAGGTCCGGCAGATCGGCGTCGTTGACCGCCACCCCGATCCGGTACGCCTCGTCGACGGAAGTCCGGTCGGCGCCGTCGAACGACGCGATCGTGATGCTCATGCCGCTGAGGGTGCATGCGGGAAAAGCGATCGGGCCAGCGAATTGATCGCTGGCCCGATCGAACGTGGTCGGGAGGGGCACTCGCACAACGCCTCCGGCGTTGGGTCGCAAGAACTTCAAAAGTCTTCGGCGAAATGCCCTCCCGCACGGAGCATCTTGCGCCGTCCGGTTCCTGCCGTCAAGTCCGTAGCGGCGGGTTTTCCACACTCACAGCGAAAACCCAGTTACCGGCTGATCCACTCGGTCCCCCCTCTCAGCCGAGGAGACCGGCGTCCCGGGCGGCGCGCAACGAGGGCTTGATGTGGTGGGTCGGCCCGACCTGGCCGGCCACCGCGTCGATGGTCTTCAGACCCTCGCCGGTGTTGAACACGACGGTCTCGGCCGTCGGGTCGAGCCGACCGGATTCGACCAGCTTGCGCAGCACGGCCACTGTCACCCCACCCGCGGTTTCGGCGAAGACCCCGGCGGTACGGGCCAGATCGCGGATGCCCGCCCGGATCTCGTCGTCGTCGGCGTACTCCATCCAGCCGCCGGTGCGGCGGACCGCCTCCAGGGCGTAGAGGCCGGCCGCCGGGTCGCCGATGTTGAGCGACTTGGCGATGCCGGTCGGCTTGACCGGGACGATCGTGTCGGTCTCGGCGTGCAGGGCGACGGCGATCGGGTTGCAGCCGGCGGACTGCGCGCCGAAGACCTTCCAGCCGTCGGCGGGCGCCTCGACCAGGCCGATCTCCACCAGCTCGGAGAACGCCTTGTCAATCTTGGTGAGCAGCTCGCCGCTGGCCATCGGGATGACCACCTGCGCCGGGATCCGCCAGCCGAGCTGCTCGGCCACCTCGTAGCCGAGGGTCTTGGAGCCCTCCGCGTAGTACGGCCGGACGTTCACGTTGACGAACGCGGTGTCCTCGAATTCGTCGGTCTCCACCAGCTCGCCGCAGAGCCTGTTGACATCGTCGTACGAGCCGTCGATGGCGACCAGCTCGCCGCCATAGACGGCGGTGGTGATGACCTTGCCCTGCTCCAGGTCACTGGGGATGAAGACCACCGAGGGCGCCCCGGCGCGGGCCGCGTGGGCGGCCACCGAGTTGGCCAGGTTGCCGGTCGACGCGCAGGCGAACCGGCTGAAGCCGAGCGCCTTGGCGGCGGTGAGAGCCACCGAGACGACCCGGTCCTTGAACGAGTGGGTGGGGTTGGCGCTGTCGTCCTTGACCCAGAGCGGCGCGGTGATGCCCAGCTCGGCGGCGAGGTGCGGGGCCGCCACCAGGGGGGTCAGCCCCGGGTCGAGGGTGACCCGGGTGGCCGGGTCCTGACCGGCGGGAAGCAGTGCGGCGTACCGCCAGATGTTGTTCGGGCCGGCCTCGATCTGCTCGCGGGTGACGGTGGCCAGCGCGGCGGCGTCGTAGTCGACTTCCAGCGGGCCGAAACACTCGTAACAGGCGTGCTGGGCGGCGAGCGGGTAGCGGGCCGAACAGGCACGGCAGACCAGGGCGCGGGCGGGGCTGGCGGAGGTGTCGATGCCGGAGGCGACGAGCGTCGACGTCATGTCGAGAGTCCTCTCATCTTTCCCCGCATCGCACGG
This sequence comes from Micromonospora sp. NPDC005324, assembly GCF_040607155.1. NCBI lineage: Bacteria > Bacillati > Actinomycetota > Actinomycetes > Micromonosporales > Micromonosporaceae > Micromonospora > Micromonospora sp. NPDC005324. The sequence continues at coordinate 238,228 of NZ_JBEXGE010000001.1, read as the reverse complement.
TGCGGCGGGGACGGAATTGGCACCTGCCCCACGGGTCGCTCAGCGGTGAGCGCGCGGGGTGGTTGCCGGGGCGTCGTCGGGCCGTATCCCTCAGCCCCTCTGGATGAGGTATTCAGTTGTGCCGTCGAGTCTAGGACAACGCTGTCGGTCGTTGCTACCGCAGATCCCACGGTGTGAGCCGCCCGCCGGCATCCCGGCGGGCGGCGCGCTGCTGGTCAGCGCCGGCGTCGACGCCCGAGGTAGAACACCACGGCCCCGAAGACGGCCAGTACGACAACGAGAATCCAGCCGGCGGTCGCGATGGCGCCGCCCGTGGGCGGTTCGCTGCCGGCGAGCAGCCAGACCGCACCCGACACGACGAGAAGCGCGACCACGACGGACACCATGACGACCACGGCGCGCTGCGCGGGAGTCATCGCTGCCGCCGCTGTCGATCGGTGCCGGGCATCGCGGCGGCCCCCGGGTTGGCCAGGATCTCGGCGACCGAGCGGCCACCGATGGTCAGCGACCCGAGCAGGGCGGTGCGGGCCTGCTCGGCTTCGGCCTCGGCGGCTCGAATCGCATCGCGGACGTGCTCGCCCAGGGTGAGGTTGTCCACGGCGCGGCGGGCCTGCGGCGTGATCCGTACGTCGAGCAGCTGACCGCCCGGTCCGACGGTGGCGATCACCGCGCCGTCGCCGGCCGCAGCCTGGTACTGCTCGCCCGCCGGCCGCTCGGCGAAATCCGCCGCCGCCTCCATGGCGGCAGCGATGTCACGACGGATCGTCGACAGGGCATCGGGGTTCATCTGGCCCTCCGGGCGGCGGCGCGCAGGGCCTCGGCGGCCGACGCGGAATCGTACGTCTGCGGAACCGGTGCGGGAACGTCGACCGGAACGGGCTGCCCGGAAACCTCGGCGATCGTCGCGCTCAGCGCCTGGGCGGCGCGCATCCTGGCGTCGCCCACGGCTGTCACGCAGGCTGCCCCGAGGGCCTGCGCGTCGAGGTCGCGGACCGCCTGCGGGCTCAGGTAGACGTCTTGGACCCGGCCGGCGCCGGTGGCCCTGACCACCACTGTGCCCGAGTCGTCGGTGCCCTCGTAGACCGTCTCCTGCGCCTCGGTGATCCGGGCGAGGACCCCGTTGAGCTGGTCGGTCATCGCCCGCAGCGACCCAGTGGTCAGGGCCGCGCGTTCCGCCTCGCGCGTCGCACGCTCGAAGGCTGGTACGTCGCTCACTCCTTCATCCACCCCTTCGGCTCGGCGATGCGGACCCGGACCTGCTCGGGCAGTTGCAGGCTCGTGGTGTCGATCCGGTCGCTGTCGCTCGTGAACATGTTCTCCAGAACGCTGAAGGCGTCGCCGACGTCACGGCTGGCCGTCCACACCTGCTGCACGAAGGTCAGCACGGCGGTGAGCGTCGTGATGGCGAACGCCGCCCAGGCTCCGACGATCGCCCACTGCACGGCCGGTGTGTAGGGGCCGGAAAGGTAGGCCACACCGGCCGCCACCAGCGCCGCGCCCGTGACGCTGATGTAGCTGACCAGGTTCGTGGTCAGCCCCCACCACATGTCGTCGCACATGTTGCGGACGTTGCTGGCCGCCTGCGCGATCGCGTCGAGGGCCGGCTCGATGCGCGTTTCCAGGAACGCCTTGAACGCCTCGGCGCCCTGATCGGCCCAGTAGGTGTCGACGTCACCGCGCGCCCGGGTCAGCCCCGCCTTGCACTGCTCGAACACGTCGCTCATGTCGTTCCACGCCTCGGAGCCCTTGTCCCACGGGTCCGGCGTACGGATGTTGATTTCGACAAGGGCGGTGAGGCCGACCACCACCGCCGGGCCGCCACCGGTGGGCCAGACGGCCGCTGCGAGGGCGGTGCCGAGGACACCGACCAGCACCCACAGGTTCTCGGTGGTGTCGCCGTCGAGTCGGTCGGAGTAGAGCGAGGAGTCGGACATCGCGGCTCCGTTCAATCCTGGTATGTGAAGTTCTCGCCCCGCACCCGCTCCTGCTCCTCGTAGTGGGTGGCGATGGTGGTCAGTGCGGTGCCGATCGAATCCATCGTCTTCTGGAGCGCCGCTGCCACGTCGCCCACGCCCTGCCGGACCCGCTCGTAGTCGTCAGGCAGGTTCCACGCGAACATCGGAAAGGCATCCCGCGGCAGTGTCAGCGAGGCGATCCTGGGTAGCACCGTGTCGGCGAATGACTTCGCGTCCTCGCTGATCGTCTGGCCCGCCTTGCGCATGGCCTCGGTTTCGAGCGACGTCACAACGACCCCCTCACCAGGCATCAACGGATCGATGGAAACGGCTGGTCCTGGCGGTTCATCCTGCCACGGATGGACCACTGGAGCTGTCCCCTGCTGCCGCCGCGGGTCGGCGGGTCAGCGGGCGCTCACCGCCGCCGGGTCGGTCACCGCGATCGGGTCCGTCACCGCGCCCGGCCGGGGCAGCGCCCTGGTCCGGGGCCGGGCGGCGAGGTTGAGCGGGTCGACCCGGTCGAGCGCGCTGGCCAGGATCGGGAACATCACGCCCCAGCCGAGCACGGCGACCAGTGGGTACGCGGTGGCGCGGGATCGCATCGGCAACTCCAATGTTCGAGTATCGTCGAACCAACGACACCGACCATAGGGTGTTGTTCGATGGTTGTCGAACAAGGGTTACACTGCTCACATGGAGCCGCACGAGCCCGACCTGATCGCCGTACCGGTCACCAGCGTGTTGGCCGCACTCGCCGACGACGTGCGGCTACAGATCGTCCGGGCGCTCGCCGAGGGCGGCGAGGCGACCTGCGGCAGCTTCGACTTCGGCGTCTCCAAGGCGACCCGTAGCCACCACCTCAAGGTGCTGCGCGAGGCGGGCCTGACCCGGACCCGGGCCGCCGGCACCAGCCGACTGGTCCGGCTCCGCCGGGACGAGCTGGACAAGCTCTATCCCGGCCTGCTGGACGCGGTCCTCACCCAGCGCCCGCCAGCCTGACCCTGCCCCACCCCGGCCCCGTCAAGCGGCGGCCCGCACGGCGGCGGCGGGTGGGACCTGCCCCAGGCGCTCGCTTTGGAGCTGAATCGTCTACGACATCAGCGAGGAGACGCGGCCCCGGCGGGCACACCGGCACGAGTTGGCGGAGTCCGGCGCAGCCCGACCTGTCCGGGTGATGTCGCAAACGATTCAGCTCCAAAGGCACCTGAGAAGAAGGTCCGCCGCCAGCGACGGAACAGCGCAAGGCCAGGCCAAATGCGCAACGGGGTACGCCAGCCAGCCTCGGACACGTGTCCGAGGGCGGGTCGAGGGCGGAAGCAGGCCCGACCGGCGGGGACGCCGCGATGGGCCTGCGAGCCTCGGCCTGGAGCTGGTCAACTGCCGCGAGCACCCCTACCAGCCCATCGGTGCCGACCCGCTACGAGGTGATGTCCTTGCGGGTGAAGCGCCAGAACGCAAGCCCCCAGAACAGCGTCGCGTAGCTGATCGCCGAGATGCAGCCGCGTACCACGTCGTCGGTCTGCACCGGAGTCGACAGCAGGCCCAGCCAGGCGGTGCTGAAGTGGGTGGGCAGGAAGTCGCGCACCGCGCCCAGGGCGGTGATCTGGTCCAGGATGCTGGACAGGATCCAGAGCAGCACCGCACCACCGACCGCGCCCAACGCGGCGTCCGTGGTCACCGACAGCAGGAACGCCAGGCCGGCCACCACCAGCAGTACGACCGCCAGGTAGCCCAGCACGGCCAGCAACCGGAGCAGCCCCTCGGTGGGTTCCAGCTCGGCGGCAACGGTGCTGCGCAGCGGCGACCAGCCGTAGCGCAGGGTGCCGGCCAGCAGCGCGGTGCCGGCCAACAAGATCAGGGCCAGCCCCGAGTACGCGAGCGCTACCACCAGCTTCACCGTCAACAACCGCGCCCGGGGCACCGGGATCGCCAGCAGATAGCGCAGGCTGCCCCAGCTCGCCTCGCTGGCCACCGTATCGCCGCAGAACAGCGCGACGACCACCACCAGCAGGAACGACGCCGAGACGAAGATCGAGAACAGGGTGAAATTGAGCCCGCCCGAGGTGGCCAGCTCGACCAGGCTGGCGAACTCGTTGCGACCGTTGTCGTCGTCGCCGCCCGAATCGAACTGGAACGCGATCAAGATGATCAGCGGCAGCAGCACCATGAACCCGAGCGCCAGCTGGGTCCGCCGCCGGGACGCCTGCCGACGGAACTCCGCCACGAACGGCGTGGTGGCCGACGGCCGATAACCGCGGGCCTCACCCGCGTCAGTAACAGCAGCCATCACCGGTCACCGCTTCCCCGAGAGTTCTCGCCCACCAGGGCGAGGAACGCGTCCTCCAGGCGCCGCCGAGGCACCACCCGATCCACCCCGATGCCGGCGCGCACCAGCTCCGCAACCACTTCGCTGCGGGCCGTGCCGTTGGTGTCGACAACCAGTTGGCCGTCGCTCTCCGGCAACACGCGGACCCCGTGCAGCCGGTCCAGCACCGCTCGCGCCGCCACCGGGTCGGTGACGTCGAAGAGCACACTCGGCGACTCGCCCACGATCTCCTCCACCGGCCCGGACGCCACGATCCGGCCCTTGTTCACCACCACCGCGTGCGTGCACGTCTGCTCCACCTCGGCCAGCAGGTGACTGGAGACCAGCACCGCCCGGCCGTCCGTGGCGTACCGCTGGAGCACCCGGCGCATCTCGGCGATCTGCGGCGGGTCCAGCCCGTCGGTCGGCTCGTCCAACACCAGCAGTTCGGGGAGGCCGAGCATGGCCTGGGCGATGGCGAGCCGCTGGCGCATCCCGTGGCTGTAGTTCTTGATCCTCCGGTGCACGGAGTCACCCAGCCCGGCGATCTCCAGCGCCGCGTCGAACTGTGCGTCCTCCCACGGCCGCCCGGTGGCCCGCCAGTACGCCTTCAGATTGTCCAGACCCGACAGGTGCGGCAGGAAGCCCGGCCCCTCCACCAGCGCCCCGATCCGGGACAGCACCGGTGAGCCGGGCACCAACCGACGACCGAAGACGTAGATCTCCCCGGCGGTCGGCTGGGTAAGCCCCATCAGCACCCGCAGGGTGGTGGTCTTGCCGGCGCCGTTCGGCCCGAGCAGACCCACCACCTGACCGGGGTGCACCTCGAAGTCCACGTTCGACACGGCGACGAAGCCGTCCGCGTACTCCTTGCGCAGCGCGCGCACGGCCAGCGGTGTGTCCGCGTACTCCGGATGAACCGACCGGTCCTGGCGGCGGTGCCGGCGGCGGACCAGGGCGACGACCACGACGAGCCCGATCACGATGGCGGCGAGCAGGCCGGCGAGCACCCAACGCCAGATCGTCGCGGCGGTGGGGATCGGCTCGCCGCTGACAGTGGGCAGGCTGACAGCGCCGTCCGCGGCCACCGTGTAAGCGGTCGGCGCCGCGGGCGTGGTGTACGACTGGTCGGAGGTGGCCACCACCAGTCGCAGCCGGTGCCCGGCCTCCACCCGGCGGACGATCCCGGGCAGCGTCACGGTGACCGGGCGGGCGTCCTGCACCTGCTGCGGCAGGCCGGTGAGCCGGATCGGGGCGACCAGGCCGTTCGGCAGGGTGGCCGCGCCCTCCGGGTCGACGTCGTAGAGCTTGACGAAGAGCACCGCCTCGCCGGTCGGCGACGCGGCACGCACTGTGACTGTGGGCGCACCGGCCACGTCCACCGCCTCGGTCAGCGGGGTGGACTCGAACTGGGCGTGCTGGCCGGGCACGTCACCGGCCACGCCGTCCAGCAGCGAGGCGAGCCCGCCGGCGAACGGTATCGAGGAGATGGCGGCCGGGTTGCCGTTCGGTGGGTTCGCGATCGGCTGTGCCGGACCGGCGACCGTCACCTCCCGGCGGGCGTTGCCGGCGAGGCCCGGGTAGTCGGCGCGGCGGAATCCGGTGGCGACGAGACCCCGGTCGAGCGCGTCGAAGCCGGCGATCCGCGACCAGGTGAAGTCGTCGCCGGGCGCGTCGCCCTCGCCCTTGACGTAGTGGTCGAGCCACTGGACGGTCAGGAACTTCACCCGGTCTTCGTCCGAGCGTGGTCCACTGCCACCGTCGTGCCCGCCGGTGAACCAGGCGACCCGTACCGGGGTGCCGGTGGCGGCGATGCCGCGCGCGTTCGCGTCCGCCTCACCGAGCGGGAAGAGCGTGTCCGCCTCGCCCTGCACCAGCAGGGTGGGCGCCTTGATCCGGTCCAGCACGCCGGCCGGGCTGGATCGGCGCAGCAGGTCCACGGCTGCCTGGTCGGCGCGGCCGGTGGTGGCGATCCGGAGGTACGCGGCGCACACGTCGGCGGCGAACCGACCGCAGGACGGGTCGGCGGCACCGGCCGGGGCGCCACCGGGACCGGTGCCGGGGCCTGCGCCCGGCCCGGGGCTGGGCGGGCCGGCCGACGCCGGTGCGCCCTGCGGCTGGGCGGCGGTCGCGCCGGAGAGCCCGGCCGGGCCGGAACCCACGTTGCCGCCCCCGCCGAAGAAGAGGCCGGCCCAGCCCTTCTTGAACACGCCCTCGGTCGGCGCTCCGCCGGTGCTCTCCGGCAGGAACGCGCGGGACAGGTCGTTCCAGGTGATCATGGGCACGATCGCGTCGACCCGACGGTCCTGGGCTGCCAACAGCAACGCCAAACCACCGCCGTACGAGCCGCCGACAACGCCGACCTTCGGGTCGCCTGCGGCGTCGGTGCGCACCTCCGGCCGCGCGGCCAGCCAGTCCAGCAGCCGCTCAGCGTCGCGCACCTCGTAGTCCGGGTTGTCCAGGTGGATCTCACCGCCGCTGCGACCGAAGCCCCGCGCGGTCCAGGTGAGCACCGCGTAGCCGCGCCCGGCGAACTCCTCCGCGTCGGAGCGAACCGACTCCTTCGTGCCGCCGAACCCGTGCGCCAGCAGCACCGCCGGCACCTTCCGACCGGACGAGGCGTCGTCCGGCAGGTAGAGGGTGGTGTCCAGGTTCACCGGTTGGTCACCGGACGGTCCGGACCGGACGGTGAGCATCGCGCTCTCGGTGCGTACGCCCGGTCCCTGTGGCCACACCGCCCAGGTCACGGCGGCGGCCAACAGCACGACGACCACAGCGGCGGCGGTCGCCCGGCGGCGGGTGGGCAGGGCACGCCGGAACCACGCGGCCGGCGACGGCGATGTCATGCGGCACACGGTACGGCCCGCAGCCTGAGCGTTGGCTGAGATCCGCCGTACGTCCGTCCGGTTGCCCCGATCGGTGCGCGGTGGGGTGCGAGCGCGCACCGTCCGACGCGGCACAGCGAGTTGAGTTCGGATCCCGTGAATTCCGATCTTCCGCGGATATCCACATCGATCCCTCCATGTCACACCCACGGCTGACACAGAGCGTGCCGGTAACGCGGACAAATGGTGACATGGCTCGAAGTGACGTGAACCTGACTCGCCGAGTGAGGTCTGACCAGGCGAGGGTTCGATTAGTTTTCCGGTCCGGTGCACGGGACTTGTCGGCCAGCCCGACGCCGCGCCGATCAGCGCCCCACGCCGGAGGAGACATACATGACAGTCCCCGCGCCGCGGGCCCGTCGACGGCCGTCCACGCTGGGCCGGCTGCTGCCTCTGCTGCTCATCGGAGCACTGCTGGCACCGTTGGGCCTGCTCGTCACGTCGAACTGGCGGCAGGCCACCGACGACCGGGACCTCGCCGCCCGGGAACGGCTCGGCGTGCAGTACCTCACCGCGCTGGCGGCGGTCACCAACGCCCTCGTGGAGGCCCAGTCCAACGCGGTCAACGGCCGCCCGGTGGCCCGGGAGGCGTTGAACGGGGCGGTCGAGGAGGCCGCCGCGGTGGACGCCCGCATCGGTGGGGAGCTGCTCAGCCAGGAACGCTGGGCCGGCGTACGGGCCAAGCTGGAGGCGCTGCGCGGCCGGAGCGCCGCCGACCCCGAGGCCGCCTTCACCGCTTACGGCGAGGTCTCCGACCTGCTGATGGCCCTGCACCGGAAGGTCCGGGAGAGCTCCGGGCTGGTCCGCGACCCCGAGGCCGACTCGTTCTTCCTCCAGGCCAGCGCCGGCCAGGAACTGCCCGAGGCGGTGGTCGCCGCCGGCCGGCTGGCCGACCTCGCCACGTTGGTCTCCCGCCGGCCGGCCGTCGAGCAACCGCGCGGCCTGCTGGAGCTGACCGGCCTGCGGGTGTCCGCCCTGGCCCCCGCCGCCGACCTCGTCGACAACCTTCGCTCGGCCGTGGACGGTTCGGAGAGCACCGACCTCGGTGCCAACGTGCTGACCCCGCTGGACACCTACCAGCGTTCGGTGGAGGCGCTTGCCGCGTACTCCGTACCGGCCAAGGACACCGGCGTGGTCAACCCGGGCCAGTTGAGTGCCGCAGCGCTCAACTCGCACCGCTCGGCCCGCCAACTTCAGCCGGTCATCCTCACCGAGCTGGACGCGCTGCTGGCCGAGCGCATCGACCGGCTCAACCGGGACCGCTGGCTGACCGCCGGGGCGGGTGTCGTCGCCGTCCTGCTACTGGGCTGGCTCGCCGCCCTGCTGGTCGCCGCCGGTCGCCGGGCCCACCGTCGGGCCGCCCTGGCCGCGACCCACGCGGAGAGCCCCGACACCCCGCCACACCGCGACCCGTGGCAACCGCCCGCCGACGAGGCGCGTGCGCTGCAACAGGTCGGCGCTGCCCGCGACCCGGAGACCGCACAGTGGGGGGCGTTCGATGCTGCTCGGTAGGCTCCGGATCCGCGGCAAGCTCGCGCTGCTCGTGGTGATTCCCCTGCTCAGCATGGTCGGCCTGGCCGTGCCGGTCATGCTCGACCGGGTGTCTGCGGCACAGCGCGCCGGCGACACCGCCGAACGGGTCCGGCTCGCCAGCCGGGTCGGCAGCCTGGTCCAGGACCTCCAGCAGGAACGCATCCTCTCCGTCGGCTTCCTGCTCGGCCGGGTCGAACGCAGTGAGCTGGTTCGCAAGTCCGCCGACGTGGACGATCGAGTGGCCGACCTCCGGGCGGCGCGGAGCGACGCGCTGACCGACCAGGTCGACCGCGCCCTCGACCGAGTGTCCAGCCTCATCGACCTGCGCACGGCAGTCCTGGCCCGGGCCGCCAACCCGGGTCAGGTGATGGACGCGTTCGGCCCGGTCAACAAGGGGATCATCGAGTCCCTGCGGCTCGTGGTCGGGGTGGACACCGACACGTTGCCGGGCCGTCAGGTACTCGCCCTCGACGGGCTGCTCCGCGCCGACGAGGGCCTGGGCACCTGCGCCACCCTGAGCCTGCTGGTCAAGGCGATCGGCACCCCGGACACCACCGCCGGGTACGTGGCGTGCATCGCCGCGCTGATGGTCGACAACTCGCGCTTCCGCAGCCTGATCACGCCCGAACAGCTCACTGTGGCCCAGCTCAACGACGCGGCCGTGGCCGCGCGTACCAGCCCCGACTTCCTGGTCAGAAGCGCCCGGGACCCGGCCGCCGCGGTCCGCGACGTGCCGCTGGAGGCGCTCTTCCCGGCCGTCCGCACGATGATCCGGCTCGGTCAGTTCGTCGAGAAGAAGCTGGTCGCCGACGTGCTCGCCGCGGTGACGGCAGAGCAGCGGCGCGCGCTGACCGCCGCGTACCTGGTCGGTGCGGCGACGGCGTTGATCCTGACGCTGGTGGTGCTGCTCAGCGTGGCGGTGGCGCGGACGGTGGCCCGACCACTGACCCGACTCACCCGCTCGGCCGACCGGGTCGCCCGGGTCGCCGAGGCGGAGCTGGTCCGGGTCACCGACGACGAGGCGGAGAGACCTCAAGCGGTCCGGCTGGAGCCGGTGGACATCCGCGCCAACGACGAGATCGGTGACCTGGCGCGGGCCTTCGACCGGGTGCAGAACACAGCGGCCCAACTGGTCGAACGGCAGGTCGCCGGCCGACGCAACGTGGCGCAGATGTTCGGCCACGTCGGACGGCGTACCCAGAACCTGGTGGGTCGGCAGATCGCGCTGATCGACCGGCTGGAGCAGCAGGAGGCCGACCCGGGCCGCCTGGAGCACCTGTACCGACTCGACCACATATCCAGCCGGTTGCGGCGCAACGCCGGCAGCCTCGTGGTGCTCTCCGGCTCGGCCGGGGCCGACGCGCACACCGCGCCGGTGCCGCTGGCCGACGTGGTCCGGTTGGCGCTCGGTGAGATCGAGGACTACACCCGGGTGGAGGTGCAGGTGCCGGCGGGCGTATCGGCCGCGCCGGCAGTGGTCGGTGACCTCGTCCTGGCGCTGGCCGAGCTGATGGAGAACGCCACGGTCTTCTCCCCGCCGCACACCCGGGTGCTGGTGGCCGCCGAGACGTCCGGCCTCGGCGCGCGGCTCACAGTGGTGGACCACGGCATCGGCATGAGCGAACAACGACTCGCCGAGGAGAACGCCCGGTTCACCCGCCGGGAACGGCTCGACCTGGCCCCGACCGAGGTGCTCGGGCTCTTCGTGGTGGGCCGGTTGGCCCGTCGGCACGGCTGGCAGGTCGCCCTGGCCGCCACCGGCGGCGGTGGGGTGACCGCACAGGTGGAGATCCCGTCGACGTCGCTGGTGCTGCGCCGCGCCGACCGGGCCGGGGCCGCCGTGGCCCGCGCCGCGGTGCCGGATCGGGACCGGCGTACGACGGCGAAGCTCGACCCCGAGCGGGACGCGCGACCCAGCGCGGTGGCCATCGCCGTGCCGGCCCGCTTCGACTCCGACCTGCTGAGCCGGGCCACCCGCAGCCTGGACGCCGGCCCATCCTGGAACGCGTTCGGTCAGGGCCAGCCGGAGCAGGCCGTTCCCGAGCCCCAGAGCCCGGAACCGGCGGGCAAGCCGGGCGGGCCACGGGTGCGGCAGCGGGTGCCCGGGGCGACGCTGCACGCCACCGCCGCGACGAGCCGGCCGGTGGACGCCACCGGCGCGGACCCCGCCGCCGCCCGCGCGCTGGTCGAGGCCTTCCAAGCCGGTGTACGCCGCGCCGAGTTGCACGTGACGCCGGGCCTCGACGCCGCGTCGGCGCGGACGGCCGGCGACCCGACGGCTGGCGCCGGAGCGGCCATGGTGGACTTGGGTGCGACCGTCGACCTGCCCAGCACCCCGGGAGGCGCCGGCCCCACGGTGCCGCGTGGTGGTGGCTCGACCGATGCCGCACCGGAGCGGCCCCGGTTGAGCCGACGGGTGCCGGGAGCGAACCTCACCGCCATCCCGGTCTGCCAACCGCTCAGCACCCACCTCGGAGACCCGGCCGAGGTCCGCGACCTCATCAGCGAGTTCGAGGCGGGCGTCGCCCGCGCTCTCCGCGAAGTCAGCCCCGACCACCGGAACGAAGAAGGATCATCACGGTGACCAGCCCCTTCCTGCACGACAATGTCGACCAGACCCAGCCGAGCGCCAATGGGGACCTCAGCCCGGAGGCCCGTACGTTCAACTGGCTGCTGGACTCCTTCACCTCCAGCACCGCCGGGGTCCTGGAGGCGATCGCGGTCTCCTCGGACGGTCTGCTGATGGCCATGTCGGCGATCAAGGATCGGTCCAACGCGGAGCGGTTGGCCGCCGTCGTGTCCGGAATGACCAGCCTCGCCGGTGGGGCCGCCAGTTGGTACGCCCTCGGCGGCCTGAACCGGGTGATCGTCGACATGGCCGACGGCTACCTGCTGATCAGCGCGATCAGCAGCGGTTCCGTGCTCGGGGTGGTCGCCGACCGTTCGGCGAACCTCGGCACCGTCGCGTACGAGATGACGCTCTTCGCCGGGCGGGCCGGTGGCGCCCTGACCCCGCGACTGATCGTCGAGTTGAAGAACGCCGTTCAGCAGTGACCCCCGACGTCGCCGGCGAGGATCCGGATCCGGAACCCAGGGTTCGGATCCGCCCGTACCTGCGCACGTCACCCCCGACCGGGGACGCAGCGCCGGCGACACCGGCGCTGCCCGAGCCGGCGCCGGACGGGGACCAACCCCCCGGTCCCCGCCCGTTCGTGCTCACCTCCGGGCGGGTTGCGGGTGCCGACCCGGCGATCGGGCTGGAGACCCAGGTGACCGCCCGCATGGACAGCGGCTGGTGGGCCGGCCCACCCGGCGCCCTGCTGGCACCGGAACTTCAGACGATCATCGCGCTCTGCGCCGAGCCGATCTCGGTGGCCGAGATCTCGGCCCGCGCCCGACTGCACTTCGGCGTGACGCGGGTCCTGGTCGGCGATCTACGCGCCGCCGGGCACCTGGACGTGCACGTGACCGACACCGACGACGCTGTCGACCCCGATCTCATCCTGCGAGTGATTGATGGACTCCGTGCGATCTCCTGAATGGCCGGTCGCCCCGCTCGGCGGGGTCGCCGCGAACAGCGCCGCCGCCCGATACGGCATGTCCCCGGGGACCGGGCCGATAGTCGGGCGGGCCGGCCCACCGCCGACCGCACCGCCGCCGTACCGGCCCTCGTCCGGCACCGGGTCGGCCCCTTCGGCCGGTAAGCCGAGCGCCCCGCCGATCCCGGTCAAGATCCTGGTGGCCGGCGGGTTCGGGGTGGGCAAGACCACCACAGTGGGTGCGATCTCCGAGATCGCGCCCCTGACCACCGAGGCTGAGATGACCAGCGCCGGGATCGGCGTGGACGACCCGGGTGCCCGTTCCACCAAGACCACCACCACTGTGGCGATGGACTTCGGCTGTGTGACGATCGACCGCAGCCTGAAGCTCTACCTGTTCGGCACGCCGGGGCAGACCCGATTCGGCTTCATGTGGGACGACCTGGCCCGGGGAGCGCTCGGCGCGCTGGTGGTGGTGGACAGCGCCCGGCTCGACGACTGCTACCCGGCGATCGACTTCTTCGAGCGGGCCGGGCTGCCGTTCGTCGTCGGGGTCAACGCCTTCGACGGGCGCCTGGCACTGGAACTCGGCGAGATCCGTTGGGCGCTGGCCATCGGCGATCAGGTACCCCTGGTGCAGTTCGATGCCCGCGACCGGCTCTCGGTACGGGACGCCCTACTGGTCGTCCTGGACCGCGCGCTGGACCGCGCCACCCGGGACAGGAGGGCCTGAGCCGACCAGCTCCGGCCATGGCGGGAAGAGGTGATCTGGTGAGGGGCGACCTGGACGAGACGCTGGCCCGGCTGGCCCGACGTGAGGAGGCGTCGCGCCGTCGGGCCACCGACCGTGACGACACCACAGCACGGTCGAGCCCGCCCGGCCTCGGCGGCGACACCCGCAACGCCCGGCCGGGCCGGCACGCGGGGGTGGAGGCCCCGAGCGAGGTGCCCGGATGGGGGCCGGTCGAGGAGGTGGCCGAGGCGATCCGCCAGGTCGTCGGGACCTACCCCGGGCTGGCGGTGACAGTGCAGGTGGAGCACGCCGGGCGGACGTACCCGATGCGGGTCTCCTGGGACGGGCCTGCCGTCACTGTCGGAGCGGTTCCCCCGCCGACGCCGGTGCAATCCCCGCCGACCTGGCCGCTCTCCGGCCGGACGGTGCCCGCCTGGGCGCCCGGTCCGGACGGGTTGACCCCGGACCCGGCGGCCCGGTTGGCCGAGCTGATCCGACGCGACCCGACGTTGTTGGACGAGCTGGATCCGGGCCGCTGACCGGCGGGGGTGGCTGGCGGCGGCTACGGTCGGGCAGTGGCGCAACCCGACCTGACCTTGACGGCGAGCCTGCGGCCGGCGGCGCTGGACGCCCGACGGGGCATCGTGCGCCTGCACCCGGAGGCGCTGACCGCGCTGGGGCTGCGCCCCGGCGACCCGGTCCGCCTCGCCGGCCGCCGGGAGACGGCCGGGATCGCGGCGGCCGCCGGGCCGGGCGCGAGCACCGCCCTGCTGTACGCCGATGACCTGACGTTGGGCAACCTGGGTCTGCGCGACGGCGGTCAGGTGCGGGTGAGCCCGATGCCGTTGGTGCCGGCGAGCCGGGTCGTCCTGGCCGGGCCGGTGGGGGTCGTCGCGGCGGTCAGCCCGGAGATGCTCCGGCTCGCCCTGCTGGGCAAGGTGCTCACCGCCGGGGACGACGTGTCGCTGCTGCCACAGGATGTGCTGCCGGACGCTTCGGTCCGCAGCCTGGTCGAGGCGGCGCGGCGCAGCCTCGCCAACGCCGTCGGCTTCGCCTGGACCAGCACGCTGCTCAGCGTGGTCACTGTCGAGCCGGCGGCCGGCGCGCTGGTCACCATGGGCACATCGATCGCCTGGGAACACGGTGCGACGACACACGGCGGGCCTGCCCTGGTCGGCACCGCGTCGACCCGGCCGGGTACGAGCGCCGACGCTGTTGCGGCGGAGGACGTGCCCGACGTGGACGAGTTGCCCGGGCTGCGGGCCCAGGCCGAGGAGTTGACCGAGCTGCTGGACCTCGGCTTCCACCACCGGGAGGTGCTGGGCCGGCTCGGCACCACCATCTCGTTGGGGGTGTTGCTCGTCGGCCCGGCGGGCTCCGGGAAGTCGGCGCTGGTCCGGGCCGTGGCCGCCCGGGTCGGTGCCCGCGTCCACCCGCTCTGGGCGCCGGAGGTGGCCGCGCTGGCCAGTCAGGCCGCCGCCGAGCGGTTGCGGGTCGCGGCATCGGCCGCCCGGGCCGAAGGGCCGGCGGTACTGCTGGTCAGCGATGTCGAGGCGCTCGCACCCGCCGACGAGCCCGGTCCGGTGGCGACCGTGTTCCGTCAGGTGCTGGCGGAGAGCGTCCGCGCCGGCGTCGCAGTGGTCTGCACCACCGGCCGACCGGAGGCGGTCGACCCCGCACTGCGCGCGCCCGACCTGCTGTCACTGCGGATCAGCGTCCCGCTCCCGGATCAGGCGCTGCGTCGCGAACAGCTCACCGTGCTGACCCGGCAGGTGCCGCTGGCCGACGACGTGCGGCTGGACGAGGTGGCCGCGCGTACCCCCGGGTTCGTCGCGGCGGACCTGGCCGCACTGGTCCGGGAGGCCGGGGTACGCGCGGCGCTGCGGCAGAAGTCCGCCGAGACGCCGACGGTGTCGATGGCCGACTTCACCGCCGCCCGGGAGGTGGTCCGGCCCACCACGATGGCGGCCTCCACACTGGATCTCGCCTCGGTGACCCTGGACGACGTAGGTGGCCTGGACGAGGTCAAGCAGACGCTGACCGAGTCGGTGCTGTGGCCGCTGACCTACCCGGACACCTTCGCCCGGCTCGGCGTGCAGCCGCCGCGCGGCGTGCTGCTCTACGGGCCGCCGGGCTGCGGCAAGACCTACCTGGTCACCGCCCTGGCCGGGTCGGGGCGGGCCAACGTGCTGTCGGTCAAGGGCGCCGAACTGCTCTCCAAGTGGGTCGGTGAGAGCGAACGCGCGGTCCGCGAGCTGTTCCGTCGGGCCCGGGAGGCGGCCCCCACGCTGATCTTCCTGGACGAGGTGGACGCGCTGGCGCCGGTACGCGGCCAGGCCACCGACGGGGGCACCACGGACCGGGTGGTCGCCGCCCTGCTCACCGAGTTGGACGGGGTGGAGACGCTGCGCAACGTGGTCGTGGTCGGTGCGACGAACCGGCCGGACCTGGTCGACCCGGCGCTGCTGCGGCCGGGCCGGTTGGAGCGGCTGGTCTACGTGCCACCACCGGACGGGCCCGCCCGCGCGGAGATCCTGCGGGCCGCGTCCCGGCAGGTGCCGTTGGCGCCGGACGTCGACCTGCCCGCCCTCGGCGACGAGCTGACCGGCTTCTCCGCCGCGGACTGTGCGGCGCTGATCCGCGAGGCGGCGCTGGCCGCGATGCGTGAGTCGCTCGCCGCCGCCACGGTCACCGCCGAGCACGTGTCGACAGCACGGGCCCGGGTACGACCGTCGCTGGACCCGGCCCAGGTCGCCGGTCTGGCCGCGTACGCCGCCAACCGGGAGTGATCAGAGCAGGACAACCCTCTCTCGCGCCGCCTCAGAAGGCGGGCGGCGTCGAATCGAGGCAGATCTCGGCGCGTACCTTGCCGTCGTCCTCGCGCAGTTTCGCGCCGCACTTCCGCAGGACCGACACCGCGCCGATGTTGTCCGGGGTCGTCTCGGCGACCACCGCCCGCATGCCCGCCCGAGCGGCGGCGTTCAGCAGCTCCCGTAGGGCGGCCGCGCCGATACCCTGCCCGCGCGCCGACCGGCCGAGCCACATCCCCGTCTCCACAGTGCGGGGCTCGTCACAGCGCGTCATCCGCACCATGCCCATCACCTCGCCGCCGACGAGGATGGCGTACATCTGCGAACCGGTCGGGCCGTCCAGCCCGCCGAAGCTCGCCCGGTGGAATTCGCGAAACGCCTCGCGACGGGCGAGCGACCAGCCGGCGGGCGCCTCGACCGGGGGCATCACGTCACAGGGCTCCGCCTCCGCAGCCGCTACGGAGAGCAACGGCTCCAGGTTCCGTTCGTCCACCGGCTCCAGCCGGACCGCACCCGCCACGTGCCGCAGTCTGCCGCTCTCATCGGCCGAAGTCCACCCCATTGGCCATCCACTGGCGGTCCGGACAGCGGTACCGGCCGGTCGGGCGGCCCGGGTGTTCCACATCACGCTCTGTTGTCACCCGACCGGGTGTCAAGGTGCCAAAACGCCTACCCGAACTCGCAGAACACCACCGAGGCGTCGTCGGTGGACTTGTGTCGGCGCAGCCGGTCGGGGTGGTCGCGCTCTGCGTCCCGCACCCGGTCGATCAACGCGCCCGGACCGTCAGCGGTCAACAGGTCCAGCAGACCGGCCCAGTCGATCAGCGCGAACTGCTCCACCGCGCTGGACGCGCCGTCACTGAGCAGCGCCGCCCGCCGTAGCTCCCCGGGACCGTGCCGGGGCGCGGTCCCGGTCACCGCGTGGAAGGCCGCGTCCGGGTCGGAGGCCGCCACCCAGTAGCCGTGGGTGCGGTTCATCCGCTCCCGCTGGACGGTCACGGCGTGCCGGAACCGCGTGACCGGGTCCTCCGCGCCGCCCGGCAGGACGGCCACTGTCTCCCGCAGCTCCGCCATCGCCGCGTCCAGCCGGTTGTCGGTGACCACGCTGACCTTCCCGCCGGTGTCGAGGACCAGCGGGCTGTCACAGAGCACCAGATAGTCCACCTGGTCGCCGCAGTCCCGCAGGAGGCAGACAGTGCTGGACGGGGTGCCCGGATGGTCGAGGTCGCACTGCCCGCCGTGGTCGGCGCGCACCGCGAGGATGGCCGCGGCCAGGTTGCTGGTCAGCCGGGCGGCGGGGCGCACCGCCTCGGCGACGCCGATCCGGGCCGCCAGGTGCCGGACGTACCACTCGGGCCCGTGCACGCAGCCGGTGTCGAAGCCGTCCGGCACCGTCGCGCCGTCCAGGACACCGACCAGCGGGCCGAACCGGAAGACCAGGTCCTCGTTGACCGGCCGGCCCGGGGCCGGCGCGGACGCGGATCGTACCCGCATCACCGGCGCCGGCCCCGGCACATCGATCGGGTCAGTGCTGCCGAAGGTCGTCGACGGCCGCATGCGTCTCTCCCTGCACCTGACCGGCGGCCGAACGGCCCTGGTCGCGTACCGCGGACACGCCCTGCTGGGCGCTGGACCGGACCGACTGCGCCGCCTGCTGCGCAGGCTCCCGCAGGTTGTCCTGCACCTGATGGCCAACCTGGCTCGCCTGCTCGCGCAGCTGATCGGAGTGCTCACTCACCATGCCCCGCGCGCGTCCGGCGAGTTGCCGCTCACGCCCGCTCGGCGGAATCAGGGAGGCGGCCAGCAGACCGACTCCGAAGGCGACCAGGCCGGCGGCCATCGGGTTGCCCTGAGCCTGCTCGCGGGAGTGCTGCCCGAGTGAACGGGTTTCGTCGCGTACCGAACCGGCCGCGTACGACATCCGTTGGCCGGCCTCCTGCCCCAGGTGGTTCGAGCTGCCCATCATCTTCTCCTTCGCTCGGGTGAACGCCCCGCGGGCCTGCCCGACGCGGTCACCGGCGATCCGACGCGGGTTGACCTTGTCGGTCAGCGCGTCGACGTCACTGCTCAACTCGTTGCGGGTGCTCTCGATCTCCCGCCGGATTTGATCCGGATCACTGGACATGAGCTGTTCCCTCCCGAATCGTTCACCGACCCCGCAGGGCGTCCGGCAGCTCCCGGGCAGTCTGCTTCGTCCGGGGCAGAACCGCACGAGCCCGCTTCAGCTGGGTCCGGGCGTTGATGAAGAGCCCACCGGCCACGGCGGCCCACAGGACCGCGACGATCAGCGCGGCCCATCCCTGGTCCATCGTGTTGGACAGCCCCCACCAGAGGGCGTACGACACGAAGAGCACCGCCAGGAACCCGGCCAGCCCGGCACCGCCGAACATACCGCCGGCCTTGCCCGCCTGGCTGACCTCCTCGCGCAGCTCGGCCTTGGCCAGCTCGACCTCCTTGCGCACCAGAGTGGACATGTCCCGGGTCACCTCGCCGATCAGCTCGCCGACGGAGGCCTGGGTCCGCTCCTTCTCCGGGGCGCTCACGGTGCCACCCCGCCGGGAAGGTTCCGCGCTGGTTCACCGGCGGGCGAGACGTTCTGCGCCCGTGCCGTCCCCACGTACGGCTGTTCACCGGCGTCCGCCGGTGCGCCCTGCGCGGGTGACGGAGCACCGGATGCGCTGCCACCCTGACCGTTGCCCGAGGCCGGCGCGGTCAGGCCACGGGTGAGCCGCCCGACCAGGAGCCCGGCCACCGCCGCGCCCGCGAGGAACGTCGTCGGATGGTGCCGCGCGTACGTGCGAACCTCGTCGAGCACCTCGCCGGGTTCTCGCTCGTCGAGCCAACCGGCGGCCTGCTGGGCGGCGTCGGCCGCCTTGCGCACCACCTGACCGGCCAGCCCGGAATCGCCGTCCCGTTCGGCCATCGAACTGAGGTTCTGGCCCAGGTCCCGCAGGCCCGCAGCGGCCCGCCGCTGCTGCGTCTGCGCCTGGTCCCGAAGCTGCCCGGTGGCTTCCCCGGTCAACTGCTGGGCCTGTCGCCGCGCCTCTGCGGCCACCTGCCCGCCCTGCTCAGCTGCGGTGTGGGCGACCTGACCCCCGGCCTGCGCGGCCTGCTGGCCGACGCGTGAGGCTTCCTGGCGGGCCTGCTGCCCTCTGCCGCTCTGGTTCGTTGCCGTCATACCCCGCTCCCTTCCTGAGCCCGAGGTCGCAAGCAACCTCGGCGCGCCTCCCGCCTACCCGCCTGCCCAGCGGCCATGCGGCTGGCTGAGCAGACCGGCGACCGACGCCGCGATCTTGCACTTTGTGTCCGGACAAAGATGTGCAAAAGCTCGCAAAGCGGCGACAGGAAGTGCAAGATCGCGGAGCGCAGGATCAGCGGCGGCGGTTACGGGCGCGCGACGAGCGCAAGCGGCGGAGTCGGCTTATCAACACGGGGTCGGCGGCGAGGGCGGCCGGATTGTCCAGCAGGCCGTTGAGCAGTTGGTAGTACCGGGTCGACGAGATCCCGAAGGTGTCCCGGACGGCCTGTTCCTTGGCGCCGGCGTGCCGCCACCACTGCTGCTCGAAGGCGAGGATGGCCCGCTCCCGCTCGGTGAGCCCCGCCGCGGGACCAGCGGGATGAGTGGGCTGGGCCGCCTCGTCGGCGGGTGGCGCGTCGGCGGTCTCGATGGACGGCGCCGGTCGGGGAGTCGGGACGGTCGGCCCGGCAGCACCCGTGACCTCACCCGGATGAGCGTCGATGGACGGCTCGGGGGCGGCCGGGGTGGTGTCGGCGGACATGTCGTTCAGCCTAGTCAGCGGCGACCAGGGACGCAGCAGGCGGCGCGGCCGGTCCGTACCGCCGGGAACCCCGACGGCCGGACCGGCCGCGCCGCGTCACTTCGGTCGAGTCAGGAGATGTCGCGGCGACGCATCGCCCAGAGCGCCGCCCCGAGGATCACCACCACCCCGACCGAGAGCAGGACGGAGGACTGCTGCCACGTGATGTCCATCGTGGCCGGCTTGCACTCCCCGTAGTAGGTCGCGTTGCAGGAGTTCCAGTCCTGCAACGTGACCGTCTTCGTCATCCAGGCCAGCACGTACGTGGGCAGCAGCCAGGCCTCGGCGAACCGCACGCTCGCCATGGACAGCAGGATGCCCAGGCCGAACTGGCCGACCACCATCACCGCCACCACGCCCCCGAGGGCCATCGCGGTGTGCCGACCGAGCGAGGCGAGGGCGAAGCCGATGGTGGTGAGCACCAACACCAGCACCACGCCGCGTACGCCGGTCAGCATGAACGACTGCCAGACCCCCGAGGTCATCTTCTCGGTGCTGCCCCGGAAGTTGGCGACCGCCCAGAACCCGGCAAACCACAGCACCGCGGCAGGAAGCGTCACCGCCAGGATGCCGGTGAGCAGCGCGGCCAGCTTGGTGAGCAGTACGGTGAGCCGCTTCGGCCGCCAGAGCAGCAGGTTCATCATGCCGCCGGTGCTCCACTCGGCGCCCACGAAGGACGCGCCGACGACGAACCCGACCAGGGCGAGGATCGCCGCGAACGGGATCAGGGTCTCGTCGAACGTCTCCTTGAAGTCGAACGTCGACGGCAGGAACCAACTCGCCTCGATCTGGTCCCGAGACGGGGCCGTGATCATCGAGCAGTCGGGCGGGTAGCGACCGTCGGTCGCCGTGCCGGCCGTCTTGGCCTGCTCACACGCGGTGCGCTCCTGCTCGCTCCAACGCACCTGCTCCTGGTACTGCTGGTCGGCCTGACGCTCGGCCTGAGCGAGCTGGCCGGCGTCGATCTTCTGGTTGGTGAAGAACACCCCGACCACCACCGCTGCCAGCACCAGCAGGCCCAGCAGTGTCATGTAGCGGGTGAAACGCCGCTTGCTGAGCCGGCGAAGCTCGGTACGAAAGAGGCTCACGCGCCCCACCCTCCCCCGGCGGGACCGGGCTGACCCGTCCCGCCGACCTTCATGGACTCGTCGACCTGCCGGTGCTGACCGGGTACCGGCGCGGTGGCGGTCAGTTCGAGGAAGACGCTCTCCAGGTCGACGGCGATCGGCGCCAACTCACTGACGTAGAGATTCTTCTCGGCGAGCAGCCGGGTCACCGACGCCGGCTTGTCGACGCCGGCCAGCATCAGGTGGTCCGGGTGACCGGTGACCCGGATCCCGGCCTGGGTGAGCGCCTCGGTGGCCACCGGCAGGTCGCTGACCGCCTCCAGCCGGATCCGGACCGCACCGGACGAGTGCTGCGCGAGCACCTCGTCGACCGGGCCGAACGCGACCCGCCGGCCCAGCGAGATGATGGTCACCGAGTCGCAGATCAGCTGGATCTCACCGAGGATGTGGCTGGACAGCACCACTGTCATTCCGGACTCGGCGAGGGTGCGCATCAGCGTGCGCATCTCCCGGATGCCGCCCGGGTCGAGGCCGTTGGCCGGCTCGTCGAGGATGAGCAGCTTCGGGTTCTTCAGCAAGGCCGAGGCCACGGCGAGCCGCTGCTTCATGCCCAACGAGTACGTCTTGACCCGCTCGCCGGACCGGTCGCGCAGCCCGACGAGTTCCAGCACCTCGTCGACCCGGACGGCCGGCACCTCGCCCGCTCCCGCGAGCAGGGACAGCGTGTCCCGGGCCGTGAAGTGCGGGAAGAACTGCGGGCTCTCCACGATCGCGCCGACCTGGCCGGCGACAGTGGGCAGCGCGTCGGGAACCTCGTGCCCGAGCAGCGCCATCCGGCCACCGTCGGGTCGGATCAGGCCGAGCAGGGTACGCAGCGTGGTGGTCTTGCCGGACCCGTTGGGGCCCAGGAAGCCGTGCACCTGCCCTGCGTCGACCCGCATGTCGAAGCCGTCGAGCGCGTTGCGGGTGCCGCGTCGACGACTCTTGTACGTCTTACGTAGACCTTCGATCTCCAGGACAGCTGGCAAGCTGCACCTCCGTTATCTATCAGTGCGCTGTAGTAAGCACACGATTGGTAGTCCCGCCTTGCGGTGGGACGGTCCCGGTCTGACCGGCGAACGCCGTGCCGGGTGGACGGTTCATCGCCACCTGCCCAGCGGCGAACTGGGTCCTACGGTCGGCTCCGCGTCCGTTCGAGCCTTGCGGCTGCGGGTGCACGGCCACTCCGGCACCGGTGTTGCTGACGAGTGCCGCGAGGTTACGGGCCGCGTTGTGGTCACGGTCCAAGCTCAGGCCGCACTCTTCACACGTGAGAGTTCGGACCCGCAGCGGCAGCTTGGCTTTCACCGCGCCGCAGGCCGAACAGGTTTTCGACGACGGATACCAGCGATCGGCTACCAGCAGCCGCCCGCCGTTCCAGGCCGTCTTGTAACCCAGCATCCTACGAATGGTGCCGAAACCGCAGTCGGAGATCGCCTTGGCGAGCCTGCGGTTGCGGACCATCCCGGCGACGTTGAGGTCTTCCACCACCACCGTGCCGTATTCGGCGGCAAGGCCGGTGGTGAGCTTGTGCAGGCCGTCGCGGCGCAGGTTTGCCACCCGGGTGTGGGCGCTGGCGAGGTGGGATGCGGCGCGGTGCCACCGCCGCGAGCCCACGATGCGACCGGTACGGCGCTCGGGCCCTTGCCTCCGGGACATGCGCCGGGCGGCGCGTCGTAGCCGACGAGCGGCGCCGGCCAGGTGGCGCGGGTTGTCCACCACCTCGCCAGTGGACAACACTGCAAGGTGTTTGATGCCCACGTCCACGCCGATCGTTGATTTCGGTCGGGCCGGGCGACGGTCAACCTTGTCGACCTCGCACGCGAACGATACGTACCAGCGTCCCCCGGCACGCTTGACGGTGGCGGACAAGATCCGAGCGGTGCCGTTGTCGAGACGGCGGGCGATTGTCCGGGCCGACTCGTGTAACCGCAGCACGCCCAGCCGCGGCAACGTCACATGCCGGCGGTCCCGCTCGACCCGGATGGTGCCGGTGGTGAACGTGCACGACAGCGCATCGCGGCGCTTGCCTTTGAATCGGGGGAACCGCACTGGCGGCCCCTTCCGCTTGCCGGACTTGGAGTCACGCCAGGCGTCCAGGCCACGCACCAGGTTGCGGATCCCAGACGCGTACGCTTCCTTCGAGTTCTCCGCCCACCACGGTGCGACCTCGACCTTGGCTACGTTCCAGCGCTTACGTAGACCGGGCAGCGACCATGACACGAACGGGGTCAGCTGGTCGCCGTTCAGCCCGTAGGACTTCTCCGCTTCGCGCTGGTCCAGTTGGGCCTTGATCAAGCCGAGCCCCCAATTGAACGCCTTGCGCGACGCGCCCGCGTGCGACGTCAGCGCACGCACCTGCGCCGGGCTTGGGTCGAGCGCGAACCGGTACGCCTGGTTGACGATCACGTCGGATCCGTCTTCGTCGCCTCGACTGAACGGCAGATGCGGTTCGCCCGAGCTGCCTGCCGGGCCAGGTCCGTCCTCTGCTCGGCGGAGGAAACGCGGAAGTGCACCACGACCAGCCCGGCGTCCGGGGCTGCGTCCGACAGCGGCTCACCGACCACGAGGAGCCGGCCCAGCCGGTACGTGGGAACAGGCAACCTCCCCGCCGCGTACTACCGCCGGGCGGTTACGTACGAAACAACTGGTCACCGCCGCCCACTCCTTAGATTCACACCGGCCACTGGTTGTCGTCCAAAATCCGCAACGCCGGCAGCTGCCACCCCCATCGGGCGGGGATGACAGCCGACACCATACCCGGTATGCAAGCGAGCGTATGCCCCGGTGGCTTCGACGCGCCGATCGGGCTAATTCATCGACGGAGCGTGACCTCTCAGGCGCAGATGACCTGTACGCCGGCAGCGCGGAACGCGTCCACCACCTCCGGCGCGGCGCCGGAGTCGGTCACCAGCGTCTCCACCCGCTCGACGGGGCAGATCCGGGCGAAGGCGTGACCCCCCAGCTTGGACGAGTCCGCGATGATCACCACGCGCTTGGCGCGGGCCACCATCAGGTTGTTCATCGCCGCCTCCCCCTCGTGGTGGGCGGCGGCGCCGAGCTGCGGGTCGATCGCGTCCACACCGAGCAGGGCGACGTCCAGGGTGACCTCGCGCAGCAGCGCCCCGCCCAGCGGGCCGACCAGCTCGAACGACTTCGGGCGCACCACGCCGCCGGCCACCACGACCTTCATCCGGGATCGGACCAGCAGCTCGTTGGCGATGTTCAGCGCGTTTGTCACGACTGTGAGCTGGGCGCCCTCGGCGCTGGTGTTCAGATCCGGTCGCACGGCGAGCGCCCTGGCCACCTCGGTGCTGGTGGTGCCGCCGTTCAGGCCGACCACGGTGCCCGGCGTGACGAGCGCGGCGGCGGCAGCCCCGATCCGCTGCTTCTCGGCCGAGTGCTTGGCCGTCTTGTAGCGCAGTGGCAGGTCGTACGACACGCCGTTGGCGACCGCCCCGCCCCGGGTCCTCGTGATCATCTGCTGCTGCGCGAGCTGGTCGAAGTCACGCCGGATGGTGGCCTGGGAGACGTCCAGCCGCTCGGCTGCCGCCTCGACGCTGACCCGGCCGTTATCGGTCAGCATTTCGAGCAGGGCGTTCCATCTGGCGTACCGGTCCACTGCGGGGGCCCTCCCAGCAAACTGCACGGACGGTGATTGAATGCGTGCACACTAGTGCGCGAAACTAGGCTGGCGCAAAAGACTGACCTGCACGATCGGCCGGCCGGTTGCCATGGTCACCCGCGTTCGCGCAGAATAACGCGCGAAATGCGGGTCTAACGAGCCGTATTGCGCACCGGTCGGCCCTGCGAGGAGTTCCCATGGCGTACGTGGACGCGGAGATCGCGAGCCAACCCGACTGCTGGCGGGAGGCGGCCAGGCTGGCCGAGGTGGTACGCGGTGACCTGCCGCGTCCCGGGGAGCGGGTTGCCGTCGTCGGTTGCGGCACGTCGTGGTTCATGGCGATGGCGTACGCGGCCCGCCGCGAGCAGGCCGGCCAGGGTGAGACCGACGCGTTCCAGGCGTCCGAGTTCCCCGCCGGCCGCCGCTACGACCGGCTGATCGCGATCACCCGTTCCGGCACCACCACCGAGGTGCTGGAACTGCTCGCCGCACTGCGCGGACGGACACCCACCACGGTCATCGTCGGTGACCCCGCCTCCCCGGCGGTCCACCTGGCCACCGCCACAGTGGCCATGCCCTTCGCCGACGAACGGTCGGTGGTGCAGACCCGCTTCGCGACCACCGCGTTGGCAGTGCTCCGGGCCCACCTCGGCGACCCGGTCACCGCGCTCGCCGCCGACGCCGAGGTGGCGGTGCGATCCCCGCTGCCGATCGACCCGGCCACCATCGAGCAGGCCACCTTCCTCGGTCGGGGGTGGACGATCGGGCTGGCCCAGGAGGCCGCGCTGAAGTGCCGCGAGGCGGCCACCTTCTGGGCCGAGGCGTACCCGGCGATGGACTACCGGCACGGGCCCATCTCGATCGCCGCGCCGGGCCGGCTGGTCTGGGCGTTCGGTGAGCTGCCCGACGGGCTGCCCGAGGATGTGGCCGCCACCGGCGCGGCCTTCGTGCACAGCCGCACGCACGGCTGGCGCACGGTGCTGGGCAGCTGGTCCGCCGGCCGTACCCCGGTCGACCCGATGGCCGACCTGATCCTGGCCCAGCGCTTCGCGGTCGCGCTGGCCACCAGCCGGGGCCTCGACCCGGACGCGCCCCGCCACCTGTCCCGTTCAGTGGTTCTCGCACCATGACCGACGACCCCGTGGTCGTTGCGCTGGACGTCGGCGGCACCGGCATGAAGTGCGCAGTGGTCCGCCCGGACGGCGTCGTGGTGCGCACCGAGCGGCACCCCACCGACGCCGCACGCGGGCCAGCGGCCGTGGTCGCCACCATCCTGGACGTGGCCGGCTGGCTGGCCGACAAGGCCCGCGCCGACGGGCTCACCCCGATCGCGGTCGGCATCGCCGTGCCCGGGGTGGTGGACGAGGCGCGCGGCGTCGCGGTCTGGTCGGCGAACGTGGGCTTCCGGGACGTACCCCTGCGGGACCTGACTGTGAAGCGGCTCGGCCTGCCGACGGCGCTCGGCCACGACGTGCGTGTCGGTGGTCTCGCCGAGGCCCGGCTCGGCGCCGGACGCGGCACCGGGCACGTGCTGTTCGTGGCCATCGGCACCGGCATCGCCGCCGCGCACGTCGTGGACGGCACGGCGGCGGTGGGCGCCCACGGCGCCGCCGGGGAGATCGGCCACATCCTGGTCCGGCCGGACGGTCCGCGCTGCGGCTGCGGCCGCACCGGCTGCCTGGAGGCGCTCGCGTCGGCCGCCGCGATCGGCCGCCGGTACGCCGAACTCGCCGGCGACACCGCCGACGCCCCGGTGACCGCGGCCGAGGTGGCCGAGCGGGCCGCGGCCGGCGAACCGCTCGCCGGCCAGGTCTGGCAGGAGGCGATCGAGGCGCTCGCCGACGGCCTCGCCAGCGGGCAGGCGTTGTTCGACGTGGCGACGATCGTGCTCGGCGGCGGCCTGGCCCAGGCCGGGGACCGGCTGCTGACCCCGCTGCGGGCGGCGCTGCACGCGCGAATGACCTTCCACCGGGAGCCGCAGCTGGTCGCGGCAGCCCTCGGCGACGAGGCCGGTTGCCTCGGTGCCGCCCTGCTCGCCCTGGACGCCGTGGGTGTCCGTGACCATCAGGAGAAGCGATGACCGTACGGGTGAACGGCCGAGTGGTGACCCCGACCGGAGTCGTCCGACAGGGCTGCGTCGAGTGGGACGGTGACCGGATCACAGCGGTGGCCGAGTACCCGTCGGTGCGCGACGGGCACTGGATCCTGCCCGGGTTCGTCGACATGCACACGCACGGCGGCGGGGGACACACCTTCACCACCGGCGACGCCGACGAGGCCCGCAAGGCGGCAGACTTCCACCTCTCGCACGGCACCACCACGCTGCTGGCCAGCCTGGTCAGCGCGCCCTTCCCGCTGATGCGTACCGCCACCGAGGCGTTCGCCCCGCTGGTCGACGAGGGCGTGTTGGCGGGAATCCACTTCGAGGGGCCGTACCTGTCGGCCGCCCGCTGCGGCGCGCAGAACCCGGAGTACCTGCGGGACCCGTCGACCGACGAGCTGACCGAGCTGATCGAGCTGGGCCGGGGCGCGATCCGCATGGTCACCCTCGCCCCGGAGCGCGACGGCGCGCTGGAGGCGATCAAGCTGCTCACCGCGCAGCGGGTGGTGGCGGCGGTGGGCCACACCGACGCCACGTACGAGCAGACCCGCGCCGCGGTCGCCGCCGGCGCCAGTGTCGGCACCCACCTGTTCAACGGGATGCGGCCGGTGCACCACCGTGAGCCGGGGCCGGTGGTGGCCCTGCTCGACGCGCCCACAGTGATCTGCGAGCTGGTCGCCGACGGGGTGCACCTGCACGACGGCATGCTGACCTTCGCCACCGCGACCGCCGGCCCGGACCGCGCCGCGCTGATCACCGACGCGATGGCCGCCGCCGGCATGCCCGACGGCGAGTACGAGCTGGGCGGCCAGGCTGTCACCGTCGCCGACGGGGTGGCCCGGCTCGCCCGCGACGGCGCTATCGCCGGCAGCACGCTGACCATGGACGCCGCGCTGCGGCACGCCGTGAACGCCGGGATCCCGATCGCCGACGCCGCACGGATGGTGGCCACCACCCCGGCGCGGGCCATCGGCCTGGGCGACCGGGTCGGGTCCCTCCAGGTGGGCCTCCGCGCCGACCTGGTGGTGCTCGACGACGACCTCAACGTGGTGCGGGTGCTGCGCGCAGGCTCCTGGGTGGAGTGACGGCAGAACTCTCGGTGACTGGCGGGCGGGCCTAAGCCGTATCGGCGGGCGGCCGCTGCTGTCGCTGGCTCGCCTTCGCACGCTCGGTGTCGGTGCATGGCCGCATGCCTGCCCTAGATGCGGGGCAGCTCCGCAGGGCTCCTACAGAGCCTTTGGAGCTGAATCGTCTACGACATCAGTCTCGTCACAGGCCCAACCGACCGGGGCTGAATCGTCTACGACATCAGCTCTAAAGGCAGCGGCCCAGATAGTGCGGTCACCGAGCCGAAGAGGCAACCGTATGAGCAAGCCGGGCCCCAGGCCGCGGACAGCCGGGCTGGGTTTCAGCTCAGACTGGGGACTTCCACGCCGAGGATGGCCTGCTCGTCGGGGCGGTGCACCAGCACGTCGGACAGGTACGACCCGACCGCGTGACGCATCCCGACGTCCCGGCCGGCCTGCTCGGAGAGCAGCCACTTGTGCTCGATGATCTGGGCGAACAGCTCCTGCGGCTCCAGCTTGCGGCGCAGGTGCGCGGGGACGGCCCGGACCACCGGCTCGAAGACCTCGGTGAGCCAGCGGTGCGCTGCCTGCTGCTCGTCGATCAGGTCGCTCTCCGCGCGGTAGGCGTCCAGGTCGTTGAGCAGCTTGCGGGCCTGGTTCTCCTCGGCGTCCAGCCCGGTCAGCCGCAGCAGCCGCCGGGTGTGGTACCCGGCGTCGACGACCTTCGGCCGAACCAGGAACCGCCCGTCGTCGATGGACGACATGGCCACCTCGGCGACGTCGAAGCCCAGCTCGTTGAGGCGGCGGATCCGGCCCTCGATGTCGTGCCGGGCCTCCCGCTCGATCGCCTGCTCGTAGGTGATCTCGTGCCAGAGCCGCTCGTAGCGCTGCACGACCTCCTCGCAGACCACCTCCGGGTCGATGGACTCGTGCAGCAGGCCGGCGGCCTGCAGGTCCAGCGCCTCACCGAAGATGTTGACCCGGGCGATCTCCAGGTCCTCACCGCGTTGGCCGTTGGAGAGCTTGTTGTGCAGGGCGCCCGTCTCCGCGTCCACCAGGTAGGCGGCGAAGGCGCCCGCGTCGCGCCGGAACAGCGTGTTCGACAGCGAGCAGTCGCCCCAGAAGAAGCCGGTCAGGTGCATCCGCACGATCAGGGCGGCGAGCGCGTCGAGCAGCCGGCTCATCGTCTCCGGCCGCAGGGTGTGCGAGAAGAGCGCCCGGTACGGCAGCGAGAACTGCAGGTGCCGGGTGATCAGCACCGATTCGAGCGGCTCCCCGTCCTCGGCCTGCCGGTCGGCAACCACCGCCACCGCCTCGACCGAGGGGAAGTCGATCCGTTCCAGGGCCCGGAGCAGGTCGTACTCCCGCTCGGCGATCCGCTCGCGGGTCTCCTTGAACGCGTACACGTACTCGCCCAACCGGACGAACCGGACGATGTGCCGGGAGATGCCCTGCGGCAGCGCCACCAGGTGTTCGGCAGGCCACTCCTCCAGCGGTGTCGACCAGGGCAGGTCGAGCAGCGCCGGGTCCACGAGGGCAGACGTGATCCGCACGGGCACAAGCATGACTGGTCCCCCCAGCAATCGCCTCACATCGTGGTTGGGCCCACAGCGCCGCACACCCCGGCGTCGCGCCGGGCCGGTAGCGTGGTCGCGTGCTCAAACCCTCAGCGGTACGACGTGACCTGCGGCTACGGCCCGTCCGCCCGGCCGGCTGGTGGTTCGACGCGCTCCTGCTGGTCGGTCTGGTCGGGTTGACCGCGGCGCTCGCCGCCGACCAACTCTTCGGGTTGGACCGGGCGGTCGCCGACTGGGCCGACGGCCACCGGCCGGCCGCCGCGTACTGGATCGCCCGGGTGCTGAACTTCCTCGGCCAGGGCACCCCGCTGACGTTGACCGCCGCCGGGCTGGGCGTGCTGCTGGCCGTCCGGCTGCGGTCGGTGCGACCGATCCTGCCTCCGGTGGCCGCGTTCGTGCTGACCAACCTCACGATCGGCCCACTCAAGATCTGGACGGCACGGGCGGCACCGAGCGCCAGCGTCAAGGAGCCGTTCCTGACGCCCGAGCAGACCCTGCCGCTGTTCCACGACGACCTGCCGGTCCGGTTCGCCCAGTCCTACCCGTCGGGGCACGTCGCCAACGCCATCGTCTGGTACGGCGTCATCGCGCTGCTGCTCGCCCCGCTGGCCCGCAGCTTCGGCCGCCAACTACCGGCCAGGCTCGTCACAGTGATCCGCATCGTGCCGCCGCTGGTCGTCCTCACCACCACCACCTACCTCGGCTGGCACTGGCTGACCGACTCGGTGGCCGGGCTGCTGCTGGGCCTGCTCCTGGACCGGCTGCTGCACCGGGCACCCTGGGACGGCGTGCCGCTCCCCGGCCGGTTACGCGGGTGGGACCGCCCGTTCACCTCGTACCCCTAGATTTTGGATCGTGGACCAACTGGCGCGGCGGCTGGGCGTACCCGATGCGGTTGTTCTCGGGTTGGGCTCGATGCTCGGCGCGGGCGTCTTCGTGGTCTTCGGCCCGGCCGTGGCGGCGGCCGGCGGCGCCGGCCTGCTGCCCGCGCTGGTGTTGGCCGGCTTCGTCGCCTTCTGCAACGCGACCAGTTCGGCGCGGCTCGCGGCCCGCTATCCGGAGTCCGGCGGCACCTACGTCTACGGCCGGGAGCGCCTCGGGCCGTTCGCCGGATTCCTGGCCGGCTGGGGCTTCGTGGTCGGCAAGACGGCGAGCTGCGCGGCGATGGCGTTGACCATCGGGGCGTACCTCTGGCCGGGCCAGGCCCGGCCGGTAGCCGCCGGTGCGGTGCTCGCGGTGACCGCTGTGAACCTGCGCGGCATCGGCAAGACCGCCACCGTGACCAGAGCGTTGGTCGTGCTGGTGCTCGCGGTGCTGGCCGTGGTCACTGTCGTCGGGGTGGTGGGCGGGCCGGTGCACCTGGACCGACTCGGCGAGCCCGGCGGATCGGCGCGGGGCGTGCTCACCGCCGCCGGGCTGCTGTTCTTCGCCTTCGCCGGGTACGCCCGGATCGCCACACTCGGCGAGGAGGTCCGCGACCCGCAGCGGACCATTCCGCGCGCGGTGCCACTGGCGCTCGGGGTGGTGCTCGTGATCTACCTGGTGCTGGCCGTGGTCACCCTTGGGGTGCTCGGCGCCGACCGACTGGCCGGGTCCGCCGCGCCCCTTGTCGACGTGGTGACCGCCGCCGGGCTGCCCGGCCTGGCGTGGGTGGTCCGCGCCGGTGCCACCATCGCCGTCGTCGGGGTGCTGCTGTCCCTGGTCGCCGGGGTCGGCCGGACCACCCTCGCCATGGCCCGCCGCCGTGACCTGCCCGGCGCGCTGGCCGCCGTGCACCGGGTGCACCAGGTGCCGCACCGCGCCGAACTGGCGGTCGCCGCCGTGGTGATCGTGGTGGTGCTGCTCGGCGACGTCCGCCATGCGATCGGCTTCTCCAGCTGCACTGTGCTCGTCTACTACGCGATCACCAACGCCGCGGCGCTCACGATGGTCCGGGACCCGGACCGGCGGTTGCCGGTCCGGGTGCTCGCCGGTCTGGGGCTCTTCGGTTGTCTGCTGCTGGCGGTCAACCTGCCGCTGGGCAGCGTTCTCGCCGGCTTCGGTGTGCTCGCCGTCGGCGCCGCCTTCTACGCCCTGCGGGCTCGCCGCTGACCCTGGCAGGCGGCCGGAGTCAGCGGCTCAACCGCCGGTAGCGGCGCACTGCCAACGGGGCGAACGTCGCGATCAGCAGCACCGGCCACAGCACCGCCAACAGCATCGCGTGCTCCGCCGGCCAGGAGTCGCCGCCCAGGCCCGGGTTGCCGAACAGTTCGCGGATCGCCGCGACGGTGGCCGACAACGGGTTCCACTCCGAGATCGTCCCGATGACCGACGGCATCAGCTCGGGCGACACGAAGACGTTGGAGATCGCGGTGAACGGGAACGCCGCCGGGAAGACGATCACACCGACCGTGTCCGGGTTGCGGACCAGCAACGCCAGGTAGATCCCGACCCAGGTGATCGCGATTCGCAGCAGCAGGAGGAGGCCGACGGCGAGCAACGCCTTGCCGACGCCCTGTCGCCACTGCCACCCGACGAGCAGGCCACACACCAGGAGGGTGGACATCTCCAGCAGGGCGCGCAGCAGGTCGGCGGCGCTGCGACCGGTCATCAGGGCGGACCGTGCCATCGGCATGGACCGGAACCGGTCGACCACGCCCCGGCTGAGGTCCAGCGCCACGCCGGTCGCGGTGGCCCCCAGCCCGTACAGCATGGTCATCACGAAGACCCCCGGCAGCAGGAACTCGCGGTAGTCGCCACCGCCCGCCACCTGCATGCCGCTGCCGAACACGTACCCGAAGACCAGCACGAACATGATCGGCAGCGTGAAGTAGAGGATCAGCTCCTCCGGCGCGCGGACCACGTGGGTCATGTTCCGCCTGGTCATCGTCCAGCCGTCAGCGATTGCCGTGGTCATGCCACGTCCGCCTTTCGTCCCGCGGCGACGGGCTCGCGGGCCTCGTCCGGCCGGTGCCCGGTCAGGTGCAGAAACGCCTCGTCCAACGTCGCGCGCCGCAGGCCGATGTCCTCGACCGCGATCCCGGCGTCATCCAGCGCGCGCACCACGTCGACCAGGCCGGCGACGCGATCGACCACCGGCACGCTGAGCCGTCGAACCTCCCTGTCGAGTTCGGGCTCCGCGCCGCAGATCGGCGCGACGAGGCGGGCCGCGTGGCCCAGCTCGGCCGCGTCGCGGACCACCACCTCGATCCGGTCGCCGCCGGTCATCGCCTTCAGCTGGTCCGGTGAGCCCTCGGCGACCACCCGACCGGCGTCGATCACCGAGATCCGGTCGGCGAGCTGATCGGCCTCCTCCAGGTACTGCGTGGTGAGCAGCACCGTCGTCCCGTCCGCCACGAGACCGCGCACGAGGTCCCACACCTGGTTGCGACTGCGCGGGTCCAGGCCGGTCGTCGGCTCGTCAAGGAAGAGCACGCGCGGCGTGCGGATCAGGCTGGCGGCGAGGTCCAGGCGGCGACGCATCCCACCCGAGTACTCACCCGCGGACCGGCCCGCTGCCTCGTCGAGCCCGAACCGTTCCAGCAGGTCAGCGGCGCGTCGGCGGGCCTCCCGTCGGCTGAGCCGGAACAACCGGCCAAACAGCTCCAGGTTCTGCCGACCGCTGAGGATCTCGTCGACAGCGGCGTACTGCCCGGTCAGCCCGATCCGGGCGCGCACCTCGTCCGGCCGGCGCAGCACGTCGTACCCAGCCACCGTGGCCCTTCCCGTGTCGAAGCGCAGCAGCGTGGTGAGGATCCGTACGGCCGTCGTCTTGCCCGCGCCGTTCGGCCCCAGCAGTCCGTGGACCGTGCCGGGCGGCACGGTCAGGTCGAACGTGTCGAGCGCGCGGGTCGGGCCGTACCGCTTGCCCAGCCCCTCGGCGACCACCTCGAATGTCGTCATGCCCCCACGGTGCGGCCGGGCGCTGACCGGTCACGCACCGGCCGCTGACGGCGGCGCACCGGCCTTCTCCGCCTCGGCGATCTCCTTCAAAACGACAATGATCTCCGCACGGGCGGCCTCGCCGACGTACCAGCCAGTGAGCCCACCGGCCAACGCCTCCTCGCAGAACCGCCTCGCGGCGGCCAGGTTCCCGCGCACCCGGGCCACCTGGGCGAGGCCGAGCCGGGCGCTGGCCACGAACTCGGGCGCGCCGCTGCGCTGCGCGAGGAGCAGCGCAGCGGCGAAGTCGTCGTGCGCCGCCGCGAGGTCACCGGCGCGCAGCCTTATCTCGCCCCGGGTACGCAGCATGTCGGCCTGGTCGACGGCCGACCCTAGCGCCTCGACCAGGCCCATGGCCTCGTCCATGTGCGCGCCCGCCGTCTCCGGGTCGCCCTGCCAGGCGGCCAGTTCGCCGAGCGCACCGAGCGTGATCATGGTGCCCCACCGGTCCCCGGTGCTGCGGAAGCCGTCGAGCGCGGTGGCCAGCGCGGCCTCGGCCCGGTCCCGTTGGTCGCTCCACATCAGCGCCGAGCCGCTGCCCATCGCGCCGAGCGCGTTGATCCACGGGTCCGGGCCGACCAGCCGTCTCAGCTCCGCCATCAGCTCGTCGACATCCTCGGCGCCGCCGGACGGCGGCCCGGTCGAGATCCCCGACAGGTACAGCAGGAAGGGCTGTCGGGGCGCCCGGTCGAGGCTGCGGATCACGGACCGCTGCGTTCCGAGGGACGGCAAAGGGCCGGAGCCGGCGAGCGAGGCGTTGTAGACGCAGAGGGCGAACTCCTCGCTCAGCCCCGGTGGTGCTTCGGCGCCGAGCAGTTCGAGGACGTCCGCGGCGAGCCGCGCCCCTTCCCCGCGCATGCCGCGCAGCCACCAGTAGAACGACAGGGCCGCGACCATCCCGGCCGCGTCGGACGCGTCACCGGCGGCGGTGGCCCGCCGCAACGCCGCGTGCAGGTTGTCCCGCTCCGCGTCGAGCCGTCGCAACCAGTGCAGCTGCTCCGCGCAGCGGAGGTGGTCGCTGGCGGTCCAGGCGAATTCCAGGAAGTACGCGGTGTGCGCGCGACGGAGCTGGTCGGCCTCGCCGGCCTCAGCGAGACGCTCGGCGCAGAAGGCACGCACCGTTTCGAGCATCCGGTACCGGCCGCCGGTCATCTCCACGAAGGACTTGTCGACCAGACCGCTCAGCGCGTCGACGAACTCGAAGGTCGCTAAGCCGCAGACCCGCCCGGCCGCCTCCAGCGTCGCCCCACCGGCAAAGACGGTCAGCCGCCGTGCCACCTTCCGTTCGGCGTCGTCGAGCAGATCCCAACTCCACTCGACCACGGCCCGCAGCGTGCGGTGTCGCGGCGACGCGGCCCGGTTGCCAGTTGACAGCAGCCGGAACCGGTCGTCGAGGCGGGCGGCCACCTCGGCGACGGACAGCGCCCGCAGCCGCGCGGCGGCCAACTCGATCGCCAGCGGCAGGCCGTCCAGGCTGCGGCAGATCCGCAGCACCATCTCGACGTTGGCCGGCGTGACAGTGAAGTCTGGCGCGACGTCGGTGGCCCGCTGGGCGAAGAGGCCGACCGCCGCATAGTCGTCGGCGTCCAGCGCGGACGCGCCGAGCGGTGGCACTGTGAGCCCGGACAGCGGGCACAGCGCCTCACCGGCCAGCCCCAGCGGCTCCCGACTCGTGGCCAGGACGCGCAACGCCGGGCACGCGCTCAGCAATCGGGCCGCCAGCCGGGCCGCGTCGACGAGAACGTGTTCGCAGTTGTCGAGCACCAGCAGCAGTCGCCGCTCGGCGAGCGCCTCGACCAGCCGATCGGTGGTCTGCCGGCCCGGCTCGGCCGGGGCGCGCAGGCCCGCATCGCGCAGGCCGAGTGCGCTCAGAACCGCCTGCGGTACGTCCGAACCGTCGGCCAGCCCGGCCAGCTCGACGAAACGGACCTCGCCGTCGACCCGGCCCGCAGCCTCGATCGCCAGGCGCGTCTTGCCCGCCCCTCCGGGGCCGGTGAGGGTGACGAGCCGGCGGTCGCCGAGCAGGTCCCCGACGCGCTTGAGCTCCTCCTCCCGCCCGACGAACGTGGTGAGTTGACTCGGCAGCGCCGGTTCGGCGAGCCCGCGTTCCTCACCGCGCAGCACCGCCAGGTGGACCGCCGCCAGCTCCGCCGACGGGTCGACGCCGAGCTGCTCGGCCAGCGTGTGCCGGGCGTCCTCGAACTCGGCCAGCGCCTCCGCCGGCCGACCCAGTGCCGCCAGGGCACGGATGAGCTGGCCCCGCGCGCGCTCCCTCAACGGGTGCGCCACGACCAGCTCCCGCAGCTCCGCGATCAGCGCGCTCTGTGCGCCCAACGCCAGGTCCGCCTCGACCCGATCCTCGATGGCGGCCAGCCGCAGCTCGTCCAGTCGGGCTGCCTGGGCGGGCGCGCCGATGGCATCGGCCAGGGCGGGACCCCGCCACAACTCCAGCGCCTCGCGCAACACCGCCGCCGCCCGGGGCCAGTCACCGTCGACGAGCGCGCGGCGCCCCGCCTCGGCGAGCCGCTCGAAGCGGTACGCGTCGACATCGTCGGAATCCACGGCGAGGCGATAACCGGCCGGGTGAAACTCGACAGGGTCGTGCTCGGCGGGCAGGGCCTGCCGCAGCCGTGACACCTGGGACTGGAGCGCGTTGGCCGCTCCCCGCGGCGGATGCTCCCCGTACAGGCCGTCGATCAGCCGCTCGGCGGAGACCACCCGACCCGCGTCGAGCAGGAGGAGCGCCAGCAGGGCGCGCAGCCGCGGACCGCCCACGGGGACCTCTCGCCCGTCGGCCAGCACGACCTGGGTCGGACCCAGGATGCGAAAACGCATGACATGGATTGTCGCCCACTGCCGGCCGGTTCCTGCGGACCGATTGGGCAGCCTTTGACCGTCAGCTCACCTCGCCGGGCCCGTCATGCCGGCGGGTCAGCTCGAGTTCGTCGGGTTGACCGCCGTTGGTCGTCGAGGGCACGTCCCCGGCGGGCGGAACTCCCGAACCCGTCTGGCCCGGCACCGGCGGGGGCGCCGCCGATGGGGCGTGCACCCCCCCGGGGACCGACCCGGCTGGCCGGAGGACCGGGCCCGGGTGGGGCGGCGGGGCGCACTGCCGCGTCAGCCGGTCCAACCCGCGCCGCCTGGCGACCACAGTCAGCCGGTCACCGGCGAAGATCACCTGCCGGGGGTCGAGGTCCTTCCACCAGATCGTTTTGGCACCGCCCGCCGGGGTGCGGGCGATCAGCCGGACCTGCCCGTCCCGGTTGACCACGTCCAGCGGTCGGCCGTCCAGCTCGGAGCCGGCGGCGACCGGCACCTCGGCGACCGGCAGCGCGTGCCGGTCGACCGGGATGGTGCTGATGACATTGCGTTCGGTGAGCGCCCCGATGAAGGCCGGGGCGGCCAGGTAGGAGACCGAGCGGGACACCCCGAGCGCGAAGGTCTCCTCCACCCGTTCGGCGAAGTCACCGTCGAAGAGCCGAAGCACGACGCGCAGGTCGGCGCGGAGATCGCGGGCGGCGAGTGCCGCCTCCAGGTTGGCCACGTCGTCGGTGGACGCCACCACCAGCGCCTGGCAGTCGGCCACCGAGGCGGCGACCAGCGTCTCCGGCAACGCGGCGTCGCCGACGATCAGCGGCACCTCCAGTTGGCGGGCCAGGGCGGCGCCGCGCGGCTGCGGATCCTTGTCGATCGCCACCACCTCGACGTCGTACTCGCGCAGTTGCGCCATCACCCGGGTGCCGACGTTGCCCAGGCCGATCACCACCACGTGCCCGACCCGCGGGGGTTGCAGACGGCCGGTGTGCAGGGCCAGCCGGGCGTTGACGATGCCGTCCACCACGACGGCGGTGATCAGCGGGATCAACGCCAACCCGGCCAGGTTGAGCACCACCTGCATGATCTGGGCGTCCGCCGCCTTGGTGGTGTCCGGGTCGGCGCCGCTGAGCGTGGTGACCAGCGTCAGGTACAGCGCCTCCAGCGGGGAGACGTCCTCGGCCCGGGAGATCAGCGCCCCCAGCACCGCGATCAGCGCGAGCACCGCCATCACCGCAATGCCGATCTTGCGGGTGGCGAAGCCGCGTACCGCCCCCAGCACCACCGCTACCGGACGACGCCGCCGCCGCGCCCGGACCAACCGGCGGGCGGCGACCTCGGTGCCCGGTGGCTGACCGGTCGCCTCGGCGAGCACCAGGTCGGCGCCGGCCTGATCGGCCGGCAGCAGCTCCACCCCCTGCGCCTCACTGAGGTGCGCCAACGCGCAGACCACGTCCTGCGGTCGGACGTCGGCCCGCCGCGCCACCCGCAGCGTCTTGTCCCGATGTTGGAAGGAACTCGGGTCGACCTCGTTGAGCGCGGCGGCCACGAAGGCCGGCGCCGCCATCTCGGCGTCGGAGAGCACCTCGACCGGGGCCTTGAGCAGCTTGCGTACGCCGTCGGCGAGGGTGCCGTTGAACATCCGCAGCACCTGACGGACCCGCTGGTCGACAGCCTGGGCGCAGAGCGCGGCGTGCAGGTTGCCCACGTCGTCCTGGTGCAGCAGGGCCAGCCCGGTCGCGCCGGCCAGACCGGCGGCCTCGAAGGTGGCCACGTCCAGCCGGTCCGAGCGGACCACCCGGACCCCGCGCAGCCCGGCGACGTCCGGCCCGTTGCTGCGGTAACGCTCCGGCACCACGACCGTCACCCGGGCCCCACCCGCCGGCAGCTCGGATTCGAGCATCGCCCGGGCCACGTAGTAGGCGAGCGCGTCCTTCCCGCAGATCACGTAGTGCGGGCGCGGGTCACCGACGGACCGTAGCCGCCAGTTCCACTCGACCGCCCGTCGCGCCCGGTCCCGCCACGGCTCCGCCATGCCCGGATCGTAATCAGCACGGCCACGGTGGGCGACCCCGTCCGGATCATCCCGTGACCAGGTATGTCCGCCCCGCCGACGGGTAGAGCAGCGACATGCAGACGTTCCTCCCGTACCCGGGCTTTCTGGCCAGCGCCCGCACGCTGGATCAGAAGCGGCTGGGCAAGCAGCGGGTGGAGGCCATCCAGGTGCTGCGCGGGCTCACCCGACCCGGGTACGGCTGGCGCAACCACCCGGCCGTGAAGATGTGGGCCGGGTACGAGGAGGCGCTCGTCCGCTACGGGCTGGACATGTGCGCGGTCTGGATCGAGCCGGGGCGGGCCGACACCTGCGCCACCACGATGACCGTCGACCTCGCCGATGCCTGCGGGGCCGGCGTCGTACGGACCCAGGACGAGCTGGCCCGAGCCGGTGAGCTGCCACCGTGGCTGGGCCGGGACGACCTGCACCTGAGCCACCGCTCGTCGCTGCTGCGCAAGGACCCGGAGCACTATCGCCCCCTGTTCGGCGACGACGTGCCGGAGGATCTGGAGTACGTCTGGCCGGCCTCCGACCGCCCCCGCCGCTGCCTACCGGCCGACTGAGCCGAGGTGGGGCAGACTGGGCCCATGGCGCTGTCGCAAGTGGTAGGTCGGCTGATCGGCGTACGGCAGCACCAGGTGGACCCGGGCGGCGGTGGCGCCGATCGGGTGCCGCGACCGACCACGGCGCTGGTGGTGGGTGGCGGCATCGCCGGGATGTCGGCGGCGGTGGTGCTGGCCGAGCGGGGTGTGGCGGTCACGGTGCTGGAGGCGGCACCCACCCTCGGTGGCCGGCTGGGCGCCTGGCCGGAGGCGCTCGCCGACGGCAGCCAGCGGAACGAGCACGGTTTCCACGCGTTCTTCCGGCAGTACTACAACTGGCGGTCCATCCTCCGCCGCATCGACAGTGATCTGGGCTTCCTCAAGCCCATTCCGGGCTACCCGATCCTCAGCGAGCAGTGGCCGACCGAGGAGTTCGGCAAATTGCCGCCAGCGCCGCCGGCGAACCTGCTGGCGCTGCTGCTGCGCAGCCCCAGCCTGCGCCTGGCCGACCTGCGACTGATGGATCGGGACGCGGCGCTGCCGCTGCTCAGCTACGACCCGGTGCGCACCTACGCCGACCTGGACGACACCACCGCCGACGAGTTGCTGGCGTCGCTGCGACTGCCGGACCGGGCGCGGGCGATGCTGTTCGAGGTCTTCTCGCACTCGTTCTTCAACCACGAGGCGGAGATGTCGGCCGCCGAGATGGTCGCCCAGTTCCACTTCTACCTGCTCGGCAACCCGGAAGGGCTGGCCTTCGACTGCCCAGACGAGGACTACGCCACGGCGATCTGGGAGCCGCTGACCCGGCACGTGGAGAAGCACGGCGGCCGGGTGGTCACCGGCTGCGCCGCCACCGGGGTGCACCGCGACGCCGAGGGCTGGCGGGTGACGACCACCGACGGCGGTAGCCATCCGGCGGGTCACGTCGTGCTCGCCGTCGACCCGCCAGCGCTCGCCGCGCTGGTGGCGGCCTCCCCGGACCTGGCCGAGCAGGCACCCGAGCTGGCGGGACGGATGGCGGCCTTCGGCACCCCGGGCCCGCCGTACGCGGTGGCGCGGTACTGGTGTGACGGGGACGTGGCCGCCGAGCGGGCGGTGTTCAGCGGCGTGTCCCGCCAGCCCACGCTGGACTCGGTGACGCTTTACCACCGGCTGGAGAACGAGCCGCGGCGCTGGGCGCGGCAGACCGGCGGTTCGGTCATCGAGCTGCACGCGTACGCCTGTGAGCCCGGCGTGCCGGCCGACGAGCTGGCCGAGCGGATGCGCCGCGAGCTGGTCGCGCTCTGGCCGGAGGCCGGCGACCTGCGGGTCCGCGAGCTGCGGGCCCGGGTGGAGGCGCAGGCGCCGGCGTTCACGCCGGGCAGCCACGCCTGGCGACCGGGGGTACGCACCGACGCGAACGGCATCTACCTGGCCGGCGACGGCATCGCCACGGACTTCCCGAGCGCGTTGATGGAACGCTCGGCCGCGACCGGGATCATCGCCGCGAACCACATCCTGCGCGCCGAGGGTGGCGCGGCCGAGCCGGTGCGCTCGATCCGACCGCGCGGGCTGCTGGCCGGCAGGCCAAATCGACAAAACACAACATAAGCCACGGTACGCTGCCGTACGCTCGAATGATCAACCGTCGATCGGCCGGGCGGGAGGGCAGCGGGAGATGTCACCACTGCACCGCGCCGGCGCGGAGAACGGTCCGTCGATCGACGAGATCGGCCGCGACGACACGTACCCGCTGATCCGCGACGAGCGTGCCTGCATCGTCACCGCGCTCCGGCTGGGTTGGTGGATGGCGGACGCCTACCACCACGGGCAGCACGCGGAACCCCGCGCCTTCGTCGAGGCCCGTCCTGCCGTACCGCCGGCCAAACTCTCCAACCTCACCGAGATGTCCGCCCACCGACGGATGCGGATGTACCTCGACGGGGTGGACGTCGCCCTGGCCCAGATCGCCGACCTCACCCGGCACACCGGGCCGGTGCCCGACACGTCGGCCGCCCGGGCCCTGCTCCCCGACCTGGGCCAGCCCGACCCCGCCGACCCGGTGCCGCTGCTGCTCGCCCTCGACGACCTCAACGTGGAGGTGCTGCGCTGGGCGATGGCCGCCAACCACCGGGTCGGGCTGGCCTACCGACTGGGCCGATCGGTGGCCGACACCGTCCGGGCCGGTGACGTCACGCAGTTGCTGCGGCAGTTCGGCGGCCGGCAGGTCCAGATCAGCAGGTGGTTGGACGAGTTGGCCAGCGTGCTGCCGCCGTACTCGGCCGCGGTGGTGCGCCGCTCGCTGGCCGCCTGGGCGACCGCCGTCGACCGCGCCGGCCACGGGGACCCGACCGAGCCGACGCCCGCCACCCTGAGCCGGGCGCTGCGCGGCCAGGGTGACCTCTGGCGCGACGTGCTCACCGGCGGCCTGCACCCGCGCGACCTGCTCGACGAGGAGGACTACGCGGTGATCGCCAGGAACCTGATCATCCGGGACCGGCGGCTGGTGGCGCAGGCGGCCCGGGGCATCTTCTGGCCGGTGCTCGTACCCCTGCTGTTGGTGCTCTTCGCGGTCGTCGGGGTGAGCGCCGCCGCAGCCGCCGGCTCACCGACCACCCGGGCCACCGTCGCCCTGGTGGGCCTCGGCGCCGGGCTGGCCGCGATCTGGCGGACGGTCTCCGGGCCCGCGCTGGCCGTCGCCGGTGAGGTCAACCGCCCGCTGCTGGACAGCGAACTCACCGCGCGGATGGCCCTACGGCTGAACCGGCCGCTGACCACCGCCCAGGTATCGGCGAAATCAGCTCCCCGCACCCGCCGCCAGCGGCGCCCCGAGGAGACCGGCCGATCGAAATACGTTGCTCGCGTCTCCCGCGTCGACCTACCGTGAGCGCGCAAGGTCAACCACCACCGCGGGAGCAGCTCATGACGATGTGGCACGTCAGCACCGTGCTGTCGACGCTGCCCGGTGACGGTTACCGAGCGGAAGGTCCCCGGGCGGGCCGGCCCGACTGACGCGTACCCGTACGCGCTGAGCCGCCCCGTCCGACAGCCGGACCGGGCGGCTTCCTGCTGTCCGTCCCCTCTGGAAAGGAGTCCCGGTGGACGCCGTCCTCGTCATCAACGCCGACCTCGGCCCGCTGCACCGGGTCACCGTCCAACACGCCGTCCGCATGCTCTGCCGGCGGGTGGCCGAGATCCACGAGGCCGAGCCGGACCGGGTGATCGGGGTCTTCCCGATGCCCCGGGTGGTGCGGCTGGTCCGCTTCGTGGTCACCCGGTGGAGGTTCAACTCCGGGCCGGCCTGGTCGCGGGCCGGTGTGCTGCGCCGCGACGACAGGTGCTGCGCGTACTGCGGGGGCCCGGCCTCCACCATCGACCACATCCTGCCCCGCTCGCGCGGCGGCCGGAACACCTGGCGGAACACCACCGCCGCCTGCTACGCCTGCAACCAGCGCAAGGGGGACCGGACGCCGGCGGAGGCGGGCATGCCGCTGAGCCGGGAGCCGGTGAACCCGGGCTGGGCGGCGCTGACCGGGCGGTGACGGACCGGGCCGGCGGGAACGGGGGGCCGCGTCCCGGGTACGTCCCGAGCGCGGCACCCGCCGGCCCCCCGAATCAGGCGGTGCGTTCCTTGACCTTCGACTTCAGTCGGGCATTGGGGCACTGCACCCGGATCTCGCTGCTGTGCTCCGCAGAGGTCAACTCGACCACGATCTGCTTCGCCGGCCCCGGGTCGTACTCCTCGGCGCGGAAATCTGGCGCAAGCACGACCGTGAGCACCTCGACCGACTTCCCCACGCAGCGAGCGGTGACAGTCCCGCCACGCGCGTCGACTGGTGCGCCGGCGGCAGAGGTGGGAGTCGGCGCGGCCCCGGTCGGGGTCGGCCCTGCGGTGGTGGTTGTCGGGACCGGGGTCTCTGTCCGGCCCGGACCGGTCGGAGGGCTTATCCGGGTAGCGGGCGCGGTGTTCCTGGTCGGCGGCACGGACGGCCCGGCATCGGCCACGTCGGTCGGCTCCTCAATGCGGGGCATCCCCACAGTCGTGGTGCCCGGGCCGCTACCGGTCGGAACGGCGCCCTGTCCCTGTCGACGATTGCTGACATCGCCGAGCGACCCGGCCAGCGCCACCGCGGCGATCACGGCACCGCCGACCGTCAGAATGGCCCGCCCCCGACGCCACGGCCCGCGCCTCATCGGCCCCGCCGAATCGCCGGTCGGCCCGGTGCTGGTCGGCCCGGTGCTGGTCGGCCCGGTGCTGGTCGATCCTTCGTCGGTCGGCCCGATGCGGGTCGGCTCGGCGACGTTTGCCGCCGGGTCGGCGGCGACGGCAGCCGCCTCAGGGGCGGTCCCGCTGGCGGAGGTCCCGCTGGCGGCGGCTCCGCTGGCGGCGGCGAGCAATATGCGGGCCGCGTCGGCGGCCGACGGCCGGTCGGCGGGGTCGCCGGCCAGGCACCAGCGGTAGAGCCGGTGCACCTCCGGCGGTACGCCGTCGATCGGGGGCAGCGGGTCCGGCTCGACGTGCGTGTGCGCGCGGAGCATCCCGCTCTGCGCTTCGGCGGGCCACGGCAAACGGCTGGTGAGCACCCGGTACAGCAGCAGGCCGAGGGCGTACACGTCGCTGGCCGGCAGCACCTCGCCGGCCTGCAACCGCTCCGGCGCCAGGTACGCCGGCGTACCCAGCAGCCGCCCCTCGAAGTCGATTTCCGGAGCGCCGGCGGCCGCCGCGATGCCGAAGTCGAGCACCTTCGCGCCGGTCGGTGTGAGCATCACGTTGCCCGGCTTGATGTCGCGGTGCACCAACCCCTGCTCGTGGGCGGCGGCGAGCGCCGAGGCCACCTCGGCGCACACCCGCAGACCGGCGCGCGGCGGCAACGGTCCGACCACCAACCGGTGTTCGAGGGTGTGACCGCCGAGCAACTCCATCACCACGAACGGGACCTCGGCACCATCCAGCACCGACTCGCCGTAGTCGTAGACGCTTGTCACGTGCGGATGCGACAGCCGGGCCGCGGCCTTGGCCTCGCCCCGGATCCGCTGTCGGGCGTTGGTGTCCGAGGCGACCAGCACCTTCACCGCCACGTCCCGTTCGAGCACCTCGTCGTACGCCCGGTGCACCGCCGACATGCCGCCACTGCCGAGGCGCTCCAGGAGCCGGTAGCGGCCCGCAAGCAACTGATCACGCTGCACGCCGGACAGCCTGCCGTACCGGTCTGAGGACCGGGTACCCGGGATCGAAATATCGCGATGAGTGGGACCTGCTTGCGGCTACCGTCCGCTCGGATCCGGGTGGGCGCGCAGGAACGCCTCGCCCCTGTGAGCATTCCGGAGGACCGACACGATCAGCACCGCCCAGGTCACCAGCAGCAACCCGCCGATCGCCGCGAAGAACGGCGCGAACGCCAGGAACGCCTGACCGACGCTGGTCATCGCCAGTCCGGCGACCAGCACCACAAACCAGCGTTGGCCGGCGAACTGTCGGGCGGTCTCCACGAGGAGGGCCGGGTCTTCGTCGGCCTCGGGTGTGCCGCGTCGAACCTGCCGCGCCAGCCGCCGACGGTGCGACCAGCTCAGCGTCAGCAACGGGGACCGGCGGGACGCCCGGTGGCGCCCGGTGCGTACGGCCCAGACGACAGCGGCCACCTCGACGACGACGCCGAGGATCACCAGAACGCGCCCGAGATTACTGGCCCAGCGCGGCGGATCACCCTCGAAGATGCCGGTGTTCTGGCCACCCATCACGACACCGACCGCGAGCGCGCCGACCACGGCGGACAGCAGCACGAACCCGAGGATCAGACGGAGTCGCAGTTGTTTCCGCCCGGTGGTCCGGTCCGGTCTCATCGTTGTCGCGTCCATAGTGGTCCCCCGATCCAGACGAGGGTCGCGATCGTCAGGGCGAGCCCGGCGAGTTGCAGGGCGCCGCCGATAGCGGTCGCCCAGGCCGGCGGGTCGCCGTCGACGATGCCGGTATCGCGGCCAATCACTACCGCATCGACGATGATGGCTACCGCCAGAATCGACAGCAGCACTACGAGCATCAGCCGCCGACGATCATGGCCTCGCGGTGCAGTCGACATTTCCATGAAGGCCCCCGCCCCTGTTTGGCCCCGGGATACCCATCTATGGTCGTACGACAAACGCGATCCGCTGCCGGGCGCCTCGGGCCCGGCAGGATGTCGGGTGGCTCTGACCCGCAGCAGCCGAGGCGTTCAGTCGCCGGTCGGGGGCTGCCAGGCGAAGCGGGGCTGTCGGCGTTCGGCGATCGCCGCGACCCCCTCGCGGGCCTCGCCGGTGGTCGCCACCTTCCGGTGCCACCAGGCGATCCGCGCGGGTTCGGCCCGCTCGTCGATGATCTCCTTCGCGGCGGCGATGCTCAGCGGCGACCGCTGGGCGATCGTGGCGGTCAGTTCGTCCACCCGTGCGGCGAGCCGGTCGGGTGG
Organism: Micromonospora sp. NPDC005324; assembly: GCF_040607155.1. Classification (NCBI taxonomy): domain Bacteria; kingdom Bacillati; phylum Actinomycetota; class Actinomycetes; order Micromonosporales; family Micromonosporaceae; genus Micromonospora; species Micromonospora sp. NPDC005324. The sequence continues at coordinate 193,419 of NZ_JBEXGE010000001.1, read as the reverse complement.
CAGCACCTCGTCGACCAGGCCGATCCGCAGGGCGCGCTCGGCGTCGATCAGCTCGGCGGTGAAGAGCAGATGCTTGGCGGCGGACGGGCCGACCAGCCGGGCCAGCCGGCGCGTGGTCGGTGCCGGATAGACCAGTCCGAGTCGGGCCGGCGGTACGCCGAAACGGGCGTCGTCCGCGGCGATCCGCAGGTCGCAGGCGACAGCGAGTTGAGCCCCACCGCCGACGCAGGCGCCCCGGATGGCCGCGATCGTCGGCTTGGCGAACCGGGCCAGCCGTTCCTCGGCGGCCACCGCGATGCTGGCGTCACCGGCGTCCAGCAGCTCGGCCAGGTCACCGAGGTCGGCACCCGCGCAGAAGGCGTCGCCCGCGCCGGTGAGCACCAACGCCCGTACGTCGGCGTCGGGCTCCAGCCGGTCGAGCAGCTCGGGGAGCTGACGCCACATGGCCGCGGTCATCGCGTTGCGCCGGGCCGGGTTGTGCATCACCACTGTGGCGACCGGCCCGGTCACCTCGACGGTCAACTCCGCGTCCGACACGTCAGCTTCCTTCCCGCGCCACCGTCCGACGGCGCCAATCTGGCGAGTCGACGCCATGCAGCCGTGCGGCGACCATAACGGCACGGGCGGTGGGTCAAGTCACGCGGACTGCCAAGCAATCTTGGACAGTTTCCGTCAAGCGGCGGGCCAGCGCTGACGAAACTGTCCAAGATTGCCAGGAAACCCGCACCGGCGAGCCCGGCGACCACCGCGGAGGGTGGCCGCCGGGCCGTCAGGTCAGGAGACGGTGACCGCGGTGTCGTCTACCACGAAGGACGTCTGCAGCGAGGAGTCTTCGGTGCCGGTGAACTTCAGGTTGACGGTCTGACCGGCGTACGCCGCCAGCGAGAAGGACTTCTGGCTGTAGCCGGTGGCCTTGTTCAGGTTCGAGTAGGTCGCCAGCGTGGCCAGAACGGTTCCGCTCGAATTCAGCACCTGCACGTTGAGCTTGTCGTACGCGATGCTGGTGGTGGTCTCGGCCGAGTCGATGTGCAACCAGAAGCTGAGCGCGTACGACGAGCAGCCGGACGGCAGGGTCACCGACTGGGCGAGCGTCTCGGTGCGGGTGGTGCCATATCCGTTCAGCCAGGCCTTGTACGACCCGGTGCGGGCCGCCTGGCCGCTGGAGCTGGTGATGACGCCGGAGCTGGCCGTCCAGCCGGTAGCACCGGACTCGAAGCCCTGGTTGGCCAGCTTCTGGCCCGGCGCCGTGCAGCCGCCGCCGGTGCCGTTCACGGTCAGCGTGTAGGTCGCGCTGCGGGTGACCGCGCCGGCACCGCTGACGGTGATCGAGTAGGTGCCGGGCGGGGTGCTCGCCGAGGTGCTGATGGTGAGGGTGGACGAGCCGCCCGAGGTCACCGAGGCGGGGCTGAACGCGGCGCTCGCCCCGCTGGGCAGGCCGGACGCGGAGAACGTCACCGTCTGCGCCGAGCCACCGGTGGTGGCGGTCGACACGGTGGTGGCGGCTGAGGTGCCCGGGTTCACCGAGCCGGCGGTCGGCGACAGCGCCACGGAGAAGTCGTTGCCGGTTGAGCAGGGTGCGTCGTTGCCGGCGACGTTCACCGCGGTCCAGGCGGCCTGCACGGCCTTGTACTCGGTGGAGCAGCTTCCGTACAGGTCGGTGGCCGCTCGCAGGCTGTAGGCGCGGGCGGTGTTCGCCGGGTTGCTGGTGCTGACGTAGGCCGTGTTGGAGGTGAAGTAGACGTCCAGGGCCCGGAACCAGATCTTCTCGGCCTTGGCCCGACCGATGCCGGTCACCGCGGGGGCGGAACCGCAGACCGGGGAGGTGCCGTACGAGGTGGCACCGGTGCCCTCGGCCAGGTTGAAGAAGAAGTGGTTGGCTACGCCGGAGGAGTAGTGCACATCCTTGTTCTTGGTGCTGGTGGACCAGCAACTGTCGGACGAGCCGTCCAGCGACGGGTTGTACATGTAGCGCAGCGGCGTGCCGTTGTTATTGATGTTGATCTTTTCGCCGACCTGGTAGTCACCCGGGTCGGCCGAGGTGTTGGCGTAGAACTCGACCATGTTGCCGAAGATGTCGCTGGTGGCCTCGTTGAGGCCGCCGGACTCACCGGAGTAGGTCAGGCCGCCGGGCACCACGTTCTCGGTCACCCCGTGGCTCATCTCGTGCGCGGCCACGTCGATCGAGACCAGCGGGCGGGAGTTGCTCGACCCGTCGCCGTACGTCATCCGGGAGCCGTCCCAGAAGGCGTTGACGTAGTTGTTGCCGTAGTGCACCCGGCTCGGCACGCCGGTGCCGTTGCCGAAGATGCCGTTGCGGGCGTGGGTGTTCTTGAAGTAGTCGAACGTCTTGGCGGCGCCGAAGTGGGCGTCCACCGCGGCGGACTGCCGACTGGAGGTGGCTCCGGTGCCCCAGGTGTTGTCCGCGTCGGTGAAGGTGGTGCAGCTCGACGTGCCGTTGTTCATGTCGCAGGTCGACCCGTTGCCGTGCGAGGGGTCGATCATCTGGTACGTACTTCCGGAGAGCGTCGTGTCGACGCTGACCGCACCTGAGTAGAGGCTGTTGCCGGTGCCGGTCACCGATTCGATCTCGTCGTATGACCCGACGGTCGCGCCGGTGGCCGCGTCGGTGATCACGTGCAACCGGGACGGGGTCTGCCCGTCGGGCTGCCACCCGCTGACCACGGTCTCCCAGGCCAGTCGGCCCTGTCCGGAACTGGCGTCCACGAACAGCTCCGGCGTGCCCACCGCCTCGGCCTCTCCGGCGAACCGGGCGCCGGCGGCCTTCTTCGCGGCCGCCGCGGTGGTCCTGGCCGCGGTGGCGAGGGTCAGCGGCGCGGCCAGGCCGACCGAGCTGCCGGTGTACGTGCCGTTCGGCGCAGTGTGGATGACGAAGTCACCCCCGTACACACGCAGGCCCTGGTAGGTCCGGGTGTAGCGGGTGTGGGCGGCGCCGCTGGGGTCCACCTTGGTGCTGTGCACCTGGTAGGACTCGGCGCTCGAACCCTGGACGGCGCCGGGGTCCGTTCGTAGGACGGTTGCCGCTCGGGCCGCGGCGGAGGCGTCCGGCGCGGGAGAGGTGGGCGGGGCCGCGTGCGCCGGGGTGACGACGCAGGTCAGCAGGCCGCTGGTGAGCAGCACTGCGCTGACGGCGGCAAGAGCTTTTTTCACGTGCCCTCCTGAGAGGAGAAGGTGTGACAGGGGTAGTCACGCATGTAGATATAACTATGTGTTGAAGAAAAGAGAAGGCCCGAACCGATGTCAGACATCGACATTGACCGTTCGGGTGAGGCCCTTGACAGGGGAACCGACGCCGCCCACCATGCGTCCCACGACCATGAGACCCACCTCGACAACCGGCGCCGCAATCGCGCTACTGGTCGCCCTCCTGGCCGGCTGCACCAGCGCCGAGCAGACCCCCACCACCCCGAGCCAGCCTCCGGTCACCACCGCTCCCAGCCCGACCGGCACCCTGCTTCCGACCACTGCCTCCACCACCGCCCCCCAGGCCAGCGGCGCGGCCGCCCGGGTGATGTTGCGAAGCTCCGGCGGCTTCGCCGGGCGCGGTGACGTGGTGACCGTCGAGCCGGACGGTCAGTGGACCGCTGTGGACCGGGCCGGCAGCCGGCGAACCGGTCGACTCAGCGCCGCCGACCTCGGCCGCCTGACAGCTCTGGCCGCCGACCCCCGACTGGCCGCCGAGGCGCGACGGACGACAAGCCCGACCAACTGTGCGGACGTGTTCACCTACCGGGTCACCGTCGGCACGATCGAGACCGGGTACGCCGACTGCCCGGCCGAGGGGCCCCCGCCGCCGGCCACGCAGGACCTGGTCAAGCTGCTGCTACGGGCCACCGGCACTCACACCAGGTAGTCCGGGGGCAGGCCGGTGCCCCGCAGCTCCGGCGGTAGGTGGGCCACGTCGTTGACGGCGACCAGATTCGGCGGACCGGCCGCGCTGTACCGGATGACGGTCAGCCCCGCGTTGTGCGTGTTCAAGCCCAGCCAGCGCCACTCTGGCGCGTCGAGGGCGTGCCGCACCAGCCAGGCGATCAGGAAGCTGTGCGTCACGACCAGCTCGCGGACCGGTTCGCCACCGGCGGGCCCCTCGGCGACCGGGCCGGCGAAGCGCCGCACCGCGTCCGCCGTCACTCGCGGCCCGTCGACCCGCTCGGCCGCCGAGAACTGGGTCAGGAATTCGGCGTACGCGGCCGGCAGGCCAGCCGGATCGGTGTCGTGTGGGAGGTGGTCGCCGGCCAGCTCCGTCTCGTACACCGGAACGTCGGGCAGGGACCTGGCGACCAGCTCGGCGGTCTGTGCGGCTCGCCGCAGCGGCCCGTGGTGGACGGCGGCGAACCGCCGGGCCCGCAGGCGTTCGCCCAGCAGGGTGGCCTGCCGACGGCCGCGCTCCGACAGGCCGGTATCCGGTTCGCCGGCATCCGGCCCACTCGGCTCGGACAGATCCTGCTCGGCGTGTCGGGTCAGGTACAGCAACCGGGTAGCCATGGCCTCACCCCAACACACCGGGAGGTACGAGTTCGACCCGCACCTCCCGGTCCTGCGGCCGTCGGCTCAGTCGGCCCGACCGGCGGCCGCCCGCGCGAAGGTGACCGACACCCACAGCCAGCCGGCCGTCACCGCCAGGCCGAACGCGACCATCACGGCCGGCGCCGGCCGGACGATCAGCGTCACCCAGGCCACCGCGAAGAAGATCCCGGTCACCAGGCTGTACGCGGCTCGACCACGCGCGGCCCGACGGGCGGCCACCACCGTCGCCACGATCAGCGACACGAAGGCCACCGCCGCCACCAGGAAGTGCAGGCCCCCGTGCCAACTGATCTCACCGGCGCCCCGAGGCGTACCGGCCGGGAACCCATCGGCCGGATCGGCGCTGAAGATCGCCGCCCCGACCAGGCCCAGGCCGTACAACGCGAGCAGTCGGGGCAACCACACCGACCCGCCGCCTTCGCTGGTACGGCGGCGCAGCGCCTGGGCGGCCAGCGCGCAGAGCACCCCGGTGACCAGGAACGTGACGATCTGGATCCAGCCCAGCTCACCGGTGCTCAACACGCTGACCGGGTGGCGACGGAAGTCGAAGCCGTCCCGGGTCGCCGCCTGCACGATCGCCGAGCCGACGAAGATCGGGCCGGCGAGCACCCCGCCGATCAGCAGCAGGCGGTCCCGACCAACGGCGGTCGGTCGTACCACTGGAAACGCCGCGGCCTGGCTCATCGCCCGCCCCCTACGCCCGGGGGAACATCTGGCCGATGCGGATCCGGTTGCCGAACGGGTCCCGGATGCCGAAGTCGATCCCGTACGGGCGCTCGGTCGGCTCGTCGGTGATCTCGACGCCCTTCGCCACAAGATCCTCGTGCGTCTTGCGGGCGTCGTCAGTGGTCATGAAGAGGTACCCGCCGAGGGCACCCTTGGTGAGCAGCTCCCGGACCTGCTCGGCGGTGGCCGGGTCCAGCGCGGGCGGGCCCGGCTTCTCCAACAGGATCTCGCGCTCCGGGTCGCCGGGCAGGTTGACAGTGAGCCACCGCATGAAGCCGAGGTCCTGGTCGGTGTTGACCTCCATGCCGAGCTTGTTGACGTAGAAGTCAAGCGCGGCGTCCTGGTCGAGGACGTAGATCTGGGAGCGGCTGATCGCGTTCATCGTCATGCCCATGACGCTAGAGGTAGACCGTGACCTGCGGCTTATCCAAAACTGCTGGGTCGGGTCCAGGCTTTGGTGAAGCACGACGGCACGTTGGCCGGCGCGACGCGCTGACGCCGGAAATCCGAGGGCGACTCGCCGACGATCTGTCGGAACGTCCGACTGAACGTGCCCAGGCTGCCGAAGCCGACGGCGTAGCAGATCTCCGTCACGTCCCGGTCGGTCTCCACCAACAGCGACATCGCCCGCTCCACCCGGCGGCGTTGAAGATAGCGGTGCGGGGTCTCACCGAAGGTGGCCCGGAAGGTACGGATGAAGTGCGCCTGCGAGACGTGCGCGATCCGGGCCAACGCGGGAATGTCCAGAGGCTCGGCGTACGCCCGGTCCATCGCGTCCCGGGCGCGCAGCATCGCCCGGTTCGACTCCTCCACCGCCCGACTCATCTGCCCCCGCCCCGCTCCGCGCTGCTCCGGCCCCAGGTTAGCGCCGGGCGTCCGTCGTAGCCGTGAGGCCGCCGAATGGTGTTGCCGTCTTCCATCGAAATTGGTGATCGGGCTCGTCGCGGTACTCCAGAACGCCCGCCTTCACCAGCGCATGCAGCATGTCCCATAGCGCCTGACCGAGCGGATCGTCCGCCCAGAACACCCACTTGACCTGCAAGAACATGTGATCCGCGAACAGGCCCACCGCTCGGCCCAACTTGTACTGAGCGCCATCGACATCCGTCCACTCAGCGAGTTCATCCGCCAAGGCCATGACCACAGATCCTCGCAGCAGACAGAACGCGTGGGGTACCGAGCCAGGACGCCGAGCTTGCCCGACTGATCTTCACGCTCGGCTTGGTCCTGGCACCGGATGGTCGGATGTCGAGCAGCAGTGCCGCTCGGATAGGTCTGATGTAATTGGAGCCCCCGGCCGGGATCGAACCGGCGACATCTCGCTTACAAGGCGAGTGCTCTGGCCAGCTGAGCTACAGGGGCGCGTGCATCGAGGTCAGCATAGCGACTGACGTCCGGTAATCCCGATCGCGAGGCCTCCCGAGCACGGGAATCGTCAACAACCCGACGCAGACTCCTTTAACAGGGCGTCGATTGATGTCTGCCCGTGCCGGAGTGACCGGAATGCGTAGCCCGCCTGGTGGGCTGGGCGGGCCCCCGCCTTGGCAGCACGGGTAAACGCGTTTACGGTTCACAGACACGGACGACAACCTGGCGCCCCCGCGACCGGTTCGCCGTCCGCTGAACCGACACGGACACGTGCCGGTTGCTCCTTCACTCGGATCGTCCGGCACGTTCCTGCCGGTGAAAGGAAGCGCTTCACCATGGCTACGGTCACCTATTCCAAGGCGTCCCGGGTCTACCCGGGCCAAGAGCGTCCCGCCGTCAACGAGCTGGACCTCGAGATCGGCGACGGGGAGTTCCTCGTACTGGTCGGCCCCTCGGGTTGCGGTAAGTCCACCAGCCTGCGGATGCTCGCCGGCCTGGAGGACGTGGACGCCGGTTCGATCTACATCGACCAGCGTGACGTCACCCACCTGCCCCCGAAGGCCCGCGACATCGCGATGGTCTTCCAGAACTACGCCCTCTACCCGCACATGACGGTGTACGAGAACATGGCGTTCGCCCTCAAGCTGCGCAAGACCTCCAAGTCGGAGATCGACCGGCGGGTCAAGGAGGCGGCCGGGCTGCTCCAGCTGGAGGAGTACCTCAGCCGTAAGCCGAAGGCGCTCTCCGGTGGTCAGCGTCAGCGTGTCGCGATGGGCCGGGCGATCGTCCGCGAGCCGCAGGTCTTCCTCATGGACGAGCCGCTGTCGAACCTCGACGCCAAGCTCCGCGTGCAGACCCGTACCCAGATCGCGTCGCTCCAGGCCAAGCTGGGCGTCACCACTGTCTACGTCACGCACGACCAGGTCGAGGCCATGACCATGGGTCACCGGGTCGCGGTGCTGCTCGACGGTGTCCTGCAGCAGGTGGACACCCCGCGGGCGCTCTACGACACCCCGTCCAACGTGTTCGTCGCCGGCTTCATGGGCTCTCCCGCCATGAACATCAAGACCGTTCCGCTGAACGAGCGGGGCGCCGAGTTCGCCGAGCTGCAGATCCCGCTGACCCGGGAGCAGGTCGAGGCGGCCCGCGCCGAGGGTGGCGACGGCAAGGTCACCGTGGGCTTCCGCCCGGAGGACTGCGAGCTGGTCAGCCCGACCGAGGGCGGCATGCCGGTCGTGGTCGAGCTGGTCGAGGACCTCGGCTCGGACGCCAACGTCTACGGTCACGCCGCGCTGGGGGGCAACTCGGAGCGCTTCGTCGTCCGCACCGACCGGCGCAGCATGCCGAACATGGGTGACACCGTGTTCGTCAGGCCGGTCGCCGGTCGCAGCCACGTCTTCCACGCCTCCACCGGTGGCCGGATCTGACGTAACGCCGTATCGACAAAGGGGCGGTCCGCTTCGGCGGGCCGCCCCCTTCGTCGTACCTGAGGTGGCTCTTCACCCTGTGGAGCACGAAGGCCCCCTCCCGCGCTCGGCGGGAGGGGGCCTTCGTCGACGTGCGCTACAGCTCGACGGAGCGCCGGCGGGCGACCTCGGCCAGGGCGACCGCCGCGGCCACGCTGGCGTTCAGCGACTCGACCTCGGAGATCATCGGGATGCTGACGGTCAGGTCACAGGTCTCCCCGACCAGGCGGGAAAGACCGCGCCCCTCGGAGCCGACCACCACCACCAGCGGACCGACGGCGGCCTCCAGGTTGTAGAGGTCGGTGTCGCCGTCGGCGTCCAGGCCGACGACCATGAAGCCGGCGTCGCGGCACGCCTTCAGCGACCGGGTCAGGTTGGTCACCTGCGCCACGGGCACCCGCGCGGCCGCGCCGGCACTGGTCCGCCAGGCGGTCGCGGTGATCCCGGCAGCACGACGCTCGGGTACGAAGACACCCTGCGCGCCGAACGCGGCAGCCGACCGGATCACGGCGCCCAGGTTGCGCGGGTCGGTGACACCGTCCAGCGCGACAAGCAGTGGAGCCTGCTGCTCCAGGGCAGCGGCGACCATGTCCTCGAACGGCTGGTACGCGAAGGGCGGCACCTGCAGGCCGACGCCCTGGTGCAGCACCCCGCCGGTCATCCGGTCCAGCTCGGCGCGGCTGATCTCCAGGTTGGCGATGCCCCGGTCGGCGGCGGTCCGGATGATCTCGTTGATCCGGTCGTCCATGTCGATGCCCTGGGCCGTGTAGAGCGCCGTCGCCGGCACGTTGGCGCGCAGCGCCTCCAGCACCGGGTTACGCCCGACCAGCAGTTCCGGAGTGTCCCTGGACGGGTTGGACTTGCGCCCCGGCGTGACCCGGGGACCGGACCGGCCGGTGGGCTTGCCGCCCCGTCCGCCGGTGGCGGCACCCCGCCCGACCGGTACGCCCCGACCGCCGCCTCGGCCCCAGGTGGTGTCCTTGCTGCCGGGCTGGCCGATCTTGGGGGCGCGCCCCTCCTCGGCCGCCGCGCGGCGCTCCTTGTCCTGCTTCCAGGCGGTGCGCTGCGGCAGCTTCTCGGTGCCCGAGTAGCCCTTGTGCCACGGCCGCTCGTCCGCGGGCAGGGTGCGACCCCGCCCGGCCAACGAGTCCTTGTTCTTGCCGCCGGTGCCCTTGGGGGCGCCTGCCTTCGACGTCAGTCGCCGGCCACGGCGCTGCGAGTTGCCGGCCATCAGTCCTGCTCTCCAATAGTCCAACGGGGGCCCTGGGGGGTGTCCTCGACCACCACACCGGCCAGCTTGAGCTGGTCACGCACGGCGTCCGCGGCGGTCCAGTCCTTGCGGCCCCGCGCCTGCGCACGCTGCTCCAGGGCCAGCGCGATCAGGGAGTCCACCACGGCACGAAGGTCGTCCGATCGGACGCCACCGGTCCAGGCCGGGTCGAGGGGGTCGACCCCGAGAATATCCAGCATTGCCCGCACCACGGCCAGCGTGGTGCGGACGGTCACATCGTCACCGACGCTCAGCGCGGTGTTGCCGTCCCGAATGTGCTGTTGCAGCACGGCCAGCGCGGCGGACGTGTTGAGATCGTCGTCCATCGCCGCGACGAAGCCGGTGGGCAGCTCACCGAGCTGCCCGGCACCGACCCGCTCGGCGGCCCGCTGCACGAAACCCTCGATCCGCCGGTACGCGGTGGCCGCGTCGCGCAGCGAATCCTCCGAGTAGTCGATCACCGACCGGTAGTGCGCGGCGGCGTAGTAGTAGCGCAGCTCCACCGGCCGCACCCCGAGCGAGTCCACGTACGCCAGGTCCAGCGCGTTGCCGGCGGACTTGCCCATCTTGGCCCCGCCGATGCTCAACAGCCCGTGGTGCACCCAGTAGCGGGCGAACGGCAACCCGGCCGCCTGGGACTGGGCGATCTCGTTCTCGTGGTGTGGGAACGTCAGATCCAGGCCGCCGCCGTGGATGTCGAACTCCGGACCGAGATAGCGCCAGCACATCGCCGAGCACTCGATGTGCCAGCCCGGACGGCCCAACCCCCACGGCGAGGGCCAGTAGGCGTCGGCCGGCTCGTCCGGTTTGGCACCCTTCCACAGCGCGAAGTCGCGCGGATCCCGCTTGCCCCGATCCGGGGCGTCCCCGGCCGACTGCATGGCGTCCGGAGACTGACCCGACAGCGACCCGTACGCCGGCCAGGACCCCACGTCGAAGTAGACGTCGCCGGAGCCGTCACTCGCCGTGTACGCGTGCCCGTCGGCGATCAACTTCGTGATCAGCTCATGCATCTCGGGGATGTGCCCGGTGGCGCGCGGCTCATAGGTGGGCGCCAGCACGTTCAACGACCGGTACGACTCGGCGAGCAGCAACTCGTTGGCGTACGCGATCGACCAGAACGGACGGCCCTGCTCACCGGCCTTGATCAGGATCTTGTCGTCGATGTCGGTCAGATTGCGAATGAAGGTGACCTCGTAGCCGGCGGCCAACAGCCAACGACGCAGGACGTCATAGTTGACGCCGGAGCGAAGGTGACCTATGTGCGGCGGAGCCTGAAGGGTGAGACCACACAGGTAGACCCCCACCTTGCCGGCTTCCCGCGGGACGAAGTCCCGCACCGATCGGGTGGCGGTGTCATACAGGCGTAGCGTCACCGTACAAGGGTAGCTGTCCGTGCCTGTCCGGGTCCGCCGGTGCCGGGTCGTACGCTGCCAGGCGTGGATGCGACCGCACGCTCCGGTGGCTCCGGTGACCCGCCAGCCAACCCCACCGCCCCCACCGGCCCGGCCATCGAACGTGCCGCCGGGCGGGCCGGCGGGGCCTTCGGGCCGACCTCCGGCTCGGCCGACGCGACCTTCGGGCCGGCCGAGGCTGGCGTGGGGCGGGCCGACGCGGTCGCGGGGCGGGGCGGAGAGACGTCGCAGACGCTGGACCGGGGTTTGCGACTGCTGCACCTGGTAGCCGACGCCTCTGGCGGTCTGACCGTCACCGAGGCCGCGAATCGGCTCGGCATTGGCCGGGCCGCCGTCTACCGGCTGGTCAGCGCGCTGACCGGGCACGGCATGCTGCGCCGCGACGGAGAAGGTCGACTGCGCCTCGGTGCCGGGTTGCTGCACCTGGCCCGGCGGGCCCAGCCGCTGCTCGCCGAGGGTGCGCTGCCCGCGCTACGCCGCCTCGCCGAGCAGGCCGGCGCGACAGCACATCTGACCGTCGTCGAAGGTGGAGAGGGCGTTGCCCTGGCCGTGGTCGAGCCGAGCTGGACGTCGTTCCACGTCGCGTACCGGACCGGGGCACGGCATCCACTGGACCGGGGAGCGGCCGGCCGGGCGATCCTGGCCGGCCGTGCCGGGGTGGCTGAGCCGGTGAGTAGCAGCGGAGAGTTGCAGGCCGGGGCGTACGGGGTGGCCGCACCGGTGCTCGGCGTACCCGGGCTGGAGGCCAGCGTCGGCGTGGTCGCGCTCGCCCCACTGGACGTCGACACGCTCGGCCCCCAGGTGCTGGCCGCCGCCCGAGCAATCACCACCGCCCTCAGCTGACCCCGCGCCTTGGTCAACTCGGGATCACGGAAGTCGCGGCATCCCAAGCCCGGTGACCGCCCGACTTCCGAAAACGCGAGTGGATCACCGCCCGTCGGCGGCCCGAAGGCCTGATCCGGCCGGTTGCCATAGCACGATCGACAGGCGGATTCGTGGTTGTCCACAGGTCCGGCGGCACCCGCAGGCCGGGTTGTCCACAGGGGTTTCGGTGCCCGGTGCGCGGTCGGCAGGCTGCTCGGCATGCCACCACGTCCGCACCGCCCCGATGCCCTGGCCTGGCAGGTCTTCCGCGGCTCCGACGCTGTCCGGGAAGGCCTGCTCACCGAACATCAGTTGCGCAACTCCGCCTGGGTGCGGTTGCGCCACGACATCTACGCCGACTCGCGACTGGACCGGGACCACGCCCTCGCGTGTCGCGCCGCTCTCCTCCGACTACCGCCCGGAGTGGTGGTCGGCGGCCCGTCCGCGGCCTACCTGCACGGCGTCCAACACGCCGCGAGCTTCACCGACGATGTGCACGTCCTCGTGCCCCGACCGCTGCGGATCGGCCCACAGCGCGGCCTCCGCGTGCACGTCAACGCCGTCATCCCGCTGAAATCGAGTAAGAACCCTGAGCTGGCCGCGCCAACCACACGACGACCGGCAGGCACAAGACGACCACCAGACGCGAGCCGCCCACCTGCCGGCGGAATGTCACCACGCCCAGCACGGCACCTGTCCCGCCCGGCCATCGTGTCCGTCGGAGCAGGGGGCATGGTCGCGGCCGGCCAGGGCGATGGGTGGGCGGCGACCAGACCGCTCGGGTCCAGCGAGCGGGACCTCCCGGTCCCCCGGTCAGACCCCGGCCGGGCCGCCTGGGAGACAGCTGTCTGGCTCGATCCGGTCCGGGCGGTCGCCATCGTCGATTCGCTGCTCGGGCAGGGGCTGGCCGATCGCGACACCCTGGCCGCCATGGCTGCCCGCAATGCTGACCGGCCGGGCGCGCGACGAGCACGTTGGGTGTTCGACCTGGCCCACGGCGGCGCCGAGTCCCCGCCGGAGTCACACCTACGCGTGCGGTTGGTGCTGGGTGGGCTGCCGCGCCCAGCCGTTCAACATCCGGTACGCCTGCCCACCGGCGTTGTTCTGCACCCCGACCTGGCCTGGCCGCAATATCGGGTGGCGGTGGAGTACGACGGCGAGTGGCACTCCGACGTGGAGCAGCTGCACCGCGACCGCCGCCGGCTGAACCAGCTGGTCGGCGCGGGTTGGCTGGTCCTGCACGTGACCAGCCGGCGGCTGCACGGCGAGTTCCCGGCGGTGCTTCGTGAGGTACGCGATGCGCTGGTCAGCCGCGGCTGGCGACAGGGTTCGTCCAGATGACCAGGATCACTTCGGATTCCTGGAAACCGCGCCATCCTTCAGGCACCAACACCACGCCTTCCGGGAAACCGAGTCGATCATGATGGGTGCCGGGCGGCGGCGGCCGGGGACAACGTGCCCGGACGGCCGCAGGGCCCGGTCGACGATGTGTCGACCGGACCCCGAAGGCGGTGGCGGTTGGGCCACCTTCGTAGTGCGATGTGCGCTACGGGCCGGCGTTCGGCTTGAGCGGGGTCTTCACCGCCGCGTAGGCGTCGACGATCCCGTAGCCGTAGAAGCCGTTGAAGTTGACCCCACCGGCGCAGTACGCGTCGTAGGTCTCGTCCCGGCCCTCGTTGCGGTACTGCTGGAGGCGCGGCTCCGGGCACGCGTGCTCGGCGGCCGTGCGGTAGAGGTGCTGCTCGACCTGGTCCGGCGACATCCCGAAGCCAGTCCGACCCTGCGCCTTGCCGTACCGGCTGACGATCAGCGCGGCGACACCAGCGGCGTGCGGGGACGCCATCGAGGTGCCCTGAAGGTACGTGTAGTAGCCGCACTCACCGTTGGCCTTGCACTGCTTGAAGACAGAATTCTCGAAGCCGGCGACGATGTTGCCGTCGGCGTCGACCGATTCCTCCTCCTGAAGCACGTGCTTCGGGTACGAGGAGAGGATCATGTTGGCGTCGGTACGGTAGGTGTCGGTGCCGAAGCCGTCCCGGAACCAACCTCCCGGCGCGGCGACCGAGATCTGCTCGGTGCCGTAGTTGGAGAAGTCCGACTTCTTGCCGGACGGGCCAACCGACGACACACCGATCACGTGCGGGCCCTCCGTGGGCAGGTCCCAGCAGCTCTCGTTGTCGATCGGTCGGGGGTACGGGTCGGCGCCGTAGTCGGGGCTCGTGACGTCGGTGCGCGGGGCGCCCAGGTCCTCGTTGTTGTTGCCGAGCGCACCGACGAGGGTGACGCCCTTGTTGTGCGCGAAGATCAGCGCGCGCTTCATCGCCTTGATGATGGCCCGCTGCTCGGCCTGGTCCTCGGGCGAGTCGGCCGGGTTGGCAGTGCAGTTGTACAGCCACGGGTCGACGTAGAACGACATGTTGACCACGTCGATCCCGGACCGGCCGGCGTAGACCAGGGCGTTGACGACCGGGTCGAGGAAGAAGTAGCCGGAGTCCTGGCCACCCTTGAGCTCGACCAGCGAGACGTTCGGGGCGACGCCGGAGAGGCCGAAGCCGTTGGCCGCGGCGCCGATGGTGCCGGCCACGTGGGTGCCGTGCCCGCCGTCGTCGGTGCCGACGGGGTCGAGGCAGCTCTGCACCTCGCAGGGGCCGTCCACGTCGGTCAGGTCGGGGGCGAAGTTGCGCGACAGCGACCAGTTGAAGTTCGGCGCGATGTCCGGGTTGCTGGCGTCGACGCCAGTGTCCAGTACGCCGACGGTCACCCGACGGTCACCCGGTTCGATCTTGCGGGCCTTGTCGGCCCGGATCATCTCCAGGCCCCACAGCTTGTCGTCGAGCGGGTCGAGCTTGGCGCCCTTCTTGGCAGCACCGGCAGCACCGGCACGAGCACCGGCAGCGGCCAGGAGGTGCTCCTGCTCAACCCGGTCCAGCTTCGGCTTGCGGCCGATGGCCTTCTGCTCGGCGGCGCCGATCAGCGTCGGCGCGGCGGTCGCCCTGGCCGCGAAGTCGGCCCGGTCGCTGCTGACCTGGAACATGCCGACCTCGTCGGACCGGGACACCACAGTGCCGCCAGCTGCCCGGATCGCGGCGACGGCCGTGTCGGTGGCGACGCCATCCTCGGCGACGACCGTGAAGGTGCGGGAGTCGCTCGGCGCGGCGTTCGCCGGCACACCCAACCCCGTAGCCGTGAGTGCCAGCACAGCCGCGGTCGCGACAGTGCGGGCGGTGAAGCGCTTGCTCACCACATCGGATCCTCTCGTTGAGGGACGTGGCAGCCATCACACAACAACGATCCGGATTACGCCAGCTGAGCGCCCGTTATGGCAGTGAATCCCGCCAGTTCGAGCCGCCCCTCGGCCGCTCACACACAGGCCACACGGAGACGGGCCGCGCAGAAACAGGGCGGCCCGACACCGACAGCACAGACACACGCACCGGTCGCGTCGACTCACACACCTACCGCGTCGACACCCAGATTCGCCAGCGCGGCCGGCAGCTCGGCCAAGCTGGAAACCTCGGCGTCGGGCGGGCAGCCGAGGGGGCGTGGCAGGCCGAGCCGGTTCAGCCACACCGACCGCAGGCCGGCCCGCTGGGGCGCCACCACGTCGTGCTCCCACGAGTCGCCGACGTACACGATCTGCTCGGCTGGCACCCCGGCCGCCGTGACCACAGCGGCGTAGAACTCCGGGGCAGGCTTCTTGGGCAGGCCGTTCTCGTGCGCGTACAGCTCGAAGGTGAACCCGCCGGCGAGCCCGCACCGTTCGGCGCGGCTGTTGCCATTGGTGGCGAAGCCCAGCGTGTACCGGCTGCGAAGCGTGGCCAGCGCCGGTGCTACGTCCGGAAACGGTCGGGTGAGAGCGAAGCGCTGGGCGAAGAAGATGTCCGCGATCTCGTCCAGGTGGTCGACCAGCGCGGCGCGGGCCAGCGACCGGGCCAGTGCGGCGCGCCGGATCTCCACCACCGGGGCGGCCTTCAGCTCGCCGAAGACCACGCCCCAGTCCGACTCCAGTTCGGCGAGCGTCACCCCGGCCGCCGCAGATGTGCGTCGCCGCATCTCGTCGAGCACCGCCACCAGCCCGCCCGTGACCGCTGGACGCAGGTCCAACAGCGTTTCGTCAGCGTCGAACACCACAGTGGTCAGCACGACACCCACTCTCTCACCGACCGCCGAACCTCACCGACCGTCGAAGTCGCCGACCATCGGGGGCACAACGACCGCCGAACCTCACCGACCGTCGAGCGCCAACTCGGGCTCGGGCGTGACCGGCGCGGGCGTCGAGGGCGACCCGCGCAGTTCGTCGAGGCGTACCAGGGCGACGCCGGCGACGATCAGCGCACCGCCGAACAACTGCCAGCCGGTGGGCAGCTCGTTCAGGAACAGCCAGGCGATCAGCACCGCGAAGAGCACTTCGGTCAGCCCGACGAACGACGACAGGCGGGGTCCGAGGATCCGGGTGCCGGCGATGCCAGCGAGATACGCGATGACGGCGGCCACCAGCGACAGCCCGGCGATGGGCACTAACCAGCTGGTGGGCTGCCCGGCGAAGGTGACCTCGCCGAAGGTGGCGTGCAGCGGCAGCAGGCCGGTCAGCCCGATGAGGAGCAGCACTGCGGCGCCGACGGCCATTCCACCGCTGGCCATGGCGACCGAGGGCAGTCGGGGGTCGACCCGACCGGCGAGCACGAAATATCCGGCCAGGCCGAACGCCGCGCCCAACCCCCAGACCACGCCCACCGGGTGGAAGTCGGCGGTGCCGGCGAGGTCGAGCACGAACGCCAGCCCGGCCAACGCGGCCACCGACCCGGCGACGGTGAGCCGGCGGGGCGGCTGCCCGTGCCGCAGCCACATCCAGACCACGACGAGGATGATGCCCAGGTATTCCAGCAGCAGCGCGACACCGACCGGCAGGTAGCGCACGGCGTTGAAGAAGCAGACCTGGGCCAGCGCCACCCCGAGGAGCCCGAACAGCCCGATGGCCGTGGCGTTGCTACGCAGCACGTGCCATTTGCCCCGCAGTGACAGCAGGGCGGGGATCGCCAGCACCAGGGCGGCCACGCCGACGCGGGCGATCACCGCGGACTCGGCTGACCAGCCGGCCTCGATGAGCGATCGCGCGAAGGTGCCGGAGGTGGCGAAGGTGACTGCGGAGAGCAGCGCCAACCCGACGCCGGCAGCAGGTCGTGAGTGCATGTCGCGCTCCTCGCAATGGGCACCGTGTCATGGGCAAACTATCCTTGTGCTGATGACGCTAGGCGGAAGCCATGACAGGAGTCAAGTTGCTATTCGCTCATGACACCGAGTGTTCGCTGATCGCCGCCGCGGCGCTGGTCAACACCGCAGGTCGGGACGGCGAGTTGCTGCCCGACATCGCGGCGCTGGACGCGTTCTTCGTCCGCTACTCCTACAGCGGCCGGCACGAGCACACCGACGCCGAGCTGCACGCCGTCCGGGAGCTTCGCCCCCAACTGCGCCGCATCTGGTACGCCGAGCCACCCGAGATCGTCGCGGTGGTCAACGGCCTGCTGCTGGAACACAAGGCGCTGCCCCAGCTCATCGAGCACGACGACGAGCCGTACCACCTGCACGCCGTGCCCCGCGACGCGCCGCTGGCCACCCGGATCGCTGTCGAGGCCGCCATGGCGATGGCCGACCTGGTCCGCACCGGCGAGCTGAGCCGGCTGCGGATCTGCGAATACCCGGACTGCGACAACGTGGTCGTCGACCTGTCCCGCAACCGGTCCCGACGGTTCTGCGAGGCCGGCTGCGGCAACCGCGCGGCGGTGACCGCCTACCGCGCCCGCCGGGCCGCCGGCCAGTCCTGACCGACGATCGCCCACTCCTCGGCCCGCACCTCGTACTCCACCTCGCCCTGCTCGGTGCCCGGAATCGGGTGGTCCCACTGGAGGTGGAAGGTCCGCACGTGGTGCAGCCCGGCCTTCACCATCACCCGCTGGGAGCGCTCGTTGACCGTCATCGTCTCGGCCCAGACCCGACGCACCCCGACGATGTCGAAGGCGTACCGGACCAGCGAACGCGATCCCTCGGTGGCCAACCCTCGCCCCCACGTCGAGCGGCGCAGCCGGTAGCCCAACTCGGCCTCCGTCCCGTCCGCCGACGGGTCCAACGCGAACCAGCCCAGGAACTCGCCGGACTCCCGATCATGCGCCGCCCACCGACCCAGCCCGGGATGCCTGTCGTACTGGGCCAGCAGCCTCGGCAACTGCTCGTCGCGCACTGTGGCCGGCGGAGTCGCCACGCCACCGTTGAGGAAACGCATCACCTCGGGGTCGCTGTCCAACTCGACCAGCGCGTCCACGTCGGCCATGGTCAGCCGCCGCAACCGCAGCCGCTCGGTCCCCGCCGGCACACCCGCGCCATCGTCACCCATAGCCCGGATCATCCGTCCTGCTCAAGACCCCGTCGAGCTGTTATCCGGGCCAGGTGCGCGGAACCCCGACCGCCGTCGCGGGCGAGGCGGTCGCGTCAGCGCGGGGGCGCGACCACGAAGAGCCGCCAGGAGTACGCGTCGACAACGAGCACGGGCCCGTCCGAGTCCTTGCTGTCTCGCACCCCGACGACCTCGCCAAGATTCGTCGCCACCTCGACGCACTGATCGTTGGAACCACTCCGACTGCTTTTACGCCACCGGGCACGGGTCAACTCCACGACTCTGCCACTTCCCTCAGCAACTCGATCGACTCCTGCGGTGGCAACGCCTGCCCGAGGGTAGCTTCCCAGGTCCGTTGTAGACGTAACAGATCCGCAGGCCGATCGAGTTCCTGACCGCCGATCTGGCCACCAAGGTAGGCGAGATCGCTATGGTCGGCCACGGTGGCGAGAATGAATGGCCCGTTCAAGCCGGGATACTCCTCGGCCGAGCGAGGCACCACATGGAGCTGGACCCGCGGATGCTCGGTCGCCAAGCGCGCCAGGTGCAGAGACTGCTCGCACATGACCTTCCGGCCGCCGACGCGTCGCCTCAGCACCGACTCGTCAAGGACCGCGACTACGTGCGGCGGGCGATCCCCGTAGAGGACCCGCTGGCTGTCCATCCGGTCCGTCAGCCGACGCTCGACCTCATCGGTGTCGAGCAGTCGGTCCGACTCGAAGATGGCACGGGCATAGCCTTCGGTTTGCAGCAGCCCGGGGACGTGTAACGGGTCGAACCATCGCAGCGCCCGCGCCTCAGCGAGAATCGCACGCCAGCCGCGCAGCCAGACCTGGGCCTTGTCCAGGCTGACCAGTTCGGTGGACATCCGACCGAAGAGGCCGCCGGTGTCCAGGGCGCGGTCGACGAGTTCCAGGTACTTGGCGGTGGGCGGCTGCTGACCCAGCTCGACGGCGCTGACCATCGACGCCGAGTAGTTGACCGCCTTGGCCAGCTCGTCCTGACTCCAGCCGCGCCGAGCCCGTGCCCGCCGTAGCTCAGCGATCAGGAACGCCGCCGCCGTCATCTGTCCATCGGCCATGCCGTGCCCGCCCTCCACCCCGCCGACGATCATCTCCAGCCGGCCGCCAGCGGCAGTGCCACCCAGAACAGGGCGACTATGACGACGCGGCCAAACCCTTCCGACCGTAGTCGCCTGATCACCAGACTGTGAAGCGCGGCGCCCCACCACTCTCAGCCCTCGCCGGGATCTGCCGGCACCACACAAATCGCCCATCCCCGCGAGCTCCCGCGCGCCGCCCCGCCGATCATGGAGTCGTGGTGGGCAACAGAACGCCCGAAAGATGCCAAGCCGGGCACCACAAATCCATGATCGCCGAAACCAGGCCGTCTTCACTCCGCGATCTTGCACTTTCTGCGCCGACACAAGGGACATCGCACCCATGTCAGCAACCACAACTGCAAGATCGACGCAGCCCAGCCTGGCGCAGCCCGGCCCAGCGCAGCCCAGCCCGGCCCAGCCCGGCCCAGCCCGGCCCAGCCCGGCCCGGCCCGGCCCGGCCCGGCCTCTCACGGAAGGCCTCAGCATGTCCCGGATCGCCCCGGACAACCGCGCGACGACGCCACGTCGACAGCACCTGCCGCTGCGCCCGCTCTGGCTCTGCCGGGTCTGCGCCGCGCCCTGGCCCTGCCCGGTCGCCCGACTCACACTGTGCCAGGAGTACGCGCACGACCGGATCGGGTTGAGCGTCTATCTGTGCGCGGTACTGCACGAGGCCGCTGCCGACCTGTACCGACTCAACCCGCACGACGGCCCGGACCCCGCCGCGCTCTTCACCCGCTTCCTCGGCTGGGCGAGACCACGACACCTACCCTGACCAGGGAAGACCGCAGCAGGACGAGGCCGGTCGGCGCCGAGCAGGTCGGGGCGAGTCGGGTCAGGGGTGGGTCATCCGCAGCAGGTCCAACGTCTCGTCGAGCTGAGTCTCGGTGAGCTTGCCGGAGTCGACGTGGCCCCGGGAGATGACCACCTCGCGGATCGAGGTCTGCTTGGCCAGCGCCTCCTTGGCGATCGACGCGGCCTCGTCGTACCCCAGGTAGCGGTTGAGTGGGGTGACGATCGACGGTGAGCCCTCGGCGTACGCCAGACAGACCTCGGCGTCCGCGACCAGGCCGACCACCAGCCGGTCGGCGAAGAGCCGGCTCACCGCGGAGAGCAGCCGGATCGACTCCAGCAGGTTGCGGCCCATCACCGGGAGCATCACGTTCAGCTCGAAGTCGCCCTGTGAACCGGCGAACCCGACGGTCGCGTCGTTGCCGATCACCTGGGCGCAGACCTGCCGCATCGCCTCGGCGACCACCGGGTTGACCTTGCCCGGCATGATCGACGAGCCGGGCTGGAGGTCCGGGATGCGCAGTTCGCGCAGACCGGCGCGAGGGCCGGAACCCATCCAGCGGATGTCGTTGGCGATCTTGTAGAGGCCGATCGCCACGGTCCGCAGCTGCCCCGAGGTCTCCACCAGCGCGTCCCGCGCGCCCTGCGCCTCGAAGTGGTTACGCGCCTCGCTCAGCGGCAACCCGGTCGATTCACACAGCTTGTCGATCACGGCGGCGGCGAAGCCGAGCGGGGTGTTGATTCCGGTGCCGACGGCGGTGCCGCCCAGCGGCAGCTCAGCCAGTCGGGGCAGCGCGCCCTCCAGCCGTTCGATCCCGTATCGGACCTGGGCGGCGTACCCGCCGAACTCCTGGCCGAGGGTGACCGGGGTGGCGTCCATCAGGTGGGTACGCCCGGCCTTGACCACCGTCTCGAACTCGGTGGCCTTGGCCTCCAATGCCGACGCCAGGTGCGCCAGCGACGGCAGCAGGTCTTCGACGATGAACTGGGTGGCCGCCAGATGGATCGAGGACGGGAAGACGTCGTTGCTCGACTGGGAGGCGTTGACGTGGTCGTTCGGGTGCACCGGCGAGCCCAGCTCACGGCTCGCCAGTGTCGCGATCACCTCGTTGGTGTTCATGTTCGACGAGGTGCCCGAGCCGGTCTGGAACACGTCCACCGGGAACTGGTCGTCGTAACCACCGTCGGCCACGTGCGCGGCGGCGGCGGCGATGGCGGCGGCCACGTTGGCGTCGATCACGCCCAGCTCGCCGTTGACCTCGGCAGCCGCGCCCTTGATCTGCGCGAGGGCCTTGATCTGGGCCGGTTCGAGGCCCCGGCCGGAAATCGGGAAATTCTGCACCGCACGCTGGGTCTGCGCCCGCCACAGCGCCTCGGCGGGCACCTCCACCTCGCCCATCGAGTCGCGTTCGATGCGGTAACCGGTCGCCTCTGGAGTCGTCACGCGTACCATCCTGCCGCGCCCGTGGCCGACTCGCAGATGATCCGTCAGCCCAACTCGGTGAGCAGCCGTTCCACCTCGTGCTGGTCCGGCGACTCGATCTGCCGGAACAGCGCCAGCGCCTGCTCCAGGTGCGCGCGGGCCGCCGCCGGATCGGTGGCCCGTACGCAGCGGGCGATGCCCTCCAACGCCCGGGCCTTCTCGTAGCGGGCGCCGAGCCGGATGGCGGCGGCGAGCACCCGACGGTGCAGGTCGAGCGCGCTAACGGCGTCACCCTGCTCCAGCATCGCCCGGGCCAGCAGATTCCGGGAGGCACACTGTCCGATCCGGTCGCCGGCGTCCACCATCGCCACCAGCGCTTCCCGGTGCAGGGCTGCGGCACGATCCGGCTGTCCGGCGACGCGTTCCATCACGGCGATCTCGTTGAGCACCTCGCCCTCGCCGAACCGATTTCCACCCAGCCGTTTGAGGTACAGCGCCGACCGCAGCAGACGGCGGGCCGGGCCCAGGTCACCCATCCGGTGCCGGACCATGGCGAGGTGCCCCATCGCGTTGTTGGTCTGCCGGAGGTCCTTTGTCTGCCGGGCCAGCAGGAGGTGCAGCCGGGCCAGGCGCAACGCCTCGTCGTACCGACCCCAGCCGATCAACGTGTAGGACCGGTTGTTCAACAGATTGGTCAGCGCGTCTGCGTCCTCCGGACCCCGGATCAGGCCGAACGCCTCGTCGAACTTCACCTCAGCCTGCCGCAGGTCGCCGTTCGCGGCGTACGAGACGCCCAGGTTCCAGAGTGTGGTGAGCAGATCGCCGCGTAGCCCGATGCGGCGGCGCAGACTGAGCGCCACCTCCATCGCTCTGATCGCCTCCGGAAGCCGGGCCAGTCGGAAGTACGCCGAGGAGACGTAGTTCAACATGGTGGCGATGGCCGCCTCGTCGCCCAGCCGCTCGGCGACACGAAGCCCGATCGTGTGGGTCTCGATCAGCTCATCGAGGTGCCCACCGTCGAAGTTGAGCCGCCAGCAGGCCCGGGCCAACTGCCAGCACTGAACCGGAAAGTCCTCCTCCTCGGCCACCCGGACCAGGGCGGTGAGACCGGCGTGGTTCTCCTCGAACCACGCCCGCCCCTCGAACACCGGGGCGGCCAGCAGATCGGGTCGGCCGGGCGTGTGCGCGGGGATGCTGCGGCGACTGCCCGCCGCCTCGAGCATCCGGGCGATCGCCAACGTGACGGACAGGTGATGGTCCAGCAGCCGCTCCAGGGCGGCGCGGCGCTCCGGCTGCCGTTCCGGCGCGGCGAGCAGCAGCCGGGCGTACTCCCGGAGTAGATCGTGTAACCGGTACCGACCGGGCTGCACCTCCTCCACCAGGTGGACGTCGACCAGCTCGTCCAACAGTTCCTGGGTGTCGGTCAGGGGCAGCCCGGCGAGGGCCGCGGCCACCCGACTGTCCAGGCGTCCGCTCGGGTACAGGCCGAGCAGCGGGAACAGCCGCTGCGCCGACGGTGAGATCTGCGCGTACGACAGGGCGAACGCCTGCCCGACCGAACGTTGCCCCGCGGTCAGCTCGGCCAGCGGGCCCGCCCCGGCGACCAGCCGCTCGGCGAGGTCGGCGACCTGCCAGCGAGGCCGGTGTGCCAGCCGCGCGCCGGCCAGACGGATGGCGAGGGGTAGGTGGCCGCAGCGGCGCGCCACCTCGGCCGCGGCTTCCGGTTCGGCGGCGATCCGCTCCATGCCGGCCACCCGACCGAGCAGTTCGATCGCCTCGTCGGCGTCGAGGACCGGCAGCGACGACGGCCGGCCCTCGTCGAGCCCGACCAGCCGACGACGACTGGTGATGAGCACCAGGCAGTGCGAGCCGTTGGGCAGCAGGGGCGCCACCTGGTCGGCGCTGGCCGCGTTGTCCAGCACCACCAGAGCCCGCCGGCCGGCCAGCTCGATTCGCCAGAGCGCCAGCCGGTCGTCCAGGTTTTCCGGCACCCGTTCGGCCGGCACACCGAGCTGACGGAGCAGGGCCGCCACAGCGGTCGCGGGTGTCAACGGCCGACGTTCGCTGTGCCCGTGCAGGTCGATGAAGAGCTGGGCGTCGGGATAGCGGTCGGCGAGCGCGCTGGCGACGTGTACGGCAAGCGTGGTCTTGCCGCTTCCCGGCATCCCGTCGACCACCTGGATGCGGGTGCCGTCCTCCTCGATCTCCTTGACCAGGCGGGCCACGGTCTCCTGCCGACCGACGAAGTCCCCGATCGCTCGAGGCAGCGAGCGGACCGCTCCGGCGGGTCCGGCCGGTCGGCCGGCCATGGCCAGGTCACCGGCGAGCACCCGCTGGTGCAGCTCCTGCAACTCGACGCCCGGCTCGATGCCCAACTCGTCGGCGTAGAACCGCCGGCCCTCCCGGTAGACGGCGAGCGCGTCGGCCTGCCGCCCGACAGCGGACAGCGCCAGCATCAGTTGGCCGCGCAGCCGCTCCCGCAACGGGTGCCGGTCGACGCTCTCCGCCAACTCCTCGATGAGCTCCGCAGCCTGCCCGATGCGCAGCTCGACGTCGACGCACTCCTCCAGGGCGGTGAGGCGCTGCTCGTCGAGTGCCTGGGCACGACGGCGGACGCTCCGGCTCGGGATCCCGCCGAGCGCCGGCCCGCGCCACAACGCCAGGGCAGCGCGGAATTCGGCACGGGCGTCGACGAGGCGACCGGCCGTGGCGGCGGCTCGGGCCGCCTCCACGCCCCGGGTGAAGACCTCGGCGTCCAGGTCGGTTGTTCCGGTACGCACGCCGTACCCGGCCGGGTCGGTGACGATGAGGTCCGGTGCCAGTCCCAGCTCGGTGAACCGGCGGCGCAACCGCGACACGCAGGTCTGTAGCTGGGCCCGGGCGGTGGCCGGCGGGCGGTCCTCCCAGACCGCGTCGACCAACTCCTCGACGGGCACCAGCCGGCCGGCCCGCAGCAACAGCATGGCGAGCACGATCCGGTCGCGCCCGGCGGTGACAGTGGACTCGCCACCGCCCACCCGCAGGGGCCCCAGGATCCCGAACCGCATCTGCTCTCCCGCTTCAATGGTGCAACTTCCAGCAGAGTAGTCCGGTGGTAACAGATCGCCTCGGTCAGGCGATAGTGATCTGAGAGCGGATCGACAGCGGTGCGCAGCACACTCATTCCGGGTTGTCGGTGACGGCATCCGACGGGGGCGGTGCGCCCGTCCCACCCCAGCGGGGCGGGCGTACCGATGTCGGCAGAGCACGGACGACAGGACGGGCGTCGGGCGAGTTCGCCCGACGCCCGTTCGCGTACCTGTCGCGTCAGCGGCGGCCGACGGTGAGCACCGGCTTGGTGACCTCGGCGAAGAAGTCGTTGCCCTTGTCGTCGACCACGATGAAGGCGGGGAAGTCCTCCACCTCGATCTTCCAGACCGCCTCCATGCCCAGCTCCGCGTATTCGAGCACCTCGACGTGCTTGATGCAGTCCTGGGCGAGGCGGGCCGCGGGGCCGCCGATCGAGCCGAGGTAGAAGCCGCCGTGCTGCTGGCAGGAGCGGGTGACCTGACCCGACCGGTTGCCCTTGGCCAGCATCACCTGGGAGCCGCCGGCGGCCTGGAACTTCTCCACGTAGGCGTCCATCCGGCCGGCGGTGGTCGGGCCGAACGAGCCGGACGCGTACCCCTCGGGGGTCTTCGCCGGGCCGGCGTAGTAGACCGCGTGGTCCCGCAGGTACTGCGGCATCGGCTCACCGGCGTCCAACCGCTCGGCGATCTTGGCGTGGGCGATGTCCCGGGCGACCACGAGCGGCCCGGAGAGCGAGAGGCGCGTCTTCACCGGGTACTTCGACAGCTCGGCGCGGATCTCGTCCATCGGCCGGTTCAGGTCGACCCGGACCACCAGCTCGGCGTCGAGCGAATTGTCGGTGACGTCGGGCAGGAACCGCGCCGGGTCGGTTTCGAGGCGCTCCAGCCACACGCCCGACGGGGTGATCTTGGCGACGGCCTGGCGGTCCGCCGAGCAGGAGACGGCGATCGCCACCGGGCAGGACGCGCCGTGCCGGGGCAACCGGACCACCCGTACGTCGTGGCAGAAGTACCGCCCACCGAACTGCGCGCCGATGCCGAAGTTGCGGGTCAGCTCCAGCACCTCCGCCTCCAGCTCCAGGTCGCGGAAGCCGTGCGCGCTCATCGAACCCGCGGTCGGCAGCGCGTCGAGGTACTTGGCGCTGGCGTACTTCGCGGTCTTCAACGCGTACTCGGCGGAGGTGCCGCCGATGACGATGGCCAGGTGGTACGGCGGGCAGGCGGCGGTGCCGATCAGCCGCAGCTTCTCCTCCAGGAACTGCATCATCCGCGTTGGGTTGAGCAGCGCCTTCGTCTCCTGGTAGAGGTACGACTTGTTGGCCGAGCCACCGCCCTTGGCCATGAAGAGGAACTTGTACGCGTCGGGGTGCCCGTCCGGGTCCTCGGCGTACAGGTCCACCTGGGCGGGCAGGTTGCTGCCGGTGTTCCGTTCGTCCCACATGGTCAGCGGGGCGAGCTGGGAGTAGCGCAGGTTGAGCTTGGTGTACGCCTGGTAGACGCCCCGGGAGATGGCCTCCGCGTCGGCACCGTCGGTCAGCACGTGCCGGCCGCGTTTGCCCATCACGATGGCGGTGCCGGTGTCCTGGCACATGGGCAGGACACCGCCGGCGGCGATGTTGGCGTTGCGCAGCAGATCCAGCGCGACGAACCGGTCGTTCGGCGAGGCGGCCGGATCGTCGATGATCGCCCGGAGCTGCGCCAGGTGCGCGGGGCGCAGGAAGTGCGCGATGTCGTGCATCGCCTCGGCGGTCAGCGCGGTGAGCGCGGCCGGCTCCACGGTGAGGAACCGGCGGCCTCCCGGGCCGTGTACGACGTCCACGCCCTCGTCGGTGACCAGGCGATAGTCCGTCTGGTCCGGGCCGGTCGGCAGCAGAGGGGCGTACGAGAATGCGGCGGCACTGCTCATGAGCGGCAAGCCTAGGGCAGACCGGTCGATCACTCCCACCCGCCGGGCGGGTCCTGGGACGCCGCTCTCATCCACCAGGTGTGCCGGGCCCGGCCGTCCTCCGGATCATGAGGCGAACCGCCGGCTCAGCCGTCCTTGCCGCCGCCCGGGTCGGGGCAGAGTTCGCCCTTCGGCCCGCAGTCGCCGTTGTTCGGCCCGCCGGGGCCGGGGCCGCCCGGCCCGGGATTCCCACCGTCGCCGGGCGGTCGGGTGGGCGAGCTTCCGGACGCGCCGAAGCGGACGTACCCGATCTCCCGCCCCTCGCCGATGATCATGCCCTGCGAGCCGACGGCGAGGGCGTTCGCCGAGGTACGCAGGGCGGCCAGCTCCCGGCCGGTGCGCGGGTCCAGTGCCGCCAGCCGGGACGGCTTCTCGTCGGCCACCACGGCCGCGTACGGGGTGAGCGCCGCCCCGGCCTTGCCGCTGGCCTGTCGTGTCCAGAGCACCTTCTCGGTGCCCAGCTCACGGGCGATGACCGAGCGTTTGTCGGCAGCCCGGAACACCGCGTAACGGTCGTCCACAGCGATCAGCTTGGTGCCCGGCTCGCCGACCCAGAGCAGCCGTCCGTCGTACCCGTCGATGACCGTCTCGCGGCCGTCCGGGGCGACGCCGATCAGCACGTTCCGCGCACCCTGCGGGTCCTCGCGTTGCACGCAGCCGGCGGAGTCGGCGGTACGCAGGTTGATGCCGGCCCGCTGCCATGCCTCCTGCCCGGTCGCCGAGTCCCGGGCGGAGATGGCGAAGTAACAGGTGCCGTCCTGGGAGCGGGCGTTGATTC
The DNA here is from genome assembly GCF_040607155.1 of Micromonospora sp. NPDC005324. Classification (NCBI taxonomy): domain Bacteria; kingdom Bacillati; phylum Actinomycetota; class Actinomycetes; order Micromonosporales; family Micromonosporaceae; genus Micromonospora; species Micromonospora sp. NPDC005324. Next base: position 166,269 of record NZ_JBEXGE010000001.1, on the reverse strand, counting down.
GCAGCAGCCGACCACCCACCACGGAGAGCCGCTCCTCCCGGCCGGGCTCGACGTTCTGCAACACCCGGCCGGTGGCGGTGTCGACCACGTGGACCCGACCGTCGACCGGGAAGCCGAGCAGCGGTGGCGCGGCCTCCGCCCCGGCCACGCCGTCGTCGATCCGGGTGGCGGTGAGCCGGCGGGTGCCGCGCAGACCCGGGTTGTCGGCGAGCAGGCCGCTGTGCACCCCGGGCAGGAAGGCCGTCCAGAGCGGCGCGGTGCCACGCGGGTCCCAGGCGCTCAGGGTGCAGTCGGTGGCGTCCGTGCACCGGGCGTCGAGGAGCAGGTTGCGATACGTCCAGACAGCTACCGCGTCATCGTCGCGTCGCCGGGTCACCCCGGTCGTCGGGTCGAGCAGCTCGTACCCCTTGACCAGGAGCTTGCCCACCGCCACCACCGGGTCGCGGTCGCCGCCGGCGACCGCCGCCCAGTCCGCCTTGCGCTCCCAGAGCTGGGTGCCGGTGGCCAGGCTGCGAGCCTCGACCCGGGTGCGCTGCTCGACCACGACGGCGTCGCCGGCGATGGTCACGCTGCGCGGGGTGCCGCCGATCCGTTGCTGCCAGACCACGTCGGGCTCGGAGATGGGATCACTGCGGTCCACCCAGTCCCACAGGCCGGGGAACGGGTTCCACACGCCGGTCGCGGCGAGCGCGACGACCACGGCGAGACCGAGCAGCAGCCCACCGCGCACGCTCCCCTTCGCCACCCGCACACCGTAGCCACGATCACGGATCTTCCGTACGCCCGCGCCGCCGTGTCGCCGCGCTTTCTGGGCTCGGAGGTGTTACAGCGCCCTTCCCTCGGCCCGAACAGCGCTGCGCACCAACGGAAGCGTGCGGTAGGGGATCTGCTCGGCCAGCGCGATGATCGTCGAGGCACGGGTGATGCCGGCGGACGAGACGATCTGGTCGATGACCCGTTGCAGGTCGGTGTTGGAGCGGGCCACGATCCGGCAGAGCAGGTCGCTGGAGCCGGTGATGGTGTGCGCCTCCAGCACCTCGGGGATGGCGGCGAGGTGAGCGGTGACCGGGTCGTGGCCGTGCCGCTGACTGATCTCCAGGGTCACGAAGCTGGTCACCCCGAACCCGATCGCGGCCGGCGCGATCTCGGGGCCGAAGCCCTCGATGACCCGCCGCTCGACGAGCTTGTCCAGCCTCGCCTGCACTGTGCCCCGGGCCACCCCGAGCCGCCGGGAGCACTCCAGCACCCCGATCCTCGGCTCCTCGGCGAGCAGTTCGATCAAGCGCACGTCGAGCGCGTCGAGCTGTACATTCTGCTCACCATTCATGAGTGAACACCATACCAAATGCGCAACCTGACCAGCATTTCTGCCAACAGTTGCCCAGCCGGTGCCGGGGCAGCGATCCTCGCCACAAGAACCGACCACGGCGGCCCACAAGGCCGGCCGGTACGCGAGGGAGCCCACCATGACCCAGGCGATCGACCGACCCCAGTCGACCGAGGACGTCGACGTCGACCGGCTCGTCGGAGCTGTCGACCACGACATCAGCCACGACCCGTTCCCGGTCCGGGGCCTCGACCACGTGCACTTCCTGGTCGGCAACGCCAAGCAGGCCGCCCACTACTACTCCACCGCCTTCGGCATGACCTGCGTGGCGTACCGCGGCCCCGAGCAGGGCTACCGGGACCACGCCCAGTACGTGCTGACCAGCGGCTCGGCCCGGTTCGTGCTCACCGGCGCGGTGCGCCCGGACGCCGAGGGCGCCGAGCACGTGGCCCGGCACAGCGACGGGATCAGCGACATCGCGCTGGAGGTCCCGAACGTGGACGCCGCGTACGCGCACGCCATCGCGCAGGGCGCCGCCAGCGTCGTCGAGCCGCACGAGGTGACCGACGAGCACGGCACCGTCCGGATGGCCGCCATCGCCGCGTACGGCGACACCCGGCACACGCTTGTCGACAGGTCCCGCTACACCGGCCCGTTCCTGCCCGGCTTCGTGGCCCGGGGCCCGATCGTGGACCGGCAGCCGATGATCGACGCCGGCATCCAGCCGAAGCGCTTCTTCCAGGCCGTCGACCACGTGGTCGGCAACGTGGAGCTGGGCCGGATGGACGAGTGGGTCGAGTTCTACAAGCGGGTGATGGGCTTCTCCAACATGGCGGAGTTCGTCGGAGACGACATCGCCACCGACTACTCGGCGCTGATGAGCAAGGTCGTGGCGAACGGCACCCGCAAGGTGAAGTTCCCGCTCAACGAGCCGGCGATCGCCCGCAAGAAGTCCCAGATCGACGAGTACCTGGAGTTCTACCAGGGCCCCGGCGCGCAGCACATCGCCGTCGCCACCAACGACATCCTGGCCAGCGTCGACGCGATGCGCGCCGCCGGTGTCGACTTCCTCGACACCCCGGACTCGTACTACGACGACCCGGAGCTGCGCGAGCGGATCGGCAAGGTGCGGGTGTCGATCGAGGAGCTGAAGTCCCGCAAGATCCTGGTCGACCGGGACGAGGACGGCTACCTGCTCCAGATCTTCACCAAGCCGGTGCAGGACCGTCCCACCGTCTTCTTCGAGCTGATCGAGCGGCACGGCTCGCTGGGCTTCGGCAAGGGCAACTTCAAGGCGCTCTTCCAGGCGATCGAGCGGGAGCAGGAAGCCCGCGGCAACCTGTAACACTTGCGAGCGTGACGCAACCTTCGTCGTACCCGATGCCGCCGGCCGGTGGGCCCCCACCCACCGCCGGCGGCATCGCGCCGCAACCCGGCCCACACCCGCAGGGGTACGCCCCGCAGCACCGCCATACCGAGTTCGCGGCAACAGTCGTCGTTAAGGTGTCCCCGTGAGCAAGCGAAGCGGAGCGACGGCGTGAGCGTTCAACCTGGTTGGTACGTCGACCCCGCCGACACCGAGACCCGGCGTTACTGGGACGGCGAGGGCTGGCTCGGTGCGCCCATTTCCGTCGACGCGACTCCGCCGGACGGCCCGCCGCCGGCCGAGCCACCGCCCGCGCCGGTCACCCCGGCCGCGCCCGCGGCGTCCACGACCCCCGACTCGGCGACCGGGGCACCGGGCTGGTCGCCGCAGCAGGGCCCGCCCCCGGGGCACGGCCCGCAACCGGGACACGGCCCGGGCTGGGGACCACAGGCCGGCCCTCCCGGCTGGGGCCCGCAGGGCGGCCCGCCGGGCTGGACCCCGCCGGGTGCCCCTCCCGGCTGGGCGCCGTCGGCCGGCCACCCCGGCTGGCCCGGACGACCGCCCGAGCCGCGACCGCACGGTCTCAGGCTGGCCGGCTACGGCCGCCGGTTCGTCGCCCGGCTGATCGACTTCGGCCTGCTCTTCGCACTGAACGTGGTCGTCAACGGCTGGTTCGTCTGGCGCTGGGCGCAGGAGTGGGCGCCGTACTGGCAGGAGGTCTTCCGGCGCGCGTCGCGCGGCGACACCTCCGCCGACGGCCTTCCGATCCCCAGTGAGCAGGCAAGTTCTCTGCTGGTGGCGATCCTGCTGATCGCCACCGCGCTCTGGCTGGCCTACGAGGTGCCGACCATGGCCTCCGGCGGGCAGACCGTCGGCAAGCGGGTGATGCGGATCCGGGCGGTGCCGATGGCCGCCGACCAGCCGCTGGGCGTGCGCCGGGCGCTGAGCCGGTGGAGCACGATGGGCCTGCCGACTCTGCTCTGGTACTGCGCCGGGCTCGGCCTGGTGCTGCAACTGGTCGACGCTCTCTCCCCCCTCTTCGACCACCCCCTGCGTCAGGCGCTGCACGACAGGCGCGCGCAGACGGTGGTCGTCGAAGTCCCCCACCACACCGATACCGCCCCCTCGAACGACAGTAACCAGCCCCCGGGAGACACCCCATGACCGACTCCGGACGTCACCAGCCGGCGCTGCGGCTGACCCGCGTCGACCTGGACGCGCTGCCCAGCTACGTGCCGGGGCGCAGCCCCGCCGACCTGGCCCGGGAGTTGGGCCTGCCGGAGGCCATCAAGCTGGCCAGCAACGAGGTGCCGTACGGGCCGTTGCCCGGCGTGGTCGAGGCGGTCACCGAGGCGATCACCACCTCGCACCGCTACCCGGACATGGGCGTGGTCGCGCTGCGGGACGCGCTGGCCGAGCGGTACGGGGTGGACGCCGACCGGATCGCCACCGGATGCGGGTCGGTGGCGCTCGCCGAGCACCTGGTGCGGGCCACCTGCCTGCCGGGCGACGAGGTGCTCTACTCGTGGCGGTCCTTCGAGGCGTACCCGATCATCGTGGCGACCAGCGGCGCGACCAGCGTGCGGGTGCCCAACGACGCCGGGCACGGGCACGACCTGGCGGCGATGGCCGCGGCGGTGACCGACCGCACCCGCGTGATCTTCGTCTGCAACCCGAACAACCCCACGGGTACGGCGCTGCGCCGGGCCGAGTTGGACCGGTTCCTCGACGCGGTGCCGGACGACGTGCTGGTGGTGATCGACGAGGCGTACCGGGAGTTCGTCACCGACGCGAAGGTACCGGACGGTCTCGACTACCTGGACCGGCCCAACGTGGCGGTGTTGCGCACGCTGTCGAAGGCGTGGGGGCTCGCCGGGCTGCGGATGGGCTGGCTGGTTGCCCAGCCGGTGGTGGCCGCCGCCATCCGCAAGGTGGCGACCCCGTTCTCCAGCAGCACGGCAGCCCAGGCCGGGGCGCTCGCCGCGCTGACCCAGGTGACGGAGATGGAGCGCCGCTGCGCCCTGGTCGTCGCCGAGCGGGACCGGGTCACCGAGTCGCTGCGCAAGTTCGTGCCCGAGGTGCCGACGAGCCAGGCCAACTTCGTCTGGCTGCCGCTGGGCGAGCGGGCCGTGGCGTTCGGCAGGGCGTGCGAGGCGCGCGGCGTGATCGTGCGGCCGTTCGCCGGGGACGGGGTCCGGGTCACCATCGGCACCCCGGCCGAGAACGACGCGTTCCTGTCAGCGGCCGAGGCCGCGCTGGCCTGAGCACGACGCCGAGCCCGTTCAGCTCGGCCGGCTCCGGCGGGCGGCGAACCACCCGGCGACGATCAGGGCTGCGCCCAGCACGGCGAGGAGCAGCGCCGACCCGCCCGCCCCGGTGACCGGCAACTCGCCACCGTGGCTGGGTGTGGGTTGGGGCGGTGCCGTCGGTGTGGACGTGGGTGGCGGCTGGGTTGGGGGCGGGGTCGGCGACGCCGGCAGGATCTCGAAGGTGACGCCGGTGTCCGCCGACGGCTCGGCCCGGACGGCGCTGAACCCGCGCGCCGAGGCGGGGTCGGCGGCCAGCACCGGCGACACCGCCAACGCCAGACTCGCGGTGGCGGCGAGCGCGCCGCCCACGAGGTAGTTGGCTGCTGTCCTGGCCATGCGCCGACCCCTTCCACCGGAAACCTGAACCGTGAAAAACGTACCCTTTTGCGACAAAGGGAATGGAACGGTTCGGTGTTCCGCTGTCGAAGACGCCACGATCAGGTGGCGGCGAGGATCACCGTCTCTCCGGTGTAGTAGTAGCGCCGGTCGTCGCCGGTGGGATCCACCGGCTTGCGGAGCCGCTCGACAGCGACGAACCCGTCCTCGGCCGTCACCGCCCCGGGTGCCCAGCCGGTCCCGTCCGAGCCGACGTTGAGCGCGAAGCGGGACACCTGCCTACCGGTCACCGGATCCAGCGTCACCAGATCGTTCGCCTCGGTCAGCAGGTGCACCCGGCCAGGCTGCCCGGCCAGCACCCGGGCCGCGCCCAGGCTCGTGGACCGCCACAGCTCGCTGCCCGTACGCGCCGATCGACCCACCACGACCCCGTCGAGCACGGCGACGGACTGCTCACCGACCAGCGCGGCGCCGGCCGGGTCCAGCGCGGGGGCGGCGATCGGCGAACCGGGAGCCAACAGCCAACCCCGACCGCCCTCGTCGCCCGGCCCGGCGGTCCGCAGCCCCAGACAGTCCGACCCGCCGGTACGACAGCCGAGCGGGGTCACGACCAACCCGTCCGGGCCGCCCGGCGGGCGCCAACGCTCACGCACGGCACCCGTCGCCGCGTCGCGGAACTCGACGGTGGCCGCCCCGGCGCAGGTGTCCAGACCGATCAGCAGGCCGGTGGCGCTGGTGCCGACATCGCTACGGCACCTACCGGGCAGGTCGACCCGCCACAGCTCCCGGCCGCCGCTCAGCTCGACCCCACGCGCCTGGGAATCCCCGGTCACCACCAGCACGATCCGCCCGTCGGGGAGGTCGGTGAGCTGGAGCCCGGGCGCATCCCAGACGGCCGCCGCCCAGGTACGACGCGCCGGCGCCGTGCTCTCGACGGGCTCCGGGCCGTCGGTTCGCCAGAGCACCCCGCCGGTCCGGGCGTCGAGTGCGACGAGTTGCCCGTCGGACCAGCGGCTGACCACAGTGCTGCCGCTGGCCACCACCCCTGCCAGCTCCGCCGGCCACCGCCGGTACGACCAGTACGGGCTGGTCCGGTACCGCCCGTCGACCGGCCGGTCGGCGTAGACCTGGCGGTGTGCGGCGTACACCCGCAGTCTCCCGTCGACGATCAACGGGGCGACCGGCAACCGACCGATCACTCCGGCGGCCGGCCGGGCCGGGGCCGGATAGTCGGCCCGCGCCACAGTGCTCACCTCTGCCGGTGCGAGGACCCGGTGGACGATGACCGCGACGACCGCCGTCGCGAGCAGCGCCGCGACCGCGATCACGAGCCGTCGCCGGCCTCTCGGGAACCTCATGCCGCACCTCCGCCCGGCACCCTACCCAGCGGATTGGGGCCGACCCCCGTCAGGTCACGGCGAGGGCTGGCCGCCTGACGCTCAGGCGGCTTCGACGGAGCCGGTGGCGCCGGCCGCGACGGCAAGATCGGCGAGATCACGCCAGAGCGCCGCCTCGACCGCCCGTGCGGCGAGCCCGCCGAGCAGTAGCGCCACCACCCGACCGTACGGAGCGGTCGGCACCGCCTCCTGGGTCACGGTGATCGCCGTGCAGCCCCGACGACGGCGGCGGACCGGCCGCAGGCTCCAGGTGATCCGGTAGTCCGCGCCGGTGCCGGAGGAACAGAGCACCAGTCGCTGCGGTGCGAGGGCCTCGACCACCAGGAACTCTTCGGTCAGCGTGCCGCCGCCCGGCTGGACCCGTTCCTCGCGCCAGGAGGTGCCCGGCCCGAACGACCCCGGGGTGAGCACCTCGATGGGGCCGGCTGCGGTCAGCCTGGCCGCGCGGCCGGGCAGGTCGGTCAGCAGACGCCAGACGTCGACAGCGTGCGCCTCGATGATCCCGGTAATCGCCACCGTCGACATGCCACCCTCCCGTGTCCCCGACGGTACGCGGGGTGAGGGCCGGACGGGGCCCCCGGGACGGAATTCCCACCACCCGGGGGCCACGCTGTCCGATTGGCCGGTCGCTCCGGCACCAGTTGTCGTCGACCGGCGCCGAAGCGCCGGTCAGCGCTCGAAGCGACCGGCCCGAATCGCGCCGATGAACGCTGTCCACCCCGGCGGGCTGACCGCCAGTGTGGGACCGGACTGGTCCTTGGAGTCGCGGACTCCGACCAGACCGTGGACGTCGACCAGGTTGTCCGCCACCTCCACGCAGAGCCCCTGGTCGTTTGAACGGCTGCTGGTACGCCAGACCGCGCCCGCAAGATCGTGCATCGTCGTTACCTCCGTGTGCGTCGGGTTGTCCCACAGCTGCGGCCGGGCGTGAGCCCGGCCCGTGTGGGACGACTTGATCCGCGTGACCAACGGCGCAACGAGGGCTCTTGATCGCACCCGCTGTGCGATCAAGAGTCCCGTGGACGAGACGAATGGCGAGTGCCCGCTCAGCGGGCCGGACGAACCGTGCCGGACACCTCACCGAGGGCGATGGTGGTGCCGTCCGGGCCGGGGGCGGTGGCCGTGATGGTCACCGTGTCGCCGTCGTCGAGGAAGGTACGGCTCTCGTCGCCCACAGTGACCGGCTCGGCCCCGCCCCAGCTCAGTTCCAGGAAGGACCCGACCTGCCCGCGGTCCGGGCCGGAGACGGTCCCGGAGGCGTACAGGTCACCGGTACGCAGTGAAGCCCCGTTGACGGTGAGGTGCGCCAACTGCTGCGCGGGGGTCCAGTACATGGTGGCGAACGGGGGCTCGCTGACCTGGTCACCGTTCCACTCGACCGCCAGGCGCAGATCCAGGCCCAGGTGCGGCACGTCCCGCAGGTAGTCCACCACCGGCGGGTCCTGGTCGGGGGCTGGCACGAAGGCGTCGGCGAGGGCGTCCAGCGGCGTCACCCAGGCCGAGACCGAGGTGGCGAACGACTTGCCAAGGAAAGGGCCGAGCGGCTGGTACTCCCATGCCTGGATGTCCCGGGCCGACCAGTCGTTGACCAGCACCACCCCGAAGACGTGCTCGGCGAAGTCGTCCACGGAGACCCGATCGCCCAACGCGCTCGGTACCCCCACCACGAAGCCCACCTCGGCCTCAATGTCGAGGCGTACCGATGGGCCGGTGACCGGGCCCTCGGCGGAGGCCCGCTGCCCGGTCGGCCGGGTCACCGGCGTGCCGGAGACGACAACGGTGCCGGCCCGCCCGTGGTAGCCGATCGGCAGGTGCTTCCAGTTGGGCAGCAGCGGCGGCTGGCCGGGGCGGAAGATCTGCCCGACGTTCGCCGCGTGGTGAACGGATGAGTAGAAGTCGACGTAATCGGCCACCTTGATGGGGAGCAGCAGCTCCACGTCGGCGAGGGGCACCAGCAGCGGCTCCGCCGCGGCCCGGTGCGCCGGGTCGGTCAGCAGCTCGGTGAGCCGCTGCCGCACCGCCGTCCACTGCGGACGACCCAGGGCCATGAAGTCGTTGAGCACGGGCCGGCACAGCGTGCCGGCGGCCAGCACCAGCTCGGCGGCCTCCGCCGCCGCGAGGTCGAAGACCCAGGACCCGATGCGTACGCCGATCCGCGACGGACCCCCGTTCTGCCTGAACACCCCGTACGGCAGGTTCGTCACCCCGTACGGCGAACCGTCGGCGCCGGTTACCCAGGTCATGCGTCGTAGCCCCCGTTCACCAGCCCAAGCCGGATCAGATCGGTCAGTGGTTCCAGGATGCTGCACGAGCCGAAGCCCACCCACAGGGGGCGAGGCCCGTCCAGCCGCGCCGTCGTGCGCTGCACCAGGGGACGCGGGTCGACAACTGTCAGCAACTCGGCGACCGAGCGCACACCGTCACCGTCGGCGGCGGCCAGGGTCGCGGCCAGCACGTTGGCGTAGCCGTGGTGGGTGAACCCGGTCTCCGGGTCCAGGTGTCGGATCGCCTGGTGCAGCCCGGCGGTGAGCTTGAACGGCAGGACCCGGTCCCGGCAGGCGCAGATCACCGTGGCCAGCTCGGTCGGGGTGGGGAAGAGTTCGGCGGCCAGGCCACCGGTGCGGAACTTGGCAGCGATCGGCATCCCGTCGGCCCGGGCGGCGACGAGCGCGTCCAGTGCGGCCATCAGCCCGAAGGTCAGCGGCAGTTCCGCGTAGACGGCCTCCACGCCCGGCAGCTCGTCGGTCAGCCGCAGCAACTCGGCGATGCCGGGCAGCGGGTCCTCGCCGCGCTTGGCGACCGCCACCTCGACCTGACGCGCGGTGACGCCGTCGGGGGCGAGGAACGACAGCGCGAACGGCAGGTTCCCGATCCCGGTGTCACCGATCACGCCGACCACCAGGCCCTCGCCCGGGTCGACGAGACCGCTGAGCTCACCGGCGGCCACGTCCGACGCGGGGATCAGCAGCGGGCCGACCAGGTCGGTGTACCAGGCGGCGCGGTGCTGGCGGTGGGCGGCCAGGGCGTCGGGCAGCGCGGCGCTGCCCGGTGGGAAGACGGCGGCGTCGTCCACCAGGCCGTCCAGGAGTGCGGGCACCTGCGTTGACACGGAACAAGAATGTACGGGACGCTACGAGGAACGGACAACAGCGTCCGACTATCGGACGCCTTCGGCCGGTGAACGGGACCTATCGGGAGGCGAGATGCCGTATTACCGCAGCGTCGGCGAGGTGCCGCGCAAGCGCCACACCCAGTTCCGGCAGCCCGACGGCAGCCTCTACGCCGAGGAGCTGATGGGCCAGGAGGGCTTCTCCTCCGACTCGTCCCTGCTCTACCACCGGCACGCGCCCACAGCGATCCTGGCCGCCGACGAGTTCACCCCGCCCGCGTTCACCCGGGCGCCGAACCTGCCGCTCAAGCCTCGCCACCTGCGCACCCACAAACTGGACACCGGCGGTTCCGACCCCATCCTCGGCCGGCAGTACCTGCTCGCCAACGACGACGTACGGATCGGCTACGTCCTCGCCGACCGGCCCTCACCGTTGTTCCGCGACGCCACCGGCGACCACTGCCTCTACGTCGAGTCCGGCACCCTGCGGGTCGAGTCCCCGTTCGGGGTGCTGGACGCGGTCGCCGGCGACTACGTCGTCATTCCCACGTCGACCATCCACCGGCTGGTGCCCACCGGCGACCAGCCCGTCCGGCTGCTCGCCGTCGAGGCCTCCGGGCACATCGGCCCGCCCAAGCGCTACCTCTCCGTACGCGGCCAGTTCCTGGAGCACTCGCCGTACTGCGAGCGGGACGTCCGCGGCCCCGACGCTCCGCTGCTGGTCGACGGCGAGGAGGTCGAGGTGCTGGTCCGGCACCGGCGCGGATGGACTCGCTACGTCTACGCCCACCATCCGTTCGGCGTGGTCGGCTGGGACGGGCACCTCTACCCGTGGGCGTTCTCCATCCACGACTTCGAGCCGATCACCGGCCGCATCCACCAGCCCCCACCGGTGCACCAGACCTTCCAGGGGCCCAACTTCGTGATCTGCTCGTTCGTGCCCCGCAAGGTCGACTACCACCCGCAGTCGATCCCGGTGCCGTACAACCACCACAACGTCGACTCCGACGAGATGCTCTTCTACACCGGGGGCAACTACGAGGCGCGGCGCGGCTCCGGCATCGAGCAGGGCTCGATCTCCCTGCACCCGTCCGGTTTCACCCACGGCCCCCAGCCGGGTGCCGCCGAGCGTTCCATCGGCGTTGACTACTTCGACGAACTGGCCGTCATGGTCGACACCTTCCGCCCACTGGATCTCTGCGACGCAGCCGGCGCCTGCGAAGACGAGGGGTACGCCTGGACCTGGGCGCGTTCTGTCTAGCGGATGGCGGTTCTGGTGAAGACGGCGAATTCGGCCACCGCCGTGACGGCGATGGCCAGCACCAGGGGCCACGGGGAGCCGACCATGGCGTACACCAGCAGCAGCAGCGGCGCGGCGGCCACGGCGTAGATGGCCAGGGCCATCGCCCGGTCCGAGTGCAGCAGGGTGGGCAGGACGGTCCGGGTCAGCCCGGGCAGCCGGGCCGCGAGCTGCCAGACGACGACCCCGCCGGTGAGCGCGGCGAGCACCGCCAGGACGCGGGAGAACCCGTCGCTCGCCGACGCCGCGAACGCGACCAGCACCGCCGCGACCAGCGACCAGCCCGCGCCGTAGAGCACCAGGCGGTGCAGCCCGTACGCGAGGGTTCGTGGTGAGTCGATCCGGCTCGGGCTGACCGTCACCGCCTCGGCGACGTGCTCCAACGCCTCCGACCAACGGCGCTGCTCCAGCCGCATGACACCCACGTCGTGGCCGGCCCCGCCGATCCGCGGATCGAGCCGCAGCGCCTCGCGGTAGGCCCGCTCGGCCAGGTCGAACAGGTCCAGGCGGGCGGCGACCAGGCTGAGCACCAGGTGCGCCTGCGGCTCCCGCGGGGCCAACTCGACACCGCGCCAGGCCGCGTTCAGAGCCGGCTGACCATTGCGGGCGCCGGCCAGGATCGCCGCCGCGCTCCGCTGGGCGTACGCGTCGGCCGGGCCGAGGGCGAGGATCCGGTCGGCGGTGGCCGCCGACTCGCTGTAGCGCTCCAGGTCGGCCAGGGCCATGCCCCTGGCGACCAGCGGCGGCAGAGCCTCCGGCGCGGCGGCCACTGCCGTGTCGGCGGCGGTGAGCGCCTCGGCGGGGCGGTCGGCGGCCAGGTGCACCCGGGCCAGCATGGTGAGCGCGTCCACGTCTTCCGGCTGAAGGGCCAACCCGTAGGCCAACTCCCCGGCCGCCTCGTCGTAGCGGCCGAGTTCGGCGAGGAGTTGGGCCCGCTGGACGTAGCCGTCGGCGGCGGACTGGTCGGGGGTGGGGTCGCTGGACATCGCGGCGAGCTTAGGCGGCCGGCGCGTCGTACACCAGGGCCACAGCGACCCCGGCCAAGCCTTCCTCACGGCCGGCGAAGCCGAGCCCGTCGGTGGTCGCCGCCGAGACGGTGACCGGGGCGCCGACCGCGGCGGAGAGGACGTCCTGCGCCTCCGCACGGCGCCGGCCGATCTTGGGGCGGTTGCCGATGACCTGGACGGACACGTTGCCGATCTCCAGGCCGGCGGCCCGCACCCGGCGGGCCGTCTCGGTCAGCAGCGCCACCCCGGACGCGCCGGCCCACTCCGGCTGGCCCACCCCGAAGGCGGAACCGAGATCACCGAGACCGGCGGCGGAGAGCAGCGCGTTGCAGGCGGCGTGCGCGGCCACGTCGGCGTCCGAGTGCCCGGCGAGACCGTCCTGGTCGGGCCAGAGCAGCCCGGCCACCCAGCAGGGCCGGCCCGGCGCGAACGCGTGCACGTCGGTGCCGATGGCCACCCGGGGAACGATCATGATCAGAGGGTACGCGTCACCCGGCCGCGGCAAGCAGATGCTCGGCCAGAGCCAGGTCGAACGGTCGGGTGATTTTCACTGCGTACTCCGAGCCGGGCACGCAGCTCACCGCGACGCCCTGCTTCTCGACCAGCCCGGCGTCGTCGGTGAGGGAGTCACCGGCGGCGGCGTGGGCGGCGCTGAGCACGGCCCGACGGAAACCCTGCGGGGTCTGCACCGCACGCAGGGCGGACCGGTCGACGGTGCCGAGCACCACCTCGTCGGCGCCGACTTCCTTGATCGTGTCGACGACCGGCAGGACCGGGATCACCGCGTCACGCCCGCCACGGACCGCCGCCGCGACGGATTCGACCAGCTCGGGTGGGGTGAGCGCCCGGGCGGCATCGTGCACCAGGACGATCGTCGGGCCGGCGGGCACCGCGGCCAGCGCTGCGGCCACCGACGCCTGTCGTTCCGCTCCGCCGGGCACCACGGTCACCGGTGCGACCGGAGCCAACATCTCGCGGACGGCCTGCACCTCGGCGGCCGGCGCGGCCACCACGATCGTGTGCACGGACGGCGCGGCGGCCAGTCGACGCACTGCGTGCACCAACAGCGGTTCACCGGCGAGCAGGCGCAGCGCCTTGGGTCGGCCGGGGCCGAGCCGTACGCCGGCACCCGCCGCAGGCACAAGGACCGCGACGTCACCGCGCGGGTTGAGCTGCGCGGTCACGTCGCGGTCCTTGGTGGTTTCTTCACAATGAAGTGGGTACGACGATGCTGTGCGGACTAGGCCTCGGTGAGGACCTTGTCGAGCAGCGACTCCGCCTCGTCCTTGGTGCTCTTCTCGGCCAGCGCGACCTCGCCGACGAGAATGTCACGGGCCTTGGCGAGCATCCGCTTCTCGCCCGCAGAGAGGCCCCGCTCCCGCTCCCGGCGCCACAGGTCACGCACGACCTCGGCGACCTTCAGCGGGTTGCCGGAAGCCAACTTTTCCAAATTGGCCTTGTAACGCCGCGACCAGTTGGTCGGCTCCTCGGTGTGCGGAGCCCGGAGAACGTCGAAGACCAGGCCGAGGCCTTCTTCGCCGACCACCTCGCGCACGCCCACGATCTCGGCGTTCTCGGCCGGCACCCGGACCGTCAGGTCACCCTGCGCAACCCTCAGGACGAGGTATTTCTTAGGCTCGCCCTTGATGATCCGAGTCTCGATTGCCTCGATGAGTGCGGCCCCGTGGTGGGGGTAGACAACGGTCTCGCCGACACTGAAAACCATAGGTTCGAAACCCCTTTCGCTGTGTCTAGGGTAACACGGTCAGGCACTGATGTCTCTCCGATGTCCTGACCATTGGCGCAGCTCAGGGGCCCTGTGAGAGGTCTTGCTTCAGCTTGACAGGCGGTCAAACCAATGGTTCGAACACGCTCCGTAACGCACAAATGACTGCCCGGTACGGGTGAACAGAACGTCGAGATCAAGGGCTATGCGCTCCTCCCATGGTAGCCCGGCCAGCGGAACCGCGCCCAGATGTAGCGGGAGGAGCCCCTGGTGCGCGACCCTGGAGACCGAGCCGCACTCCGCTCTCGAGACGCTTCCAGGAGGTCCGATGGGCAAGCCGGACGCAGAGGGTCACGGGTCGGCCGACGGCCTGCCCGGCCTTCCGCCCGAATGGGGCCGCGTGGTGGTTCCCGACGACGCTTCCGCGCTGGCCGCCGAGGCCAGCCAGGTCCGCCGTGAGCTGCGCCGGACCCGCGGACTCCCGGGCGGTCACCGGGCTCTGGGCCTGCCGCTGCTGGTCCTGCTGGTAGCGGTCCTCACCACGCTGGCCGGCCTGCTGGTGGTCACCTGGCCCCGCGCCAACCGCGGCACCGACCGGCCGGCCCCGGCCCCCTACGCGCCACCCGCGACCCTCGTCGGTCAGGCGCTGCCCGCACTGGACCTGGTCGACGCGGACGACGCGACAGTGCCACTGCGCGGCCTGCTACCCGCCATGATCATCCTGTTGGACGGCTGCCCCTGCCCGGACCGGGTCACCGACGCCCTTGCGGCAGCCCCTGCCGGCGTCTCAGTGGTCACCGTCACCGGGGGGCGGACGGCCCCGGCCGGGCCCACCATCGGGCGGCAGGCCCGCGCCCTGGCCGACCCCGCCGGAGGGCTCCGCTCGTTCCTCGGTCAACCGGCCCGCCCCGGCGCCGCCACCGCCCTGCTGGTCGATCGAGCCGGCATCGTGACCCGGGTGCTGCCCGCGCTGGGCACCAGCGACTCCTACCGGGGCGACCTGAGCGCCCTGGCCGCCTGACCCGCCGCGCCTAGCGGGGCAGCGCGACGAGCTGCGCCTGGATGTCGATGGGCCGGTCGACGGCCGTCAGCGACACCCGGAACGGCCCGCCACCGGGCAGCACCTCGGCAGTGGCGATCGTGCCGTCGCAGTCGATGCGCGGCCGGCCGACGATCTCGGCCCCGGTGCTCGTCACCGCCATCGTGCCGGGACGGGTGCACCGGTACTGGAGCAGGTAGCGGGCACCGTCGTTGCCGGCCTGCCGGGTCAGCCCCTGGCCGGGAGCGAGCTCACGCTCCTCCCGCCAGATCGTCTCGTTGAACGGGGGCAGGTCACCTGCGGGGAAGAGAACCGCGGGATCGCCCTCGATGTCGCTGATCGAGCCCGTCGCCGGGTCGACCACCGCCCACGGGCGGCTCTCCACCCGGATGACCGCGCCGGTTTTGGGGTCCATCCGCGCCGTGATCCGCTCGTCAGGCTCCTCCGGCAGGAGAAAACGTTCAATTGGGGTGCTGCCGCTCGGCCCGACCGATGGCACCGCCGCCGCCGAAGGGACAGCCGCCCAGGCCGTCGACGCGGGCGCGGCAGCACGCCACCACCAGCCACCGACGGCCAGGACGACCGCCGCAGCACCAAACAGCACCACCGAGCGCAGCCGGTCGTCCGCCGTCGCATCCACCCCGCGAGCGTACCGGCCGGGCCGACGCGGTTCAGTCCTGTCGATCGAGCAGGGCGGCGTACAGGGTGAGGCCTGGGCCGAAGGCCAGCATGACGATGCGCCGGGCCGCCGGTGTCGCCCGACCCAACCGGTCCAGGATCAGCAGCACTGTCGGCGACGAGCAGTTGCCGTGCTCGTCCAGCGTCGCCCGGGACGCCGCCAGCCCCAGCGGGGGCAACGCCAGCTCCCGCTCGACCACGTTGAGGATCCGCGGCCCGCCCGGGTGCACCGCCCAACCGTCCACCTCGGAACTGGAGACACCGTGCCGGGCCAAGAGATCGTCGACCAGCCCGCGGACGTGCCTCGACAGCACCTGCGGCACCTTCGGCGACAGCCCCATCCGGAACCCCGTGTCGGTGACGTCCCAGCTCATGTGGTCGGCGGTCGAGGTGTCGGTGACGGCGGTGACCTCGCGCACCGCGTACCCCGAGCCGCCCGGCACGACCACGGCGGCGACCGCCGCGTCCGAGAAGAGCGCGTGGGAGACGATCTGCTGGGTGTCCACCCGGGCGCTGGACGGCTGGATGTGCAGGCTGGTCAGCTCCGCGCAGAGCAGTAGCGCCGGCCGCCCCCGGGCGGTGACGAAATCACTTGCCGCGCCGAGGCCGGGCAACGCCGCGTAACAGCCCATGTGGCCGATGAACATCCGCTGGGTGTCCGCAGCCATGCCCAGGTCCCGGGCGAGCAGGATGTCCAGTCCGGGGGTGGCGTACCCGGTGCAGGAGCAGACGACGAACAGCCCGATGTCGCCGGCGCTCAGCCCGGCCGCTGTCAACGCCCGGCCCACCGCCTCCTTGCCCAGCGGCAGCGCCTCCACCTGGTAGCGGCGCATCCGGCGCTCGGTCGGCCAGTCCGAGACGTCCTCCAGCAGCGGGTTGACCGCGGCCTGCCGCCGGGTCACCCCCGAGTTGGCGAAGATTCGCTGGGCCAACGACCGGGTGGTTCCGGTGAAGTGCCGGGAGAAGAAGCCCTCCCACAAATCGTCCTGCGAAGCGGACGGCGGCTGCGCTGTCCCGAGCCCCGCGATCACTGGTACGGACACGATCCCCACCTCTCGTCAGATGCTGTCCTCCCCCTGGCCGTCCCACCAGCCACCTCGGCTGGTCGTCCTTCCGTGCGCGCCCGGTGCGGCGGGCTCACCAACGCGGTGCCGATCCGTCACGATCCGGGTCGCCGCCCAGCGTGGCAATGCCGAGCCAGTCGGCGCAGACATCCGACGTGGCCGGATGAAGTGAGCCGCAGCGGGCGTCGCGGTAGAGCCGCTCCAACGGATGACCACGGCGGGTTGCCGAGGTGCCCGCCGCCTCCAGCACCGACGCCGCCACCTCGGCGGCAGTGGTGCCGGCGAGCAGCTTCGCCCGCCACACCCAGCGGTTGGTCTCCTCGTCACCGGGCGCCTCGTCCACCCGGCGGGCCGCCTCGGCCACCACCAGCTGCGCGGCGGCCGTCGCCGCGTCCGCCCGACCCAGCCGGGCCCGCACCGCCGGCAGACCGGCCAGGTTGCGGGCGTTGAGGTGCTCGGCCGCCGCGTCGATCGCCGCGCGAGCCACCCCCACGTAGACGGCCGCGTAGCTGGCGACCAGCCAGTGCGGCATCAGCTGGGCCACCACCAGCGCCAGCCCCTCCACCCCACCCAGCAGCCGGTCGGCGGGCACTGTGACGTCCAGGTGCAGGTCGTGCGAGGAGGTGGCGCGCATGCCGAGCGAGTCCCAGGTCGGCTCCACAGTCAACCCGTCGCCGGCCGGCACCAGGAACTGTGAGACCACCGACTGGTCGGCCGCGCTGCGCGCCGCCACCAGATAGCCGTCCGCGTGCCCGGCGCCGGAGCAGAAGGTCTTGCTGCCCTTGAGATGCCAGCCGCCGTCGATCGGCTCGTACGCCGTGGTCAGCTGGGACAGCCGCGCGCCCGCGCCACGCTCGCTCATCGCGACCGCGTACCAGGAGCCCTGGGCCGCCGCGCTGAGCAGCCGGTCGCGGGCGACCAGCGCCTCGTCCGGTACGCCCAGCGCCTCGGCCAGCTCCTCGGTGACCGCCCCCAGCGCGCCGGTCACCGAGGCGTGCATGTTGAACACCAGGGCGGTAGCACCGTTGCCCCGGGCAAGCTCAGTGGCCACCGCGGCGTACTCGGCGAACGTGGCGCCCAGACCGCCGAGCGCCCTGGGCACCATCAGCCCGAACAGGCCGGCCTCACGCAGGTCGGCGAAGTCGTCCACGGGGAAGGAACCATCCCGGTCGTGCTCGGCCGCCCGCGCGGCGAACCGCGGCGCCAACCGGCGTGCTGCCTCAAGCGCGTGCACCGTCATCTCGTTCCTCCTCGGCGTTCCATACCCCGCCACGGCCGGACTATCCTTTGCGGACCCCCCGGCCCTGGTAGAGCACGGCGGTGGAGCGGGTCGGCACGATGCGCGGCGCGCGACCGGCGGGCACCGCACCGGCCGATCGGCTCGCGCGGGCGCGGCGCAGCAGCCAGGCGAGCATGCCGCCGACCTGCGGGCGGATGCCCCGCAGACTCAGGTCGACCCCGTGTCGGGCGCACTCGGCCACCAGCGCCCGCGCGTCCACGAACAACTGCGGATCGTGGATGCCACGGGGCACCGTCGGCAGCCGCTCGGCGATCCGGACCGCGACGAGCCGGGCCACCGCCGTGTCGTTGAGGGTGTCCAGCACCAGCACGCCGCCGGGGCGCAGCAGCCGACACGCCTCGGCCACCGCGCGCGGCCAGGCCGGCACGTGCTCCAGCAACTCGCCCGCCGAGACGACGTCGGCGCAGCCGTCGGGCAGCGGGACCGCTGTGGCGTCGCCCTGGACCACCCGCACCCCGTGCTCGGCCGCCTGGACCAGCGCCGAGCGGGTCAGATCAACGCCGACGTGGCGGTAGCCCTTGCCGGCCAGGTGTGGCGCGAGCAGGCCGGCGCCGCATCCCAGATCGGCGAGCAACGCGTCCGGACGGGTGGCCGGCGGCACCAGCGCGGCACGGGCCTCGGCCAGCCAGTGCAGCATCGCGAACGCGCCATCGGGCCGCCACCACTCACCGGCCAGATCGTCGTACTGACGCGGATCGTTTCGCGGCAGCACCCTCGGACCGGTCGGCGCCCCGGCCGCAGCCACGTCTCGCATGGAACCGAGCGTGGCACGACTGCTCGGTAACGACCAGACTTCCCTTATGTCGTCGAGGGTGTTAGGGCTGGTCAGAGCGAGCCATCCGGAACCGGCCGCAGCGGTGACCACGGTGGCCGGTCTGCTGGCCTGGGGAGTGGGCCACCGGCCGGCCGGAATCGTCTCGGTGGTGCTCGCCGTGCTGGCCAGCCAGCTCGCCGTCGGCTGGACCAACGACGCGCTGGACGCCGAGCGGGACGCCACTGTGGGGCGTACCGACAAACCGGTCGCCAGTGGCGCGGTCGGTCGACGCGTCACGGCCTGGGCCGCCGCGGCGGCCGCGGTGGCCTGCCCGCTGCTGGCGCTGACCACGAACCCGGTGGCGGCGTTCTGGCTGACACTCGCCCTGGTCTCCGCCCTGCTCTACGACTGGCCGCTCAAGGCGACCGCGTTCTCGGTGCTGCCCTACGCCGTGTCGTTCGGCGCGCTGCCCGCCTTCGTGGTGCTGGCGCTGCCCGGCCAGCCGGCCCCGCCGGTCTGGCTGGTGACGGCGGCGGCCTGCCTGGGCGCCGGCGCGCACTTCGCCAACGTGCTGCCCGACCTGGCCGACGACGCCCGCACCGGTGTGCGCGGCCTGCCGCACCGGCTGGGCGCCGCCGGCAGCCGGGTGGCCGCGGCGGGTCTCCTCCTCGCGGCGACCGCGACCCTGGTCCTCGGACCACAGGGGCCGCCGTCGGCGATCGGCTGGGCGGCGGTCGGCACGGCCGCCGTGGTGCCGCCGCTGAGCTGGTACGCCGGGCGCTCGGCGATCCGGGCCGGCCGGCGACCGGTGGCGGCCTTCCGGGCGGTGATGCTGGTGGCCCTGATCGACGTGGTTCTGCTGGTGGCGAGCGGCCGGGTGGTGTGAACGCCACCCGGGCAGGTGGCATTGCCGGGTCCGTGTGCGGGCCTCGATCAGTCCCAACTACCCTGGAGCGCGGTCTGCGCGGGTATGGCCACCGTGCCCGGCGTACGGCCCGGGTGGGGATTGTGACGAGGAGGACCGACGTGACGCGCTCGATCAGGGGATCCCGGCGGGCGGCCCTGTTGCTGTCCGGGATTGCGGCGGCCAGCCTGCTGGCTTCCGGATGCGGCACCGGTCAGATCGCCGAGACCGCCTTGAAGGAGCCGTCGGTCCAGGGCGTCAGCCTCACGACCAGCAACGGTTCCTTCTCGGTGCGAGGCCTGCTCGTGGACTTTCCGGGCACCGAGGGTTACAAGGCCGGCCAGGACGCCGGGCTCGGCGCGGTGATCTACAACGACTCCAAGGAGACGGTGACTGTCACCGTCACCACGGAGAGCGCCCGCGAGGTGGTGATCAGCGGCGGCTCGGCGAGCCCGTCGCCGTCCGCCTCGGAGTCCGCCTCCATGAGCCCGTCGCCGTCCGGCTCGGCCAGCCCGTCGAACTCGACGTCCGGATCGCCGACCCCGTCGGTGACGCCCTCCGAGACCGGGTCGTCCTCGGCCACCCCGTCCGCACCGGAGTCGGCGCGGGCGTCCGGTTCGGCCAGCCCCTCCGCCCCGGGTCAGCCGGCCCGGATCGAGCTGGCGCCGCTGAGCTACATCCAGTTCAACTCCGAGGCCACCACGCAGCTCCGGCTGATCGGCCTGACCGAGGCCCTGCGCTCCGGCCAGAACGTCGTCGTGACCTTCGACTTCGGCAACGGCAACACGGTCACCGGCCAGGCGCCGGTCGCGGTGCCGCTCACCCCGGCGGCCCCTCCGTCGCCGATCATCGAGCGCGAGGGCGGCTACGAGGACGAGGGCGGCACCACCCACGAGTGACAGGACCCGCACATCGACAAACGCCCCGGCGTGGTGACCACCACGCCGGGGTGTTTTCGTCGTACGCGAGGGCTAGCGTCCTGATGTGACCACCTCCCGATCGACCCCTCCGCGCGGCGCCACGGCCGGTGCCGCCCGTGGCCGGTCCGCCGCCCGCGATCCGCGTCCGGCCTACCAGTGCGACGCCTGCGGGCACCAGCCGCCCAAATGGGTGGGGCGCTGCCCGGAGTGCGGCGAGTGGGGCGCTGTGGTCGAGAGCACTGTCACCGGCCCGACCGTCGCCGGTCGGGTGGTCAGCTCCCGGATGCCGTCCGAGCCGGCCCGGCCGATCGCCACCATCAGCGCCGCCCCGGCCCGCGCCGTGCCCACCGGGGTGAGCGAGCTCGACCGGGTGCTCGGCGGTGGCCTGGTCCCCGGTGCCGTGGTGTTGCTCGCTGGCGAGCCCGGCGTGGGCAAGTCGACCCTCCTGCTGGATGTGGCGCAGCAGTGGGCGGTCGGTGCCGGCAGCCCTTCGCTGGTGGTCAGCGGCGAAGAGTCGGTCAGTCAGGTGCGCCTGCGCGCCGAGCGGATGGGCACCCTGCACGAGCAGCTCTACCTCGCTGCGGAGAGCGACCTGGGCTCGGTGCTCGGTCACCTCGACGCGGTCAAGCCGGGCCTGTTGGTGCTCGACTCGGTGCAGACCATCTCGACCACCGGCACCGAGGGGGTGCCCGGTGGGGTGACCCAGGTCCGCGCGGTCACCGCCGCGCTGGTCTCGGTCGCCAAGGAACGGGGCATCGCCACCGTGCTGGTCGGGCACGTCACCAAGGACGGCCAGGTGGCCGGGCCTCGGGTGCTGGAGCACCTGGTCGATGTGGTGCTGTACTTCGAGGGCGACAAGCACTCGTCGCTGCGCCTGGTGCGCGGCGTGAAGAACAGGTTCGGCGCGGCCGACGAGGTCGGCTGCTTCGAGATGCACGAGGGCGGCATCAGCAGCCTGGCCGACCCGTCCGGGCTGTTCCTGACCCGCTACGCGGAGCCGGTCCCGGGCACCTGCGTGACAGTGGCCATGGAGGGGCGACGGGCCCTGGTCACCGAGGTGCAGGCGCTGATCGGCGCGACAGTGGCGGGCTCTCCCCGACGCACCGTGTCCGGCCTCGACTCGGCGCGACTGGCGATGGTGCTCGCGGTGCTGCAACGGCGCACCGAGCGGCTGACCCTGCACGACCGGGAGGTCTTCGCCGCCACAGTGGGCGGGATCCGGGTGGTGGAGCCGGCCGCCGACCTGGCGGTGGCGCTGGCGGTCGCCTCCGGCGGGCTCAACCTGGCGATCGCGCCGCACCTGGTGGCGATCGGCGAGGTGGGGCTGACCGGCGAGGTGCGCCGGGTCGGGGCGGTGCCGCGCCGGCTGGCCGAGGCCGCCCGGCTGGGGTTCAAGGTGGCCCTGGTGCCGCCGGGCTGCGGCCCGGCCAGCACCGGCGCCGGTCCCGGGCAGATGCAGGTGACCGAGGTCACCGACGTCCGTTCGGCACTGCACCATGCGGCCCGCGCGTCCGCCGAGTGACCCACCGGGCCGACGAGGGCGGCGAAACCGGACAGCACGTCGCAAGCGGGAAACGCTGGAAAGGGCGGCATCGTGACACATCACAGTAACCACGACAGCACCCACCGCACGGCAGTCCGTAGACTGTGCCCGTGCCGATCGACCGCGATACCACCAAGCCAGCCGGCGCGCCGCCCCAGGCCCGCACCGGCGCCGTGGGCTCGCCCGCCCGCCCGATCAGCGTGAGCGTGACTGCGGGGGCCGCCGGGAGCGCCGGAGATCCGCTACGGGCCAATCTCGCCCTGATGGCCCCGGGCACCGCCCTGCGCGACGGCCTGGAGCGCATCCTGCGGGGTCGCACGGGCGCGCTCATCGTGCTCGGCTACGACAAGGTGGTCGAGGGCCTCTGCACCGGCGGCTTCCCGCTGGACGTGGAGTTCTCCGCGACGCGCGTGCGTGAGCTGTGCAAGATGGACGGCGCTGTCGTGCTCTCCAGTGACGGCACCAGGATCGTCCGGGCGGCCGTGCACCTGATGCCCGACCCGTCCATCCCGACGGAAGAGTCCGGCACCCGGCACCGCACCGCGGAGCGGGTGGCCCGCCAGACCGGCTATCCGGTCATTTCGGTCAGCCAGTCGATGCGGATCATCAGCCTCTACGTCAACGGCCAACGGCACGTGCTCGACGACTCCGCGGCCATCCTCTCCCGCGCCAACCAGGCGCTCGCCACCCTGGAGCGCTACAAGCTGCGGCTGGACGAGGTCTCCGGCACGCTCTCCGCCCTGGAGATCGAGGATCTGGTCACCGTGCGGGACGCGGTGGCCGTGGTGCAGCGGCTGGAGATGGTTCGCCGGATCGCCGACGAGATCGCCGGCTACGTGGTGGAGCTGGGCACCGACGGCCGCCTGCTCGCCCTGCAACTCGACGAGCTGATGGCCGGCGTGGACGCCGACCGCACACTGGTCATCCGGGACTACCTCCCCGTCGGCCGCAAGTCGCGCACCTTGGACGAGGCCCTCGTCGAGCTGGACCTGCTCGGTGCCACCGAACTGATCGACCTGGTAGCGGTGGCCAAGGCGATCGGCTACCCGGCCGCGTCCGACGCGCTCGACGCCGCCGTCAGCCCGCGCGGCTTCCGACTGCTGGCCAAGGTGCCCCGGCTACCGGTGGCGGTGGTCGATCGCCTGGTGCTGCACTTCGGCAGCCTCCAGCGTCTGCTCGGCGCGACGGTGGAAGACCTGCAAGCCGTTGAAGGGGTCGGCGACGCCCGGGCCCGCGGCGTCCGTGAGGGGCTGTCCCGGCTCGCCGAGGCATCCATCCTGGAACGCTACGTCTGACAGGGCTCAGCCGGTGACGGTGAGCTTCACCGGGTCGCTGAGCTTCGTGCCGACCCGAGCGAACACCTGGTACGACCCGACCGGCGGGAACGGCCCGGCGGCCAGCGCGCCGTCACAGCGGCTGGTGTCCCGCCCGTTCCACGGCACCTGGTAGGAGCGCTCGAAGTTCGGCGTGAAGGACTGCACGTCCGAGCCCTCGACCTTGCCGCAGGTGTCCGACGACCAGACCTTCTCGGCCCCGGACTTGATGAAGATCTCCTGAAGGTCGGCGCCGACGTTGCGACTGCACGTACGGTCCGACGTGTTCTTGATCCTCAGTTGCAGCTCGACCACCGCACCCCGCTGCACCGAGGTCGGGCTCGCCGACGAGACGACGCTGATCTCCCCGTCGGTGCAGGTGCCGTCGTCCTCCGAGCCGGCCGCCGTGCCCAGCGGTGGCGTGTTGCTGGTGATCGCCGGGCTCGGATTCGTCGGACCCGAATCAGCGGAGGCTGACGACGACGGACCGCCGGTCTGCGGTGTCAGCACCGGGCCAACGGGACCAGACGTCGCGGCGGACGTCGCCGACGGCGAACCTCCCGCCTTCGGCTCCTTATCGCCGGAACGACCCGAGCCGGTGCAGGAGTAGAGCAGGACAATCAGGAACAGAAACCCCGCTCCGAGTACGACGGCGCGACGCCGCCAGTACACAGCGGGTGGCAGGGGGCCGACCGTCAGACGCATGATGCCCTCCACCGTAGCCGCGCCGTACCCGGCAGTGCCGCGCGACGCGCCGGAGCCACTCCGAGGCGCCCGCACCACCGTCCACTGGGGACGGTTTGGCACCCGATCACAGGTAGACCCTGCGCTGATAGACCGCGTGCGCACCGGCCACCCGGTCCAGGAAGAGTAGCCCCGCGCAGTGGTCGATCTCGTGCTGCAACGCCCGAGCCTCGAAGCCGTCGGTCACCAGCCGGACCGGCTCGCCGCTGCCCGGCAGGTCACCCTCCACCACCAGCCGGCTGGCCCGCTTCACGTCCCCGGTCAGGTCCGGCACCGACATGCAGCCCTCCCGGCCCGGCTTCCACCGCGTCGCCTCGACCACGCGCGCGTTGCACAACACGAAGACGCCGTGCACAGTCACCGCCTTCGGGTGCCCCGTCACGTCGACGGCGAAGACCCGAGCGCCCACCCCGACCTGCGGCGCGGCCAACCCGACGCAGCCCGGCGAGACCTTCATCGTGGCTATCAGGTCGGCCGCGAGTTGGACCGTCTCCTTCGCCGTGGGGTCGACCTCGTCCGCGGCCCGACTCAACACCGGATGCGGGGCGGACACCACAGCCCGCACCTCGCCCGGCACGTCCAGCGACTCCGGTGTCCAGTCCCCCAGGCCGACGTCCGGCCCGCGCTCCTCGCCGGTCACAACAGATCCGGGTCCGCCGGCCGGAGGGTGACCTCCACGCCCAGCTCGGCAGCCGTCCGGTGCAGCCGGTCGATCAGAGTGGCCGCCACACCGGCCGGCAACTCGACCTCCGCCAGGACCACGTACAGCGCACCGGTCAACCGGGTACTCAGGTCGGTGACATTCCCCCCGGCGTCCACCAGCACCCGCGTCATCGCCGCGACGATCCCCATCCGGTCCGAACCGTGCACCGCCATCACGTACGGCTCACCCGCCGGAGGAACATCGCCGTCCGGGGTGACCGCGCGTACCGTCGCCAGCAGCTGACCCTCGGCGGCCAGCGACGCCAGCGCGGCCTCGACCTCGGCGGCGGCCGGACCGGTGCAGATGAGGGTCATCGCGAAATGCCCCCGCAGCCGCGTCATCGTGCTGTCGGTGAGGTTCGCGCCCAGTCGGGCCAGCACCTCCGCGACGTCGGCCACGATGCCCGGCCGGTCCCGACCGATGACGGTGATCGCGAGCTCGTTCATCCGCGCATTCTCCCCCGTCCGCCGAACGACGACGTGGCACCCCGCCCGAGCCGCCCACCCAACGGGAACGCCGGGCGTGACATCATCGACGACGCCATGACTCAACCCGACTTCGCCACACTGGTCAGCCGGTGGTTCCAGCAGCACGCCCGTGACCTGCCATGGCGCGAGCCCACGGTCACCCCGTGGGCCATCCTGGTCAGCGAGGTCATGCTCCAGCAGACACCAGTGGTCCGGGTGGTGCCGGCCTGGCAGGCATGGCTGGCCCGCTGGCCCGAGCCGGCCGCGTTGGCGGCGGACACCCCGGCCGAGGCGATCCGGATGTGGGGGCGCCTCGGCTACCCCCGTCGGGCGATCCGGCTGCGCGAATGCGCCGTCGCGATCGTCGACCGGCACGGCGGCCAGGTGCCGGACCGGCTGGAGCAACTGCTCGCACTGCCCGGCGTCGGCACCTACACCGCGCGGGCCGTGGCCGCCTTCGCGTACGGGCAGCGGCACCCGGTCGTCGACACCAACGTACGCCGGGTCGTGTGCCGGGCGGTGGCCGGCGAACCGGACGCCGGGCACGTCACCCGACCAGCCGACCTCGTCGCCACCGAAGAGCTGCTCCCGACGGAGCCGGCCGCAGCGGCACTGGCCAGCGCCGCGTTCATGGAACTGGGCGCGGTGATCTGCACAGCCCGGTCACCGCGCTGCACGGCCTGCCCCGTCGAGTCGGTCTGCGCCTGGCGGGCGTCCGGCCAGGAGGCGCCGGCCGGGCCAACCCGCCGACCCCAGCGGTACGCGGGCACCGACCGACAGGTCCGCGGTCTGCTGCTCGGAGTGCTCCGGGACAGCACCGGGCCAGTCCCGCACCAGCGGCTGGACCAGGTCTGGACCGACGACGTGCAACGCGCCCGCGCCCTCGCAGGCCTGGTGCAGGACGGGCTGGTCGAACCGGCCGGCGACGACTCCTTCCGCCTGGTCGGTGACGGCCCGTCCCTCCCCACCGCCGACCTCACCACCTGACCCGCCCGACAGTGCGCGTCCTGCGCGCCGGCCCATCCTGCGCGCCGGCCCCACGCCGAACGCCCGAACGCGGCGCGCGAAGGCCCGGCGACCGGCGCATTCCGCCCCGAGATCGTGCTCGATCCTGGATGTCGTGGTGTCGGGCGCGCCGGAGGCACTACATCCAGGACAACACCGTTGCGTAAGGCGAGCGGTTGCTTGGGGCAAGGGGCGATTGTGCACTCCAAAACCCAGGTTCGGACTTCAGGAACGCCCCACCCGCGCCGATCTTGCACTTTCGGTCGCCGAAAAGTAATGGAATGCCCCTTACGTCGGGACAGTAAGTGCAAGATCGCGGCATCAGGACAGCCCGGCTTCGTCGATCATGGGGTTGTGGTGCCCGATTTGGTGCTGTGCGGACCGTTTTGTCACCCACCACAACTCCATGATCGACGGGGCGGGGCGGGGCGGGGCGGGGCGGGGCGGGGCGGGGTTGAACGAACAGCCACTCCGCCTGACGCGGGGCGCAAAAAGGCGGGGCCCCGGTGGCTTGCGCCACCGGGGCCCCGCCCCTTGCTGATTGTGTTACTCGTCCACGCCTGCGGCGGCGGTGCCAGCGGCAGTGCCACCGAGGTCGGCCGGGACGGCGTCCGGAACTTCGACCGGCTTCTCCGCACCCCGGAAGACGAGCTTGGAGTTGTCGATGTCGTCCGGGTCGCCCTCGCAGTCCACCACGACGATCTGACCCGGGGTCAGCTCGTTGAACAGGATCCGCTCGGAGAGGTTGTCCTCGATGTCGCGCTGGATCGTGCGACGAAGCGGACGGGCGCCGAGCACCGGGTCGAAGCCCTTCGCGGCCAGGTACTTCTTGGCGTTGTCGGTCAGCTCCAGACCCATGTCCTTGTTCCGCAGCTGGCCCTCGATCCGCTGGATCATGATGTCCACGATCGAGAGGATCTCGGTCTGGCGCAGCTGGTGGAAGACGATGGTGTCGTCGATCCGGTTCAGGAACTCAGGCCGGAAGTGCTGCTTGAGCTCGTCGTTGACCTTCTGCTTCATCCGGTCGTAGTTGGACTCGGAGTCCTCCGACTGCTGGAAGCCCAGCGACACCGCCTTGGCGACGTCACGGGTGCCCAGGTTGGTGGTCAGGATGATGACCGTGTTCTTGAAGTCCACGATCCGACCCTGACCGTCGGTGAGCCGACCGTCTTCGAGGATCTGCAGGAGCGTGTTGAACACGTCCGGGTGGGCCTTCTCGATCTCGTCGAAGAGGACCACCGAGAACGGCCGACGCCGCACCTTCTCGGTCAGCTGCCCGCCCTCGTCGTAGCCGACGTAGCCGGGAGGGGCACCCACGAGCCGGGAGACGGTGTAACGGTCGTGGAACTCGGACATGTCCAGCTGGATGAGGGAATCCTCGCTGCCGAAGAGGAACTCGGCGAGCGCCTTGGACAGCTCGGTCTTACCGACACCGGACGGACCGGCGAAGATGAACGAGCCCGACGGGCGCTTCGGGTCCTTCAGGCCGGCCCGGGTACGCCGGATCGCCTTCGAGACCGCCTTGACCGCGTCCTCCTGGCCGATGACGCGCTTGTGCAGCTCGTCCTCCATGCGCAGCAGGCGCGAGGTCTCCTCCTCGGTCAGCTTGTAGACCGGGATGCCGGTCCAGTTGCCGAGAACCTCGGCGATCTGCTCGTCGTCAACCTCGCTGACGACGTCCAGGTCACCGGCCTTCCACTCCTTCTCCCGCTGAGCCTTCTGGCCGAGGAGCTGCTTCTCCTTGTCGCGCAGCTGGGCGGCGCGCTCGAAGTCCTGCGCGTCGATCGCGGACTCCTTGTCGCGACGCACCTGGGCGATGCGCTCGTCGAAGTCACGCAGGTCTGGCGGCGCGGTCATCCGACGGATCCGCATCCGGGCACCGGCCTCGTCGATCAGGTCGATCGCCTTGTCCGGAAGGAAGCGGTCGGAGATGTATCTGTCGGCCAGAGTTGCGGCAGCCACGAGAGCTGCGTCGGTGATGCTCACCCGGTGGTGAGCCTCGTAGCGGTCCCGCAGGCCCTTGAGGATCTCGATGGTGTGGGCCAGCGACGGCTCACCCACCTGGATCGGCTGGAAGCGGCGCTCGAGAGCGGCGTCCTTCTCCAGGTGCTTGCGGTATTCATCCAGCGTGGTGGCACCGATGGTCTGCAGCTCACCACGGGCCAGCATCGGCTTGAGGATGCTCGCGGCATCGATCGCGCCCTCGGCGGCACCAGCACCCACCAGGGTGTGGATCTCGTCGATGAACAGGATGATGTCGCCGCGGGTGCGGATCTCCTTGAGCACCTTCTTGAGGCGCTCCTCGAAGTCACCGCGGTAGCGGGAACCGGCGACGAGCGCGCCCAGGTCGAGCGTGTAGAGCTGCTTGTCCTTGAGCGTCTCGGGCACCTCGCCCTTGATGATCTTCTGGGACAGGCCCTCCACCACGGCGGTCTTACCGACGCCGGGCTCACCGATCAGGACCGGGTTGTTCTTGGTACGGCGGGAGAGCACCTGCATGACCCGCTCGATTTCCTTCTCGCGCCCGATGACCGGGTCGAGCTTGCCCTCGCGGGCGGCCTGAGTCAGGTTGCGGCCGAACTGGTCCAGCACCAGGCTGGTCGACGGCGCGGCCTCACCCGGCGCGGCGCCCGCCGCGGCGGGCTCCTTGCCCTGGTAGCCGGAGAGCAGCTGGATCACCTGCTGGCGGACCCGGTTGAGGTCGGCGCCGAGCTTGACCAGCACCTGGGCGGCGACGCCCTCGCCCTCACGGATCAGCCCGAGCAGGATGTGCTCAGTGCCGATGTAGTTGTGGCCGAGCTGCAGCGCCTCGCGCAGCGACAGCTCCAGCACCTTCTTGGCCCGCGGCGTGAACGGGATGTGCCCGCTCGGCGCCTGCTGGCCCTGGCCGATGATCTCCTCGACCTGCTGGCGGACGCCCTCCAGGGAGATGCCGAGGCTCTCCAGGGCCTTTGCCGCGACGCCTTCACCTTCGTGGATCAGGCCCAGCAGGATGTGTTCCGTACCGATGTAGTTGTGGTTGAGCATCCGGGCCTCTTCTTGGGCCAGGACGACAACCCGTCGCGCTCGGTCGGTGAACCGCTCGAACATGCCCTCGTGCTCCTCACGTGCCGTGCGCCTTGATGGTCAAGATCTTGGCGGGGCCGGTGCACGAACGTCCAGGACGGGCGTCCGTGCCTCCTTACTCTATCGTCGCTGACCGACTCAGCTGAGGTCGTGTGTCTCTGCTCTGGGTCGGTTGCACGTCGTTTTGAACAACCGTCCGCGCTCAGGAGGTGTTCCGGTAGCCCTGTCGCTACGCGCAGAGCGAAATCCGACTGGCTCGACGGAAGCCCGATCCGGGGTCCGGAAGCGCTCCGGGAGGCCCGGGAGGGCCGACCGGTGGTCGCGGCGAGCGCCGCGCCGAGCCCTGGGGGAGGTTGTCCACAGGCTGTGGACAGCTCTTCCACTGGTTGTGGACAACGCCGGTCGGCCCGGAATGCTTCCCAGCCCGGAACGGGCACAACGGCGCCGCCCCGAACGGGCACGGCGACGCCGCCCGGACACGGCGACGCCGGCCCGGAGAACTCCTCCGGCCCGGCGTCGGTGTCGCCTGCGGTGGCGGCTGGCCACCAGGTCGCTGACGGATCAGCGCTTCGCGTGGAACTCGTCCACGATCTCCTGCGGGATACGACCCCGGTCCGAGATGTCCTTGCCGGCCTTCTTGGCCCACTCCCGGATCGCCTTGTTCTGTTCCCGATCGGCGGTCGCGCCACCCCGACCGCGGGCAGCCCGCCCACCGATCACGACACCGCCCCGGCCGACCTTGGTGCCGGCACCTACGTACGACGCAAATGCATCGCGCAATTTCGCGGCGTTGGCGCTCGACAGGTCGATCTCGTACTGAACGCCGTCGAGGGCGAACTTGACGGTCTCGTCCGCGTCCCCGCCGTCCAGGTCATCGACCAGCTTGTGAATGATCTGCTTGGCCACGTCCCACATTCCTTTCGAGCAGGGTGCTCCTGCTAACGAGAGCACAATAACCCGCGCGCCGCTCGTCGCGTCAATAGGATCCGGTTACGACTCGGCGTGAACCCGGACGGGACTACTCCTGGCGGACCAACGGGAAGAGGATCGTTTCCCGAATTCCGAGGCCGGTCAGGGCCATCAACAGCCGGTCGATTCCCATTCCCATACCGCCGGCCGGGGGCATTCCATACTCCATCGCCCGAAGAAAGTCCTCGTCGAGACGCATCGCCTCGTCGTCGCCACGGGCGGCCAACTGCGCCTGGGCGACCAGCCGTTCCCGCTGCACGACCGGGTCGACCAGCTCGGAGTACCCGGTGCCCAGCTCGAAACCGAGCACGTAGAGGTCCCACTTCTCGGCCAGCCCAGGCTCGCTGCGGTGCGCCCGGGTGAGCGGGCTCGTCTCCTCCGGGTAGTCCCGCACGAAGGTGGGGGCCACCAGGCCGGGAACGACAAGTTCCTCGAACAACTCCTCGGCCAGCTTGCCCGGGCCCCACTTCGGGTCCACGGCCAATCCCACCTTGTCCGCGTACTCCACCAGGCGGGTTCGGTCGGTGCGGACCGTGACCTCCTCGCCCAGCGCTTCGGAAAGCACACCGAACAACGTCACCGACCGCCACTCGCCACCCAGGTCGAACTCGTGCCCGTCGGCGTGGGTCACCATCGTCGAACCGCTCACCGCGATCGCCGCCTGTTGCACGAGATTACGGGTCAGCTCGCCGATCGTGTCGTAGTCGCCGTACGCCTGGTACGTCTCCAGCATCGCGAACTCCGGCGAGTGCGAAGAGTCGACACCCTCATTACGGAAGTTGCGGTTGATCTCGAAGACGCGGTCGACACCGCCGACCACAGCGCGCTTGAGAAACAGTTCCGGAGCGATTCGCAGATACAGATCGGTGTTCAGCGCATTGCTGTGGGTCACGAACGGTCGAGCTGCCGCGCCGCCATGCAGCAGTTGCAACATCGGCGTTTCCACCTCGATGAAGCCCTGCCCGTGCAGTGAATCGCGAAGACTGCGTACCGCGGCGGCCCGGGTGCGCACCATCTCCCGAGCCTGCGGCCGGACAATCAGGTCGACGTAACGCTGCCGGACGCGCGCCTCCTCGGAGAGCGGCTTGTGGGCCACCGGCAACGGTCGCAGCGCCTTGGCGGTCATCTCCCACTGCTGAGCCAGGACCGACAGCTCACCCCGACGGCTGGTGATCACCTCGCCGGTGACGCCGACGTGGTCGCCGAGGTCGACGAGGCGCTTCCACGCCTCCAGCCGCTCCGGCCCGACCCGGTCCAGGGAGAGCATCGCCTGCAACTCGGTGCCGTCGCCGTCCCGCAGGGTCGCGAAGCAGAGCTTGCCCGTGTTGCGCACGAAGATCACCCGGCCGGTGACCGCGACCTGGTCGCCGGTAGCGGTGTCGGTGGGCAGGTCGGCGTAGCCCGCCCGGACCTGCGCCAGGGTGGTGGTGCGGGGGAAGCCGACCGGGTAGGGCTCGACGCCCTCGGCGAGCATCCGGTCCCGCTTCTCCCGGCGGACCTTCATCTGCTCGGGAAGGTCATCGGCGGGGTCCACTGGCACGGGGTTCTGCTCGGTCACGGCACGCTTCCTCGTCACGGAGATACAGGGGGTCAGGCCCGAGCGTACTCAAGCGGTCCGGAGGCCGTTACGGGATAACCTGCCCGTCATGGTCGATCACACTCACGCCCTGTCGTTCGGTGCCGCCGCGAATGATTACGACCGGTTTCGGCCACGTTATCCCGAGGCAGCGGTCCGCTGGGCACTCGACGGGCTGAGCGAAGCCCGGGTGGTCGATCTCGCGGCGGGCACCGGCATCCTGACCCGCTGTGTGCTGGCCCTGGGCCACGAGGTCGTACCGGTCGAGCCCGATTCGGGGATGCGGACGCAGCTGGCCGCCAGCACCCCGGACACGACGGCCCTGGCGGGCAGCGCCGAGGCAATGCCGCTGCCTGACTCCGCGGCGGACGCGGTGCTGGTCGGCACGGCGTACCACTGGTTCGACCGGGAGCCCGCGCACGCCGAGATCGCCCGGGTACTCCGTCCCGGCGGCATCTTCGCCCCCATCTGGAACATCCGGGACGGCAGCGTCGACTGGGTGGCCGAGCTGGGCCGCATCGCCCACTTCGGGGACACGTCGACCAGCCGGATCTTCGGCGAGCACCCCGACTTCGGCCCCACGTTCGACGCCGTCGAGAAGCGCGAGTTCACACACCGCACCACGCTCACGCCGGACGAGTTGCTCGGCATGGTCCGCACCCGCTCGTACTGGCTCACCGCCTCCACCGACGATCAGCGGCGGGTCGAGCGGGAACTGACCGAACTCCTGAACACCCACCCCGCCCTGGTCGGCCGGGACACCATCGAGCTGCCGTACCGGACGCTGGTGCTGCGCGCCCGGCGGCGCTGACGCCCGCACGAAGGCCGGCCCCGACGGCGGCCGGGGTCACAGGTTGCGGTCGTAGACCATCCGCAGGCCGATCAGCGTGATCATCGGCTCGTGGTGGGTGATGCTGCGGCACTCGTTGATCACCAGGGAGGCGAGGCCGCCGGTGGCGATCACCGCCCGCACCTCGCCCAGTTCCTCGGTCATCCGCTCGACGATCCGGTCCACCTGCCCGGCGAAGCCGAAGTACAGGCCGGCCTGGAGGCACTCCACGGTGTTCTTGCCGATCACCGAACGAGGCTTGGTGGCCTCGACCTTGCGCAGCTGCGCCGCCCGGGCGGCCAGCGCGTCGAAGGAGATCTCGATGCCCGGGGCGAACGCGCCGCCGAGGAACTCACCGCGCTCGCTGATCACGTCGAAGTTGGTGGTGGTGCCGAAGTCCACAACGATCGACGGGCCGCCGTAGAGGGTGTACGCGGCCAGGGTGTTCACCACCCGGTCGGCGCCGACCTCCTTCGGGTTGTCGATCGCCAACTGCACCCCGGTCCGCACTCCCGGCTCGACCACGACGCTCGGCACTTCGGCGTAGTAACGACTGAGCATGGTGCGCAGCGACCGCAGCGCGGCCGGCACCGTGGAACAGGCGGCCACACCGGTGATCTCGACGTTGTCCCCGGCGAGCAGACCCCGGAACATCAGGCCCAGCTCGTCCGCCGTCGAGCGGGCATCGGTCTTGATCCGCCAGGAGTGCACCAGCTTGTCGCCGTCGAAGGTCGCCAGCACGGTGTTGGTGTTTCCGATGTCGATGCAGAGCAGCACGCACGCAGCCTAGACAACTAGTTGGCGCGCAGGTCCAGCGCGATGTCCAGGATCGGCGACGAGTGCGTCAGCGCGCCCACCGAGAGGAAGTCCACGCCGGTGGCCGCGTACCGGCCGGCAACCTCCAGGGTCAGCCCGCCGGTCGCCTCCAGCTCCGCCCGGTCGCCCACCGCGGCCACCGCCTCGGCCAGCACCTCCGGCGTCATGTTGTCGCAGAGCAGGAAGTCCGCCCCGGCCTCCACCGCCTCCACCGCCTCGTCGACTCCTGTGACCTCGACCTGCACCGGCACCTCCGGGAACGCCTCCCGGACCCGCCGATAGGCAGCAGTGATGCCGCCGGCCGCCAGCTTGTGGTTGTCCTTGATCATGGCCACGTCGTAGAGGCCCATCCGCTTGTTCGTGCCGCCGCCGGCCCGCACCGCGTACTTCTCCAGCGCCCGCAGGCCCGGCGTCGTCTTGCGGGTGTCCAGCACCATCGCCTTCGTGCCGGCCAGCGCGTCCGCCCAGGCGCGGGTGTGGGTGGCCACCCCGGACATCCGGCAGAGCAGGTTGAGCGCCGTCCGCTCGGCCGTCAACAGCAGCCGGGTGGGGCCGGTCACCGTCGCCAGCACGGCGCCGCGGGCCACCCGCTCGCCGTCGCGGGCCAGCACCGACACCTCGACGGTACGACCGAAGCCCGTCACCTCTCCCACCAGCTCGAACACGGCGGCGGCCACCGCCATCCCGGCCAACACCCCGTCCGCGCGGGCCACCAGGTCGGCGGTGTCGGTCTGCTCCGCCGGGATGGTGGCCACGCTGGTGACGTCCAGGAAATCCGGGCCCAGATCCTCGACCAGCGCGCTCTCGATCACCTGCCGTACGTACGCGGGATCCAACCCGGCCGCCCGCAACGCCGTCTCCGTCGACTCCGTCGACTCCGTCATCGTCGCCTCCTTCGCTCCCGACTGCGGGGCTCGCAAGATCGGCTCACTCCTCGCGCTCACTGGGTCCCCTCCCACTGTTGCGTCACCCGGCCCTGCGCCCCGACCGCCCCGACCAGATGGCCCAGCCACCGTTCGTCGGCCGTGGGGAAGTCCTCCCGCCAGTGGCAACCCCGGGTCTCACCACGGGCGTACGCGGCGGCAACCAGCGTCGACGCCACTGTGAGCAGGTTCGTCGCCTCCCAGTCGGCGGTCCGTGGCCGGCCCCGGGCGACGCCCAGCTCGGTCAACGTCCCGGCCGTCCCGGCCAGCGTCGTCGCGGATCGGAGCACCCCGGCCCCCCGGGTCATCGCCCGTTGCAGGGTCGGCGTCACCTCCGCGGGCAGCACCCAGCCCGTCCCGCCGCGCCAGGCGCCGGTCTCCGCCGGCTGGGCCTGCTCGGGCAGGCCGGCCGCGATGTCCTCGGCGATCCGGCGGGAGAAGACCAGACCCTCCAGCAGCGAGTTGCTGGCCAGCCGGTTCGCGCCGTGCACGCCCGTGCAGGCCACCTCGCCGCAGGCGTACAGGCCGGGGATGGAGGTCCGGCCGCGCAGATCCGTGCGGACCCCGCCGGAGGCGTAGTGGGCGGCCGGCGCCACCGGGATCAGGTCGGTCGCCGGGTCCACGCCGATCGCCAGGCAGGACGCCACGATGGTGGGGAACCGACCGGCCAGGAAGTCGCCGCCCAGGTGCCGTGCGTCGAGGAAGACGTGGTCCGCGCCGGTGGCCAGCAGCACCCGGTAAATGCCCTTGGCCACCACGTCCCGGGGTGCCAGCTCGGCCAACTCGTGCTGGCCCACCATGAACCTCTTGCCGTCCGCGTCCACCAGGTACGCGCCCTCGCCGCGCAACGCCTCCGAGACCAGCGGCTGCTGTGCGTGCCCCGCTCCGGGCATCCCCACCCCGGCCGGGGTGATCAGGGCTGTCGGGTGGAACTGCACGAACTCCACGTCGGTCACCGCCGCGCCGGCCCGCAGCGCCAGCGCCACCCCGTCCCCGGTGGAGACCGCCGGGTTGGTGGTGGCCGAGAAGATCTGCCCCATGCCGCCGGTGGCGAGCACCACGGCACGGGCCAGCAGCGCGCCGACGCCGTCCTCGCTGCCCTCACCCAACACGTGCAGGGTGATCCCGCAGGCCGGGCCGAGCCCGTCCGGGCCGTCGCCGGGCGCGCGCAGCAGATCCAGCACGAGAGCGTGCTCGACCAGCCGGATCCACGGGTCGCGCTGCACCGCAGCGTGCAGGGCCCGCTGCACCTCCGCGCCGGTGGCGTCCCCGCCGGCGTGCACGATCCGGTCCGCCCGGTGCCCGCCCTCGCGGGTCAGCATCAGCGAGCCGTCCGGGTGACGATCGAACTCGGCGCCGATCCGCATCAGCTCACGGAGCCGGGTCGGGCCCTCCTCGACCAGCACCCGAACCGCCGCCGGGTCGCAGAGCCCGACCCCGGCGACCTCGGTGTCCCGGGCATGCGCCGCCGGGGTGTCGGCCGGGTCGAGCACGGCGGCGATGCCGCCCTGCGCCCACCGGGTCGAGCCGTCGTCAATGTTGACCTTGGTGACCACCGTGACGTGCAGACCCGCCTCACGCAGGTGCAGCGCCGCGGTCAACCCCGCCACGCCGGAACCCACCACGATCACGTCGGTGGTCTCCACCCAGCCGGGCGCGGGCGCGGCCAGCAGCGCGGGCAGGGCAGGCAGGTCGACGGTCGGGAGGTCCATCCCCCCAGTCAACCCGAAGCATCCTCGACCGGGGCGGCGGGGGCGGGACGAGTGTTTTGGGCGACCTCGTCCGGCGCACGCCGACCGTCAGGCCGTGGTCACTTCGTCCGGACCGGTAGACCAGCCGGGCCCGCGCCCTTCAGCGTGGCGGTCACCGTACGGTCGCTGAGCCACAGATAGCAGCGGACGCCCCGATCACCGACCTTCCAGCGCCCAGCCCCCGGCGGACGGACCACCACACCGCTGCGGAAGCGCAGCTTGGCGTCGTCCGGCACGCCCGCGTACCGGGCCAGGACGCTGCGACAACCCGTGTAGAGCGGCAGCCAGTCGGCGTCCCGGGTCGGGTACGCCTTATCCGGTGCGCGCCACACCCCGACGAACTCGGCGTCGTGCTGTTTGCCGCACTCCACCGGGGTCAGCGTCTGCACACCCCGCCCGGCGCCACCGCGGGTCTGCTGGCAACCGAGGCGCAGGGCGGTGGCGCCCTTCAACGCGTCCCGCAGACTGCCCGACCGGACCACAACTGTGGCCGCCGCCTCGACAGTCGTCAGCTCGGTGAGGTCGCAGCGGAACCACCGGGAACCCGCCGCCCAGCCCGGCCCGTTGGGCAGCGCCACGGACAGCCGCAGTCGACCGGACCGCCAGTCGTCACCCACGTAGCCGGTCGCCCGGGTGTCGCACTCGGCGAACGCACCCCGCAGCTCGGCCGAACCACCAGCCGGAGCTGTCGTCCGCCCGGCCGGAAACGCCCCGACGTGCACGGTCTCCAGGCGGTGCGGCCCGGCGCAGTCCACCGGTTCATAGCTGGCCAGGCTGACCAGGTCGGTGAAGTCGGCGGCGTGACACACACCGGCGGCCGGGGTGAACGCCGACGGCGCCGGCAACGCCGCCCAGTCGTCGGTCAGATCACCGTCCAGGCCGCCGGACGCGGCACAGCCCACCAGCAGCACTGCCGACACGGCAGCGGCGAACACTGTCGTCATGGCACGGCTCATCGCGGCCTCCCCCAGCCACCAACCGGCTTCCGCCAGCGTGCCCAGGGTAACCGGAAATGACCTTCCGGTAACAGACCGGAATCGCGGTACGCGGGATCAGACTCCGGACACGGCCAACGGGCTGGGTATCGGGTTCCCTGCCGTGCCGGGTGCCGCCGCAGCCGGGTCGGCACCCAACTCGATCACCCGGTTGTCGGCGTCGACGTGCACGACACGTGGCCGGTAGGTCCGGGCCTCGGCGTCGTCCATCTGCCCGTACGAGATCAGGATGACCAGGTCACCGGGGTGCACCAGGTGTGCTGCGGCGCCGTTGATGCCGATCACGCCGCTGCCCCGCTCACCCGGGATCACGTACGTCTCCAGGCGGGCGCCATTGGTGATGTCCACGATCGCCACCTGCTCGCCGGGGAGCAGGTCGGCGGCGTCGAGCAGATCCTCGTCCACAGTCACCGAACCGACGTAGTGCAGGTCGGCCTGGGTGACCGTGGCTCGGTGGATCTTCGACTTGAGCATGGTCCGCAACATCTTCAGTGGCCTTTCGCGGTATCGGTGGAGGGTGGTGCGACCGGGTCAGGGGCGCGGGGCGAGGTGGATCGCCGCGTTGTCGATCAACCGGGTGGCGCCCACCCAGGCGGCGATCACCAGCCGGGCCGGCCCGGCCACCGGCCCCGGTTCCAACTCGGGATCGGTGAGCACCAGGTAGTCGAGGCGGGCACCCGGCGTACCGGCGCCGAACGCGGCGTGCGCGGCGGTCAGCACCGCCCCCGCGTCCAAGCCGTCGTCGGCGGCCCGCGCGCCGGCTCGCAGCGCCGCCGACAGACTCAGCGCGGCGGCCCGCTCCGGCTCGCTCAGGTAACGGTTGCGGCTGGACAGCGCCAGCCCATCCGGCTCCCGGACGGTCGGCACGCCGACCACCTCGACCGGCACGTCCAGATCGCGGGCCATCCGCCGGACCAGGGTGAGCTGCTGGTAGTCCTTCTCGCCGAAGAACACCAGATCCGGCCGGGTGAGCTGGAGCAGCTTCAGCACCACTGTGAGCACGCCATGGAAGAAGCCCTGGCGACTCGCCCCCTCCAACTCGGCGCCGAGCGGGCCCGGATCGAGGCGTACGCGGGGCTGCCCGTCCGGGTACATGTCCGCCACCGACGGGGCGAAGACCAGATCGGCGCCCGCCCGCCGGCACACCTCCAGGTCGGCGTCGAGGGTGCGCGGGTAGCGGTCGAAGTCCTCGTTCGGCCCGAACTGCAACGGGTTCACGAAGACCGTAACCAGCACGTGGTCGGCCTGTTCCCGGGCCGCGCGCAGCAACGTCTCGTGCCCGGAGTGCAGCGCACCCATGGTCATCACCACCCCGACCGTGCCCTTCAGCCCAACCCGGGCCTCGGCCAACTCGGCGCGCGTGTGCACCACCTGGGTCACAGCGACACCTCGGTTCGCGACTGCGGGGCTCGCAAGATCGGCTCACTCCTCACGCTCACAGCGACACCTCGGTTCGCGACTGCGGGGCTCGCAAGATCGGCTCACTCCTCACACTCACAGCGACACCTCGGTTCGCGACTGCGGGGCTCGCAAGATCGGCTCACTCCTCACGCTCACGCGGCCACCTCCCGACCGCTGTCGGCCAGCACACCGAGCAGCGACTGTGCGTCCACCGGCCGCAGCCGGCCGGCGGCGATCGCCCGGTCGGCGGTACGACGGGCCAGCGCCAGGTACGCGGGGACGGACTCCGGCGCGGTGGCCGCCAACCGGGCCAGGTGCCGCTGCACGGTGCCCGCGTCGCCACGGGAGACCGGGCCGGTCAACGCGTCGTCGCCGAGCCGCAACGCGTTCTCCAGGGCGGCCCGCAGCAGCGGGGCGAGCACCTTCTCGGGTCGGGACACCCCGGCGTCCCGCAACCGGTCGGTCGCCTCGTTGACCAGGGTCACCA
The DNA here is from genome assembly GCF_040607155.1 of Micromonospora sp. NPDC005324. NCBI lineage: Bacteria > Bacillati > Actinomycetota > Actinomycetes > Micromonosporales > Micromonosporaceae > Micromonospora > Micromonospora sp. NPDC005324. The sequence goes on along the minus strand of NZ_JBEXGE010000001.1, from coordinate 127,145 downwards.
GGTGGTTCGCGCCGTGGGCCAGCGCGGCGTGGTAGAGCGGGCGGTCCGACTCGGCCACCCACTCGGGCACGCCACCGAGGTCGGCGACCAGCCGGGCAGCCAGCGGGCGCAACTCGGCCGGGGCGGTCACTCCGTACGAGATGCCGTCCAGCCGGGCCAGGTCGTCCGGCGTACCGGTGAAGGTCATCGCGGGGTGCAGGGCGAGCGGCCGGGCGCCGGCCGCGACGGCCGGCCCCAGCACGGCCAGGCCGTGCGCTCCCGAGGTGTGCGCGACGATCTGGCCCGGGCGCAGCGCGCCCCGCTGCGCGAGGTCGGTCACCACGCCGGCCAGCTTGTCGTCCGGTACCGCGATCAGCAGCAGGTCGGCGGCAGCGTGGGCCACGGCGGCGACCGGGCGACGGGGCACCTCGGGCAACAGCAGGGCGAGGCGGGCACCACTGGCTCCGGAGCTGCCGGACACGGCAACCACCCGGTGCCCGGCGGCGGCGAGCGCGGCGCCCAGCACGGCACCGACCCGACCGGCGCCAACGACACCGACGGTGAGCAGACGGGGGGTGGCGCGGGCGCCGGGAACGGCGCTATCCCACGAGGCGGCGGGCCCGGATGGGCCGGCCGGACGCGGGCGCAACGGTGCGCTCATGACGACGATCCAGTCCTCGAGAAGGGGTACCGGTCGATCGCAAGTATGCGCCCGGCCTGCCGAACCCGGACAAGCATGTGTGAAAACCTTCACCACCGACGGAGGGGCTCTCGGCTCCACCTTGATCAAATGATGAAAAGTAGGTGCCGGAGCCGTATCTGACCTACTTTCCATCAATTGATCACTGCGCACTCCTCCGGCGCCGAGCGAGCCGGCGCGGGAGATCGTGGCGCCCCTGGACTCGAGGTGAACTGCATGTCGATTGCCTGGCGGGACGCGATGCGCCGGGCCCTCTACGGGCCGGACGGCTTCTTCGTCGCCGGCACCGGGCCGGCCGACCACTTCCGCACCAGCGTGCACGCCTCCCCGGCCTTCGCCACCGCCCTGCTGCGCCTCGTCACGGAGGTTGACGCTGCCCTCGGCCACCCTGACCGACTCGACGTGGTCGACGTCGGGGCTGGGCGTGGGGAACTGCTCCACGCTCTGCTGGCGTCCGTCGGGGTTGCGGTGGCTGTTTCCGCCCGTCCACTGAGCGAGGAGCCGTCGTTGGTCACCGCCCGTCCCTCGCTCGCGGAGCGGGTCCGCTTCACAGCCGTCGAGTACGCGGGCCGCCCCGAGAACCTGCCCGAAGAGATCGACTGGACCTCCGAGATCCCCACCGGAATCACCGGAGTGCTGCTGGCCACCGAGTGGCTGGACAACGTCCCGCTGGACGTAGCGGTGCACACCGAAGACGGCTGGCGATATGTACTGGTCGACCCCGAAACCGGTGCCGAATCGGTTGGCGAGCCGGTCAGCCCCGCTGATCTCGACTGGCTGACCAAGTGGTGGCCCAGCCCCGAAACCCCCCACCGCAACCAACAGCGGGCCGAGATCGGACGAACCAGGGACGAGGCCTGGGCCGACGCGGTGCGGAAAATCGAGCAGGGCCTGGCGGTGGCTGTCGACTACGGGCACCTGCGGGAGGCACGACCGGTCGACGGGACGTTGACCGGGTATCGGGGTGGGCGGCAGGTGCCTGCGGTGCTCGACGGGTCGAGTGATGTCACAGCGCACGTGGCCATGGACTCGGTCGCCTCCGCTGGTGCGGCGGTCGCCCGGTGCGCGTACTCCCTGGTCCTGCAGCGGGAGGCGCTGCGAGCGCTCGGGGCCGACGGCCGGCGACCGCCGCTCAGCCTGGCCGGCACCGACCCGGCCGGCTACGTGCGGGCGCTGACCGCCGCGTCGGCGGTGGCCGAGCTGACCGACCCGGCCGGGCTCGGCGGGCACTGGTGGTTGCGCCAGCCGGTCGGCATCCCGCTCGGGCCGCCCGTGGCACGATGACGGGCATGACCACCGACGCCGGGGACCTCCGTGAACTGACCGTCGGCACCGGGGCCGGGCTGATCGCCGGCACCGGTGATCAGCAACTCGGCACCGACATGGTGTTGAACATCGGCCCGCAGCACCCCTCCACCCATGGTGTGCTGCGGTTGAAGCTGGTGCTCGACGGCGAGCGCGTGGTCGCCTGCGAACCGATCGTCGGTTACATGCACCGGGGCGCGGAGAAGCTCTTCGAGGTGCGTGACTACCGGCAGATCATCGTGCTGGCCAACCGGCACGACTGGCTCTCGGCGTTCTCCAACGAGCTGGGTGTGGTGCTCGCTGTGGAGCGCCTGATGGGCATGGAGGTGCCGGAGCGCGCAACCTGGCTGCGGATGGCCCTCGCGGAGCTGAACCGGGTGCTGAACCACCTGATGTTCCTCGGCTCGTACCCGTTGGAGATCGGGGCGATCACGCCGATCTTCTACGCCTTCCGGGAACGCGAGACCATCCAGGCGGTGATGGAGGAGGTCTCCGGCGGCCGGATCCACTACATGTTCAACCGGGTGGGTGGCCTCAAGGAAGAGGTGCCGTACGGGTGGACCGGGCGGGCCCGCGCAGCCATCGGCGAGGTACGCCGCCGCCTGCCCGACCTGGACCACCTGATCCGGCGTAACGACATCTTCCTGGCCCGCACGGTCGGCGTGGGCGTGCTGTCCGCCGCGGACGCCGCCGCGTTCGGCGCGTCCGGGCCGGTGGCCCGGGCCTCCGGGCTCGATCTGGACCTGCGCCGCGACGACCCCTACCTGGCGTACGACGAGCTGGACGTGCCGGTGGTCACCAAGACCGCCGGGGACTGCCACGCCCGTTTCGAGGTGCTGCTCGACCAGGTGTACGCGTCACTGGACCTCGCCGAGCAGTGCCTCGACCGGGTGGACCGTTTGACCGGGCCGATCAACACCCGGCTGCCGAAGGTGCTCAAGGCGCCGGAGGGGCACACGTACGCCTGGACGGAGAACCCGCTCGGCATCAACGGCTACTACCTGGTGTCCCGGGGCGAGAAGACGCCGTGGCGGTTGAAGCTGCGCACCGCCTCGTACGCGAACGTGCAGGCGTTGGCCACCCTGCTCCCCGGCTGCCTGGTCCCGGATCTGATCGCGATCCTCGGCTCGATGTTCTTCGTGGTCGGCGACATCGACAAGTGACAGGGGTCGCCTGACCGGTCAGCGCCGGCGGTCGGCGGGTGGCGCGCCGCCGGCACGCGGTACGTCGTCCTGGGGCGGGTAACCGTAGCGCTCGTCGACCCGCCGCCTGCCGGTCCGTTCCGGCGCGGGTTCCGCCTGGTGGCCGCGTTGGCGCGGTGGGCGCCACTCGTCCGGCACCGGCACACCACCGACCGGCAGCGCCGGCCTTCCCGGCTCGGCCCGCCGGCCCCCGTCGTGGCGGCGCGGCTCCTCATAGCGGCCGGCGTCCTCGTG
>NZ_JBEXGE010000001.1:0-123629 GCF_040607155.1 Micromonospora sp. NPDC005324 | reverse complement strand
GTGACGGCGCGGCTCCTCGTGACGGCGCGGCTCCTCGTGACGGCGCGGCTCCTCGTGACGGCGCGGCTCCTCGTGACGGCGCGGCTCCTCGTGACGGCGCGGCTCCTCGTGACGGACGGCCGCCCAGCGGTCGGCCACCCGGTACTCGGTGCCGGTGGCGTCGGCGTGCACCTCGGCCCGACGTTCGCCGACCCGCAACTCGCGGCCGTTCTCGTCGTCGCGGACGGCGGCCCACCGGTCACCGGCCCGCAGTTGCGACCAGTACTCGCCGGTGTCGTCGGCCCGCAGCGGCGGCCCGGGCTGCGGTGCCCCGGCGGCCGCCCGGTCGCGCTGCTCCGACCAACCCCGATCGTCCGGGCTGTCCCAGGATTCCGCCGCCGGCCGCTCCGGGGTGCGGTGTGACCGGGCCGCCGGGGCGGGCTCGTCGGGCTGGGCGTACGCGCCGCGCCGATCGGTCCACTCCGGTTCGTCGCGGCGGCCCGTCCAGCCCGGCTCGTCGCCGTATCCGGCCCTGTCGTGCTGCTCCGGCTCGCTCCTCGCCCGGCCGGCCGGGCGGGGGGGCTCGTCGGCGTCGCCGCCCCGGGTCCACTCCTGCGCGGGTGGGGTCCACTGACCGGCGTACCCGCCGCCGTAGCGCCCGGCCGGCTCGGCCGGGCCACCGTCCACCACCGTGTGCCGGGTGGTGACGTGCACGGTCTCGGTGTGTCGGACCACGCCACCAGGCCGATGCGCCGCCTCGGGGCGGTCGTGTTCCCGGGGGCGGGCCGAGCCGTACGCGGTGGCGGCCGGCCGTTCCCCGCCGTACGTCCCGGCGGCGGCCGGCGGCTCGGGGGCCTCCCGGGCGTACGCCGGCTCGTCGTCCGGGTGCTCGGGGCGCCCCCACCGGGGCGCGTCGTCGGGGCCGGACACCCGGGCGCGGCCGGCCGACGCGTCACCCCGGTTACGGGCCACCGGCACGTCGTCCACCGGTGGCTCGGCGGCAGCCACCCGCGCCCGTCCGGCGCCCGCCGGTTCGACGGTGGGGGCGGCACCGGCGAGGGCGGCACCACTGGCGTCGAGACGGCGGCGCACCGCGGCGATCCCCTCCTGGGCCCGTTGGGCCTGGTCGAGCGCCTGGTTACCGCGCTGGGCGGCGGCCACGATCTCGCTGCGCAGTTCCCGGCGCAGCTCCTCGATCTCGTCCAGCAGCTCGTCGGTCCGCGCCGAGTCGCCCTCGCCGTCGGACCGCAGCGCGATGGAGAGGCCGATCAGCACCACCGCGAGGATGGCGAGCACCGCGGCGAAGCGCAGCGGGCCGTTGCCGTCGGCAACCAGCAGGATCAGCGCCGCCACCGGCGCGAGAGCGACGCCCGCCCAGAAGAGCATGGTCAGCAGCGGTGGTCGACGCCGGGCGTCGGAGGTGGCCGGGGCTGGCATGGATGTGCAGCCTACCCACGATAACCATCGGAGGGAACGGGGTCCCCGGGACGCACGGACGCCCCCGCCCGGTCGGGGGCGGGGGCGTCCTCAGCACGTGCGGAAAGGGCTCAGCTGGTGGCGAAGGCACCATCCGAGGAGAAGATCAGGCCCACGCTGATCGAACCGTCGCGCAGCCCGCTCTTGGTCAGCGGGCCGCCCTGGTCCAGCGAGGAGAACTTGCCGACCGACAGCCCGTACGTCTTCTCCAGGCCCGGCTTGCAGAACGGACGCTGCTCGCACTCCGGCGGGCCACCCAGCACCGTCGCGCTGCCGGAGCACTTCGCCGCCAGCTCGGAGAGGGTCCGCACGCCGTACTTGTCGGCGAAAGCCTGGGTCACGGCGAAGGCGTTCTGGTCCTGTGCGGCGGCCGGAGTGCCGAAGGTGAGGCCGGCCTTGTCGCCCTCGGCCTTGAGCGCGGTCACCGTCGTGTTGATGTCCGGCGAGGAGATCGGCTGCGCATTCTGGCCGTTGGCCTTGGTGTTGAGGAACTCGGCCATGGTCGCCGCGTACTCCGGGACGACCTGGATCTCGCCCTTCTCCAGAGCCGGCGCGTACAGCTCCCGGTTGCCGATCTGCTGCACCTTGACCTGGTAACCGGCGGCGGTGAGCGCGACCCGGTACAGCTCGCCCAGGATCTGGCTCTCGGCGAAGTTGCCGGCGCCCACAGTGATGTCGCCGCCCGGGCCCTTGGCGATGCCCGCGGTGAGGTTGTTCGCGCTCGCGAACTCCTCGGCCGCCACCTTGGGGGTCTTGCGGTCCTCGTTCACCGCCTTGTTGAGCTGGATCAGCTTCGGGGTGTCCAGCGCGGCGGAGACCTTGTCCAGTGCGGCGATCAGCTGCGGGTTGGCCGCCTTGCTGTTGACCGCGGGAATGACGTTGTCGGAGTTCTGGAGCTTCTTGTCGTCCTGCAGAGCGATGAGCTGCTGGCCGGCGACCGGCGAGCACCCTGCGCCGGAGGCGCTCGTCTGGGGTGCGTCGGTGCCGGACGAGCCGGCACCACCACACCCGGTGAGGAGTGCTGCCCCGGCGACGGCGCTGATGACGCCGATCGCCAGACGTGTACGTGCGCGCATGTTGCCCGCCTTCCGTGTCCCGGCGCGGCCCGTCCCGGGCCGGCCGCGTGTCCGACGGGCGATCCTGACTGTCGGCCGCCCGCGAATGTCCACCCAACATGCTCCGCAACCGACCGACAACTTGGGATGGACTTCGTCACCTCATCGTCACCGATTGGACGGGCCTGGGTCGCCGGCTCGACGCGGCACTCACCCGGACGGGTCAGGCGCTCCCGGTGGCGTCGGCAGCCCGGGGCCGCCCGAGGCGCTGCCGCCCGCGGCGCAGCGGTTTGGGGGTGACCAGCCGTTCGACGCCGCCGAGGACCACCTCGGCCAGCAGCGCGAGCCCGGCCACCAGCACACCGCCGGCGACGATCTGCCCGCCCCCGGCCGCGATACCGATGCCGAAGCCGGTCCGGATGATCTGGCCCAGGCCGCCGCCGTTGACGAAGGACGCCAGCGCCGCTGTCGCGATCACCTGGACCGCCGCGGTCCGGAAGCCGGCCGCCAGGTAGGGCACCGCGAGCGGCAACTCGACCCGGCGCAGCAGTTGTGCGCTGGACAGGCCCATCCCCCGGGCCGCGTCGCGGGCCTCCGGGTCCACCTGCCGCACCCCGGTGTACGCGTTGGCGAGCAGCGGCGGCACGGCGAAGACGGCAAGTGCCACCACGACCGGCGTCTTCCCGAAGCCGCTGGCGAAGACCACCGGCAGGATGGTCAGCAGCGCCAGGGTGGGGATGGCCAGGGTGGCGTTGGAGATCAGCACCACCAGGCCGCCACCTCGGCCGAGGTGCCCCAGCCAGAGCCCGAGCGGCCAGGCCACCAGGCAGCCGAGCGCCACCGCCAGGGCGGAGATCGTCAGGTGCTCGCCGAGCCGGTCCAGCATGCCGCCGGGGTTGGTCCAGTTCAGTGGGTCGTTGATCCAGGTGATCGCCTGCCCGATCGGGTTCGCCGCGACGGTCACCGTGCCCTCCGAGCGGACCAGGGGGTCACCAGTCGGGCGACCAGGATGAGCAGCAGGTCGAGCACGACCGCGAGCGCCACGCAGAGCAGCGCGGCGGTCATGATCTCGGCCTTGTAGAGATTGTTCTGGAAACCCGCGAAGATCAACTGCCCGAGCCCGCCGTGCCCGACCAGCACCCCGACCGTGACCAACGCCACTGTCGAGACGGTCGCCAGCCGTACGCCGGTCACGATGCCCGGCAGCGCCAACGGCAGGTCGATCCGGAACAGGCGCCTCCACCGGCCGTAACCCATGCCCTCGGCGGCCTCGCGAACCTCCGGGGGCACCTGGTTGAGACCGGCCACCACGTTGCGCACGATCAGCAGCAGCGCGTAGAGGACCAGCCCGACCAGCACAGTGGTCGCCCCGGTGCCCAGGTAGGGGGCGATGAACGCGAAGAGCGCCAACGACGGGATGGTGTAGACCACCCCGCTGACGGCGAGGATCGGACCGGCGAGCGGACGGACCCAGTACGCCAGCACGGACAACGGCAGCGCGATCAACACCGCGATCAACACCGCTCGCCCGGTGAGGGAGGCGTGTTCGCGCACGGCGGCGAGGATCGTGTCAGAGTTGTCCCGCACGTACTGCCAGGAGAACCAGGGGTTACCCGGGTCGGCCCGGTAGCTCAGGCGGAAGGACATACGTGGACGTTACCCCGGAGGCTGCCAGCGTGGCCCAATCCCCTCGCGCGGCGTCGATCTCCCTGCAGGGCATCCAGAAGCGCTACCCGAACGGCACCGAGGCTGTCCGGGACCTCAGCCTGGAGGTCCGGGCCGGCGAGTTGGTGGTGCTGATCGGCCCGTCCGGCTGCGGCAAGTCGACAGTGCTGCGAATGATCAATCGCCTGATCGAGCCGACCGCCGGGCGCATCACACTCGGCGACGAGGACGTCACCGACGTCGACCCGGTACGACTACGTCGTCGCATCGGTTACGTGATCCAGAACGTCGGCCTCTTTCCACACCAGACGGTACGGGCCAACGTGGCCACAGTGCCGGGCCTGCTCCGCTGGCCCAAGAACCAGACCCGGGCCCGGGTCGACGAGCTGCTCGACCTTGTCGGACTGGACCCGGCCGAGTTCGGCGGTCGCTACCCGCACGAGCTGTCGGGTGGCCAGCGGCAACGGGTCGGCGTGGCCCGCGCGCTCGCCGCCGACCCGGTGGTGCTGTTGATGGACGAGCCGTTCTCGGCCGTCGACCCGATCGTCCGGGCCCACCTTCAGGAGGAGTTCCTGCGCCTCCAGGCCGAGGTGCGCAAGACGATCGTGCTGGTCACCCACGACCTCGACGAGGCCGTCCGACTCGGTGACCGGATCGCGGTCCTCTCCGAGGGCGGGCACCTGGAGCAGTACGACACGCCGGCCGCGCTGCTCGGCGCACCCGCCACCGAGTTCGTACGCGAGTTCGTCGGCGCCGACCGGGGCATCCGCCGGCTGGTGGTCACCCCGCTCGACCGGGAGGCGCTGGAGCCGGTGCCCGAGGGCGCCGCGCCGGACCTGCCCACCGTCGAGGTGGACGGCTCGGCGTACGACGCGTTGGCGGTCCTGCTCACCTCGGGCCGGGACCGGCTCCTCGTGACCGACGCCGGCCGGCCGGTGGGCGCGCTCAGCCGACAGCGCCTCCTCGACCTCGGCCGCCCGACCAGCTGACCCACACCGGCCGGGGCGCACGTACGACCGCCGCGCCTGAGCCGCCCCGGTCGGGTCAGGCGCGACCGCCGAGGCTGGCGATGCCGATGATCCACCCGGTGAGGAAGCCGTAACCGGCACCGGTGCTGGCGTCCTGTAGGGCCCCCAGCAGCGACGGTGCCGGGCCGAGCAGCGCCGCCAGCACGGCGGCCAGCCCACCAGCCAGCACGTACGCGGCCCAGCCGGAGAAGAACTGGCTGACCGGGCCGGGCACCCGGGCGACCTGGGCGGCGGGCAGCAGGTAGAGCAGCGCCACCGCGAGGACCACCAGCAGCACGGCTCGCACGTCGGCGGCGAACAACCCGCCGGCCTGCCCGTCCGCGTCGAGCCGCCAGGCCGGCCAGGCGAGCAGGCGCGCGTAGAACGCGCCCGCCGACTCCGGGTCGGTCAGGGTGACTGCCCAACCGGTGTACGCCGGACTGCCGCAGATGCCGACCAGCAGCAACACGGCGAGCGCGCCGGTGCCGGCCGCCGTGCCGTAACGGCTGACCGGGCCGGAACGGTGGATGAGCGACGCGATCCGCCCAGGCCCCGAACCGGTGGCTCGGGCGGACCTGGGCTGCCCCGAGCGGCTCAGTGCTTCATCAGGTAGTCGATGAAGGCGGCCCGCAGCAGCGGCGCCGACTCCTCGTAGCCGTGACCGGTCAACTCCCGCCACAGCGCGTTGGCCTCGTCGATCGTCGGGCCGATCGAGTTCGGAGCGCCGTCGAGCACAGTGGCCTCGTCAGCGTTCGGCAGGTGGCGCAGCACCGACCAGTAGAACTTCACGTCCCGACGCTCCCGGGCGAGGGCGAACGCCCGCTCCCGCAACTCCTCGGTGGGCAGCGCGTCAAGCTCGGCGAACGAGGTTCCGCCCGGGGTGGCGGCAGGTGTGTCGGTCATGTCGCCGAGCCTAACGGTCGAGATCAGCTCCGGCTCGGCGGACGCGACGCGGCTCACCGCTCGTCGGTGTCCCACCGTCGCGGGCCGTCCTCCCACCGCGGATCCCGCCACGGGTCGACCGGTTGCGGCGCGGCCTGGGTCGGCAGCGTGGGAGGCCAGTTGTCGACGGACTGCGGCTGCGGCGTGGTCCAGCCCGAGCTGATCGTGCCGTCGCTCACCGGCTCGGGCCGGTCCGGGCTGCCGGTTCGGGGCCGCCCGAGCGTCTCGACCAGCCGGGTGGCCACCAGCCCGACGCCGAGCGCGGCCCCGCCGACCACCCAGTTGCTCAACGTCCAGCCACGCTCCGACGCGTACACCTGGAAGACGGTGACCAGGCCGACCGCCAGCAGCGTGCCGAACACACCGCCCCGGCGGCCGTACGCGCTGGTGCCGGCGAGCAGGGCCACCCCGATGGCCAGCACCGTCCAGTCCAGGCCCGAGGTGGGCGCCACCGGCCCGGGATCGTTGGCGGCGAGCAGCACGCCGGCCAGAGCGGCCAGCACCGTGGAGACGACCAACGCGACGGCGGCCACCACGGCGGCCACCGCGCCCCGCCGACGGGCCGGGTCGGCGATCGGTCGGTACCGGCCGACGAGCCGGCGGATCGCCCGGATCGCGCCGAACAGCCCGCCGAGGACGGCCACCGCGGCGAAGCCGGCGAAGAGGTAACCGGCGCTGCGGGTCGGGTCGTAGTCACCCTGCACCAGCACGGGCGCCGAACGGCGTTCGATGTACACCACCACGGCGGCGGCACCGGCCAGGCTGGCGGCCCAGCCCGGCACGTGCAGCACCACCACGACCAGCGCCAGCGCCAACCCGCCCACCGCGGCGACCGCCATGGCCGGGCCGAGCGACGCCGGCAGGCCCCGGTCACCCTGCTCGGCGTAGTGCAGGGCGGCCGCTACCGCGATCGGGCCGACGGCGAGGTTCGGCGCGGCCGTACGCAGGCTCAGTCCGGCGGCCAGGGCGAGCAACCCCAGCCCGACCGCGTCGATCAGCAGCGTGCGCAGGTTGCCGTCGCGCACCGCGGTCGGATCCTCCCGCCAGAGCAGCCAGCTCACGGCGGCCAGCCCGGCCAGCAGCAGCAGCTCCCAGCCCAGGTGCACGCCGATCCGATCCCGGCCGGGCTCACCGTGGGTGGGGTCGTCGAAGACGTTGTCCAGAACGGCGGCCGGCACCCCCGACGAGGGTTCGGCCGACCGCTCCCGGCCCGCTTCTTCGTACCCCATGACGCCGCCTCCCCAGTGGCCGACCGTCCCCAGTCCGGCGCACGGACGGACCCTGGGCGGCCCTTGCTCTCCGATCGCAGGCACCGTACCCGCGCCCGCAGCCGGGCGTAACCCCCTGCTCAGCGCTGGCCGGGGCGGCTTTCCCGAGGGTCCTGCTCGCTCTCGTCGTCCGGGCGTTCCGGCACGCGGCAGGAGCGCTCCAACCAGAGCGCGGCGCCGACCAGTGCCAGCGAGGCGAGCAGGCCCCCGCCGGCGGCCGGTCGATCGTCCAGGGCGGCGCGGGTGGTCTCCACGAAGAGCCAGCCGGTGAGCCCCGCGTAGAAGCCCGCGAAGATCGCCGCGGCCAGTGCCGACGCCTTGGCCAGCACCACGAAACGGGCGACCAACAGCGGATTGACCGGGTCCCGACCCGGCTTGCGCTCGATCCGGGCCCGGGTGTTGATCGCGGCGTACGCCTCCAGCACGGCGAGCCCGGCCAGCGTCACCACCGGCAGCCAGGGCAGCCGGGGAATGCCGCTGTAGTAAAGGGTGCTGATCAGCAGCCAGGCCACCGCCGCCGCAGCCAGGCCGGCCACGACCAGGGTCGAGATCCGGGTGGGGCCCATCCGCGACCCGTCCGGGCCCGACCCGCTGGGTGGGGGCTTCGCCTGCGTCATGCCGGCCGGTTCCGCTCGGTCATGCCGTCGACTCTAACGCCAACTCCGGCCGGGGACGCAGCTCCAACGCCTCGTCCGCCGCCGGGCCGGTGGTCAGCAGGTCGGTCAGCCAGCCGTGACCGGGCAGGCGACCGTACGGCTGGATGTCGATCCACGGACGCAGCACGAAGGCGCGCAGGTGCGCCCGGGGGTGCGGCAGGGTCAGCTCCTCCTCGTCGCTGAGCACCGGCTCGTCGTCGTCGCCCCAGACCGCGATCACGTCCACGTCGAGGGTGCGCGGCCCGAACCGGCGCTGCGGGTCACGGACCCGGCCGGCCGCGCGCTCCGCGTCGCGGGCCCGCTCCAGCCAGTCGCGCGGGGTCGCGCTCTCGTCCTGCACGAGCACGACAGCGTTGAGGTACGCGGGCTGGTCGGTGTCGCCCCACGGTGGAGTCTCGTACACCCCGGAGAGCACGAGCACCGCGTCGCCGAGGGTGGCGACGGCCGTGCGCAGGTGCTCCAGGCGGTCGCCCAGGTTGCTGCCGAGCGAGAGGACCGCCCGGGTCACCGGGTACGCGCCCGGGTCATGGTGACGGCCACGTCGGTGAAGGTGTGCGGCACCGGGGCCTCCGGCTTGTGCACCGTGATCGTCGCGGCGTCGACCCTTTCGTCGGCCAGGCAGACAGTGAGGAGTCGGTCCGCCAGAGTCTCGATCAGGTTGACCGGCTCGCCGGTCACCACCGCGACCAGGCGTTCGGCCAGCTCGCCGTAGTGCACGGTGGCGGTGACGTCGTCGCTGGCGGCGGCAGGGCCGAGGTCCAGTTCCAGGACGGCGTCGACCACGAAGTCCTGCCCCTGTTCGCGTTCGAAGTCGTACACCCCGTGCCGGCCGCGCGCCCGCAGGCCGGTCAGGTGGATCCGGTCCGTCGTCATCGCCGTACCCCATGCTCGTGATCGTGTTGCGGTCGCTTGTCGTCGTGCGGCGACATTGCCAGCCGGGGGCTGCCGGTCGCCGCCCAGACGGCAAGCGCGTCGGCGGTGGCCTGGACGTCGTGCACGCGTACGCCCCAGGCCCCCGCGGCGACCGCCAGCACGCTGGTGGCCACGGTGGCCGCCTCCCGCTGGGCGGTCGGTCGCGGCGTGCCGTCCGCGGCGGCCAGCAACCCGCCGAGGTACGACTTGCGGCTCGCCCCGAAGAGCAGCGGGTAGCCGAGATCCAGCAGCTCCGGCAGTCGGGCGCTGAGTTCCCAGTTGTGCGCGGCCGTCTTGGCGAAGCCGAGCCCGGGGTCGACGATGAGGCGGTCGGGGGCCACCCCGGCGGCCAGCGCCGCGTCGATCCGTTGGGCCAACTCGGCCCTGACCTCGGCCACCACGTCGGTGTAGCTGGCCAGCTCGCGCATCGCGCGAGAGTGCCCGCGCCAGTGCATCAGCACCCAGGGGCAGTGCGCGTCGCGGACCACGCGGGCCATGTCCGGGTCGGCCAGGCCACCGGAGACGTCGTTGACCACCGCCGCGCCGGCGGCCAGGGCGGCTTCCGCCACCCGGGCGCGGCTGGTGTCGACGCTGACCGTCACACCGGCGGCGGTCAGCTCGCGGATGACCGGCAACACCCGCTCGGCCTCGGTCGCGGCGTCGATCCGCTCGGCGCCCGGACGGGTCGACTCGCCGCCGATGTCGACCAGGTGCGCACCGGCGTCGCGCAGACGGACGCCGTGTCCGACAGCGGCGTCCAGGTCGGCGTACCGTCCGCCGTCGGAGAAGGAGTCCGGTGTGACGTTGAGGACGCCCATCACCACCGGGCCCGAAGCCCGCACCAGATCGGTCACGACTAGACGGTACCGGTCGCGGCAGCGGCGCCCAGCGACCCGGGTCGGCCCCACACCAGCGCCCCTGACGTGCCGATTAGAACAGGTGTACGATCGGTCATCAGGGCAGTAACGGGCAGCCCCTTCGCGGCTTGTCGCAATCCGGGGCGGCCCGTACGCTTTGGAATTGGCCAGCATCGAGATGGCGAAGCTTGGAGGGAGGGCCGAAGCGGGGAAAATCCGCCCAAACCTCGCCACCCTCCGTGGTGAGTAACGAACACAGGGTCAAGAACGCCATGCCCTGTGGAGCGCTTTTCCTGCCAGGCTTGCCTATTGCACCGCCGCGGCACCGCCGGCCGCGCTATGGGGAGGTTCCAGTGATCGCCTTCGAGCTCATGGAGACGGCGTCGTCCGGCGTCGCCCACGCGCTCTCCACCCTGGCGTCGGCTCCACTCGCGGAGCCGGCACCGAAGGGGATCGACACCAACAGTGTCGTCACCTTCTTCGCCAGCAAGATCGCGCCGATCCTGCTCGCCGTCCTGGGCGTCATCTTCATCGGCCGTGCCAGCCGAGGCGAGATCTCCAAGGTGCTGACCAGCTCCGCGATCGCCATCGTCGGGCTCGCCTTCATCGCGGGCGCGGCAACACTCTTCTTCGTCGGCGATTACCTGATCGACCTGATCTTCGAATAGGCGCGTTCACCAGATGCGGCTACGCACCGACGACGACATCTACCGGGCCCGCCTGGTCTACCTCGGGCCGCCCGGTTACACCCTTCCGGTCCACCTGCCCTACGCCCAGTACGGGCTCTTCATGCTGCTGGTCCCCCTCTACATGTTCATCCACTGGCTGTTCACGTTGACGGTCGAGCTCTTCCCCGCCTGGGAGATCGCGCTCGCCATCGTGACCACGTCGTTCATCTTCCGGCACGTCGACCCCGATCGGCCGGCGCGGGTGGTCATCCGCACCGCGCTGACCGACTGGCGACGCACCCGGGAGCCGGCGGTCGAGCAGCGCGATCCGCGCCTGGTCGGCAGCCGGATCAGGATTCGGGAGGAGCTGGCATGACCGGACGTACGTCGAACGGTCCGTCGCAGGACGCGGGCAAGGGTCTGCCGACGGTCACCGAGGCGATCGCATGAGCCGCTCCTCCACGCCGGGCTCCCCGGCCGGTCGCCCGGGCGTACCAGCCGGTCACCGTGCGCACTCGTTCGACTACACCGAGGACGAGGACGAGGTTGCCCTCGACCCCGCGCTGGTGACGTCACCCGGCCACGGCGCCGTCGGCGTGTTCCAGGCGCCCCGGCCGATTCCCCGCCGGACGCCACCGGCCGAGCCCACCGCCGTGTCGGCCGGCGAGAACGCCGACATCGACTCTCCCTTCCTGGACCTCTTCGGCGGCGGGGGGCGACCCGGCTCGCCACGAGCCGTCACCGCCGGCCCGAGCACCCGCGAGCAGCCGACGATCCCGCATCAGCCGCCACCCAACGCCAGCCCGGCACCTGCCCGCGCGGTTCCCGAGCTGGAGCCACCGTGGACGCCCGCCGAGCCGCCCGGCAACGGCGGCCGACCCGTCGAGCATCGGCACGGCGGCGGCCACCCGGCCAGCGAGTCCCGAGTGCCGCACCAGGCCGGTGATCGACGACCGATGCTGCGTCCTCCGGACGATCCCGACCCGTCCACCGGCGACGGGTCGCCGTCGGCGACGACCGGCGCCGTCCGCCGACCCGTCAGCACCGCGCCGGGCGGCCGCCCCGCAGCGACGGCCCGACCGGCGGTTCAAGCGCCAGAGCCGACGGCCGCAGCCGGCCGGTCCACGGCTCCGCCGGAGCAGCCGGCCATGATCACATCTGCGGACCGGCCAGCTCTCGAACGCACGGCGCGCCGGGCCACCGACACGGATCGACCCCGGAGCACCGGCACTGCGGCCACCGGCAAGGAGGTCGCCGCACCCCGACAGCGCACGGCGAGCCGACCGGACCGACCGATCAAGCCGACCCGGGTTCGCGCCCCGAAAATCAAATTCGGGGATCGGGATCCGTCCGTCGAGCTGGCCATCACCGAGATCGCCGGCCACCTCACCTTCACGCCGAACACCGTCACCGCCTGGTACTGGCTGCCCGAGGTTCGCTGGGCGTTCCGGCCGGACGCCGAACGCGAGGCGCTGCTGTCGGCGATCTCCGAGCAGTACGCCGGCCTGGCCGGCTTCCGACTGCACCTGCGCCGCACCACCCGGCCGTTCCCCGCCGACGAGTGGGCGCGCACGATCGACACGCACACCTCGGCGCCGCTGCCCGACGTACCCGGCACCACCGGCTGGGCCGACCACCTGGTCGCCGCCCAACGCCACCTGATGGCGGTCAACCACGCCGAGGGCCAGACCTACCTGGGTGTCACCTTCGCCCGGCGGTCCCTCGGCGACTCACTCACCGAGCGGCTGCTGCGCACCTTCGGCCGGGGCACCGCCGACGGGGAACGCCGCAAGCTGGGCCGCACCGTGGAACAGTTCGACGAGGTGCTCGGCGCGTTCGGCATGCGCGGCCGGCGGGTCACCGCCCAGGAGCTGGAGTGGCTCCTCTACCGCTCGGTGGCGCTGTGCATGTCGCCGCCGAGCACCCTCTCCCCCGTCACCGACGGGCGCTGGGAGCGCGGCGACCTGCTCGCCATGACCGAGCAGGTGGAGCGCTACCGCACCCCGTACGGCTCGACGGTCAAGCTGGTCAACCGGATGACCGGCGAGGAGCGGCACGTGGCAGTGCTCGCGGTCGGCCGGATGGAGCCGCTGGAGATCCCGGAACGACACGAGCCCTGGCTGCACTTCCACGAGCGGCTGCCCTGGCCGATGGAAATCTCCACCCGCGTCGACATCCTCGGCTCCGGCGACTCCTTCCGCAATCTCGAACACCGGCTGCGGATGATCCGCTCGCAACAGCTCGACTACGCCGAACACGGCATCGACGCGCCCCCCGAGCTGGAACGACTGGCCAAGCGCGCCCTGGTGATCGGCGACGAGATGACCACCGGCCTGCCGGTCGACTCGGCCCGTGCGCACGGCTGGCACCGGATCGCGGTCGGCGGCCGGACCAGGGAGGAATGCCTGGAGCGAGCCCGCCGGCTCATCCAGCTCTACTCGCGGGAGCTACGCATCTCGCTGCAGCACCCGAAGAACCAGGACTGGCTGGCCCGCGAGTTCATCCCCGGCGAGCCGATCGCCAACACCGGCTACGTGCGTCGCATGCCGGTGCCGTTGCTCGCCGCCGCGCTCCCCCAGGCCGCCTCCAACGTGGGCGACCGGCGGGGAGACCTGATCGGCCGGACCGCCGGCACCTGCCGCCGCCCGGTCTTCCTCGACCTGCACTTCCCCATGGAGGTCCGGGAACGCTCAGGGCTCGCGGTCTTCGTCGCCGAACCGGGTGGTGGCAAGTCGACCCTGCTCGGCGCCCTGGGCTACCTGGCCGCCCGCCGAGGTGTCCAGGTGACCCTGCTCGACCCGTCCGGCCCGCTGGCCCGCCTCTGCGCGATGCCCGAGCTGCGGCCGTACTCCCGGGTGTTGAACCTGACCGGCTCGGAGCACGGCACGCTGGCGCCCTACTCGCTCATCCCGACGCCGCTGCGCTCCGAGTTCGGCACCGGGGCACCCGGTGACCGGGAGTTCGAGATCGCGGTCTCCAACGCCCGCGCCGAGCGGCGGATGCTCGTCCAGGACATCTGCATGATGCTCGTCCCGCCGCAGGTGGCCAGGGAGGCGTCGACCGCAACCCTCTTCCGGCACGCCGTCCGCCAGGTCCCCGCCGAGGAGACCTCCACCCTGGACGACGTGGTGAGCTGCCTCGGGCGGCTCGACGACGACGCCGGCAAGGAACTGGCCAACCTCCTACTGGACACCGCCGAGATGCCACTGGCCATGCTCTTCTTCGGCCGACCGCCGGAGGGGCTGCTCGGCGCCGACGCGGCACTCACCGTGATCACCATGGCCGGGCTACGGTTGCCCGACCTCAAGATCGAACGCGAGTACTGGTCAGCCGAGGAGGCACTGGCCCTCCCGATGCTGCACACCGCGCACCGGCTCGCCGTCCGACGCTGCTACGGCGGCTCGATGTCGTCCCGCAAACTCGTCGGCCTCGACGAGGCGCACTTCATGGAAGGCTGGCGGTCTGGGCGCTCCTTCCTGGTCCGACTCGCCCGCGACTCCCGCAAGTGGAACCTGGCAGCGCTGGTCGCCTCCCAGAACCCCCGCGACATCCTCGGCCTCGACGTGCAGAACCTCGTCTCCACCGTCTTCGTCGGCCGCATCGCCGAGGACGCCGAGATCGCCTCCGAAGCTCTGCGGCTGCTGCGGGTGCCGGTCAACGACGGGTACGAGGCCACCTTGGCCTCACTCTCCGCCGCCGACACCAGCTCGTCCAGCCGGCTCGGCTTCCGCGAGTTCGTGATGCGCGACGTCGACGGCCGGGTGCAGAAGGTCCGAGTCGACGTCTCGTACGTCGAAGGGCTGCTGGACCACCTCGACACGACGCCCGCAGCGATCGCCGCATCGGCCGGAGTCCTACCGAGCATCCCCCTGCCGGATCTGGAGGCGTGACATGGCTAGGGCCTGGGCAAGGACTGTGTCGTTCCTGCTCGCCCTTGGCGTACTGGCCGGGGCCACCCTCACCTGGCCGCTGATCGGCGCGGAGGCCGCAGCCGCGGCACCGCCCACCGCCCAGGCCCGCGCCGACCTCTGCACGACCGCCGAATGGCAGGCCGACTTCCGCGCCTGCGTAGCGAAGCTCAAGCAAGTCGGTGAGGGGGAGATCGAGTGTCGGAAGCCGCCCGTGCCGTCCGCGCCGGACTCGGGCCTCGCTGGCTGGTTCGCCTCCCGCCCGGACTCGTCCAAGCTGCCCGGACCCAAGGGCATCTACAGCGACTACGGCTACGGCGGTTACAGCTTCAACACTTATCGACCGGATGGTGGTTGTGCCTCCGCCGTCCTCCATCCCGACTACAAGTTCACCACCACCGTCGCCAACGGTGAGCTCATGATCGCCACCGCGGTCGTGGGCGCCTCGAACGCCCTGCGGGAACGGGCCTGGGACCCTCGCTCGATGTGGGATTGGGCCGACCCGCTGGTGGAGAAGGCCACCAAAGCCGTCTACCAGAAGGTATTCAGCGTCTTCGGGATTGTCACGCTCTGCGTGGTGGGCCTCTACCTGCTGTGGCGCTCCCGTCAGTCGGACATGAGCAATGCGATGACGACGGCCGGGTGGGCGTTACTGGTGATGGTGGCGGTCACCGCACTGGCGGCCTGGCCGGTCAAGTCGGCAAGCATTGCCGACGGCACCCTGATCACCTCACTCGGCGTCGTCCACGATGCGGTCGGTCCTTCGGCTCGGGATACCCCGGCGGATCGTTGCGCCGTCCCCAACCCAGACGCTTGTGTGGACAAGAGGCCGCCTGCCGTTCGGGCAAGCGACACTGCCACCGAGGCCATGCTCTACCGCAACTGGCTGCGTGGAGTGCTCGGCTCGGCGGATAGCGAGACTGCCCGCAAGTATGGCCCCGCCCTGTACGACGCTAAGGCGTTCTCCTGGGAGGAGGCCGAGAAACTGCGTGCCAACCCGGGAACCCGGGGAGCGACGATCAAGGCCAAGCAGCAGCAGTGGATGACGGTCGCGGAGCAGATTGAGACCGAAGACCCGGAGGCGTACGAGTTCCTGACGGGTTCCCGCGACATGGACCGAATCGGCTCTGGGTTCATCGCCGTGCTCGCGGCCGTGCTCTTCGCGATGTTCGACCTGACCGCGTCAGTGCTGGTACTGCTGGGCTTCCTGATCTTCCGGTGGGCGGTGATCGCGGCACCCATCCTAGGTACCATCGGCTTGCTCCGACCGGCCAGCGCCGGCCTGCGCCGGCTGGCTAACGCGGTCGTTGCCGCAGTGTTCAACATTGCCATCTTCGGCACCGGCGCCGCGATCTACCTCTTCGCTGTTGATTTGATCATGAGCACCCCCACCCTGCCGGGTTGGCTCCAAGTGGTGCTGGTCTGGCTCTGCGGGGTGGTCGGATGGCTGCTGCTGCGGCCGTACCGGCGGATCACTCAACTCGGCGGCAAGGACAGCAGCGAAGCGGTCAGCTCGGCTGGGTCCTGGCACCGCCGGTTCTTCCGTGACATGCGGACCGCAGCTCGGCTGGACGTGGCCGAGCCGGGCGGCACCGCCGAGCCGGTCGGCGGACGTCGACGGTCGCCCGACGCTACGCAGACCCGGCTACGTCCGGAGGCGCGGCGGGAGGACCCGGCCCCGGTGCCGGCAGCTGCGGCCGAGGGCAGGCGGGCAGACGCGGCGGCGGCGGAGGAGGGCAGGGGTCGGAACCGCCCGGTCGCCCCGCAGCCCCGACGCCGACAGCCAGCGACCTGGACCGAGCCGGATGTACCGGCCGAGAACCCGTCGTTCGTGGTCTACCGCCCGGGCTCCACCGAGCGAGCACCGGACCGCACCGGACCTCGGGTGCGCTCAGAGGCGAGGTGACGGTCATGCGACGGGCGTTGGAATTCCTCTTCACTCGGGCGCTGCGGTCCCGGCTGGGCGTTGCGCTGCTCATCGGGTTGGTGGTCGTCGGCGTACTCGGGGCGACCCGGCTGATCTCCACCCAGGGCGACTCAGCCGATGGATTGAGCAGCCGTCCGGATGGGCCGATCATCACAGTGGACCCGACGGCCGGCGAGGACGGTCTGCTCAACAGCGCGGCTCCGCCGTCACCCGTGACGTCGCCCGGCGCCCGCACGCCCGAACAGACCGCCGACCGCTTCGCCAGGGCCTGGCTGGGCCGTCCCGGGATGACCACCGAAGAGTGGCAGGCTGGTCTGCGGCCACTCTCCACGCCCGCGCTGAGGGAGAAGCTGACCGGCGCCGAGCCCGAGAGCGTGCCGGCCGAGAAGGTCACCGGTCCTCCAAGCATGCGAGAGCGGACCGAAACGTTCGTCGAGTTGCTGCTCCCCCTCGATGCCGGCGGGCTCCGCTTGGAACTGGTCACCTCCGATGATGGTTGGCTGGTCGACGTTCTGGACTGGGAGCGGCCGTGAGCGACGTTGGTAGCGCCAAAACCCGCCGCGGTCCCCTCCGGATCGGTGTGGTCGCCGCGGTGCTCACCGGGATGCTGCTTTTGCTCTGCTGCACCGGCGGCACTGCGGCGTTCTTCCTCACCGGGCTCGGAGGCGACGACGCCGAGAACGGCGACACAATGGCAGGCATGGAGTGCGGACCGGTCCGAGCGGTCAACATCGCGGGCAAGCTGCCGCGATTCGCCCAGTACGGCGACACCCAGGTCCGCAACGCCGCGATCATCATCAAGGTCGGCCAGGACATGGGGGTGCCCTCGCGAGGCTGGGTGGTGGCCCTCGCCACCGCGATGCAGGAGTCGGCCCTCCGCAACCTGGCGAACAGCGGGGTACCCGCGTCCCTGGCCCTGCCGCACGAGGGCGTCGGCGCGGACCACGACTCGCTGGGCCTGTTCCAGCAGCGGCCGGGGTGGGGCAGCGTCGCCGAGCGGTTGACCCCCGCGTACGCGGCCCGCAAGTTCTACGAGAAGCTCGTCAAGGTGGAGAGCTGGCAACGCCGACCACTGACCGCGGTCGCGCAGCGGGTGCAGGTCAGCGCATACCCGGACGCGTACGCCAAACACGAAGAGGTAGCCAGCCGGATCGTGGACGCGCTGGCCGGCGGCGCGGCGCGTACCGTCGAGATCAACGGCAAGGCGGTGTGCAACGCGGCCGAACGCGGTCAGATCGCCGCCTCCGGCTGGACCGCGCCGATCCCCGGCGGAGTCGGCTCCGGTTTCCGCACCGCCAGCCGACCCAGCCACAACGGAGTCGACATCGGCGCGGCCAAGGGCACCGAGATCCGCGCGGCAGCGACCGGTCGGGTTCTGGTCTCCATCTGCGACGAGGACAACCGCGACCGACAGGACTGCAACGTGGACGGATTCCCCGGCAAGGGGGGCTGCGGCTGGTTCGTCGACCTGCTGCACGCCGGTGGCTACATCACCCGGTACTGCCACATGGTGGTGCAGCCCTTCGTCAAGAAGGATCAGATCGTGACGGCCGGTCAGGTGATCGGCAAGGTCGGCAGCAGTGGCAACTCCTCCGGCCCGCACCTGCACTTCGAGGTGCACCTGCGTAACGACCGCAACGCGTCTGGCGCGGTGAACCCGGTCCCGTTCATGCGCGAGCGGGGTGCCCCGCTGCGCGCCGCTGAGTGAGGCCACCACGGGTATGACCGGACCGATGCCTGACCCGTTCGCCGACCAGCCCGACTGGGCACCGCAGCCGCCGAGACCGCTGACCATCGTCCCCGCGACGGAGCGGGTCGAGCTACGCGGTCGGCGGGTCCTGGTCGGGCTGCCCGGGATGGGTTGGCGCGGGGACCTGCGAGCGGACGACCGGGTGGTGCAGAGCGCCCGGACCTACGTGCCGGTGATCCCCGAGCACGAGTGGTACCGGGCCGAAGCCGACCAGGTCGAGGTGTTTGCGCCGCTGGTGCCGGTGGAGCGGGTCTGGGTGGAGACCGCCGGCGGCCGACCAGGGGTGGACGAAGCCCGGGACACGGGCGTCCGGTTGGTCTCGCTGGACGGCCCGGCACACCGGACTCCCACGCCGGTCTTCGAGGCGGACGCGGTCACCGGTCGACGGGTGGTGCATGTCGAGGGCGGTCTGGAGCACCGCGACCTTCGTGCGGTCACCGAGACCTACTCGGGCGCCGAGGGAGACATCTGCGTGCGCATCACGCCCGAGGTGGAGTGGTACCGCTGGGCCTGGCGCGGTCAATCGCCCACCACCTTGGAGGTTCCGGTACACCTGCTGTGGATTGAGTGAAGTCAATCAGCTCGCGCGCCGCCACACACTTGCCAGCCGTCGGCTAACCGAGTGTCGAACTGCCAGGGCTGACGGTCACTCTGGTTCATCCCGTCAATTCGAGCTGAGATAATCAATGTGACCTCAACCGCAGCGACCTCGCCCTGCTTCTGCACGGCCAAGGGCCCCCAACTAACAGTTATCGTGGTATCGAAACGCTGCTGCCGCTCGAGCAGATCAGTCCGCAGAGCGCGTATCGCCTCCAACTGAGACCCACTCTCGCAGGTGAAGAGGTCTGCTTTCACGTCATTGCGATCCACGAGGAACGCGCGCAGATAGTTGTCCACCACCACGTCGGGTGCGCTGCGGTCGGGCGTCGAGGCGCGGTTGTACCAAACCAAGGCGGTGGCGACTCCGCCGAGGCAGAGCAGGGCGAGCACGCCGGCGACGACCGTGAGCACTGTCCGCATCCGACGGCGTGGCGGCTGCGGTGCCGGCGTTGCCGGGGCGGGCGGCAGCTGCTCCGACGGTGTCCGCTGGGCCGGTACGCGGGAGACCTGGGAACCGGCGGGGGGCTGCACTGATTCCACCTCCTGAAGTTATCGGCTGGACGCTCCGGAGCCAATGCCTCAGATCCAGCGGATCGTGACGGACCCCTCCCCACCGGTGAGATCCACGACAACACCGGCGCAGCGCCGAGGCACCTCCCGGAGGAGGGCCGTCGGCTGGGATACCGTCTCTACTTGGGGAGGGGTTGCCAACCTCGGGTAGAGGGGGTGGACGCGGTGGCCGGTCCGAAGGCTCGCACGAACCGCGCCGCAGCCCTGCACCGTCGGGCGGCGGCCGTCGCGACCGCAGCTGCTGGGATTCTGGACGAGACGCGGCCGGCTCCGGCCGATCAGCGCCGTCAGTACGAGGTGGCCGACCGGCTACGTACGGCTGCGGCCTTGCTGGCTCCGGGCTGGTCGGGTGCGGCACTGGACTCGCTCACCGTGGATTCGCCGGCGGGTGATGGTCCGCCGCCGTTCGTTCGGGTCGGTACTGCGGCGCCGTTTGACGATGCTCGTTTCCCCGCGTTGGTGCCGCTTGTCGGCACGGGTCACCTCAGCGTGGACGCTGACGCGCGGGAGCCGCGGGTGGCGGGGTTGCTGCGGGCCGTACTTCTGCGGTTGTTGGGTGCGGCACCGGCGGGTGCGCTGCTGATTCGCGCGGTGGATGCCACCGGGGCCGTTCTGACGCCGTTCGGGGCGCTCGCGGATGCTGGCCTGTTGCCGCCGCCTGCGGTGGACGTGGCGGGGTTGCGCGTGGTGCTGACCGAGGCGGAGCAGTGGGTGACGCCGGGGGCGAGTGGGCGGCGTCGTCACGATCGGACGTTGTTGCTGGTGGTGGCCGCGCTGCCGGAGTCGACCGGCCCGACCGATCTGGCGCGCATCGAGACGTTGGCCGAGCAGGGGCCGGCTGCTGGGCTGCATCTGGTGGTGGCGGGTTGGCCGCCCGCCGGCCCGTACTCGGCCCGGGCACCGCTGCCGCACACCACTTCGCTGGCGCTCCGCAATGCGTACGCGCTGCTGGGCGATCCGCCGGGGGCGTCGTTCGCCGGGCCGGGCGCCGATCCGCCGGGTGGTTTGAACTCGCCGGTCTTCGTCGAGGCGGACCCGCCGGCCGAGCTGGTCGACGCGGTCTGTCGGCGGCTCGCCGAGCAGGTGGAGGCGGGTTCCCGGTTGGCGTTGGGTGCTCTGCTGCCACCGACGGGTGAGCGACTGTGGGAGTCGGACTCGGCCGACGGGCTGACCACTACCGTCGGCGATGCCGGGGGCCGGTCGGTGCCGCTGGGCTTCACCGAGCTGACCCCACACTGGCTGGTGAGTGGCCGGTCCGCTGCGGGCCGGGCGGCGTTCCTGACCACCGCGCTACTCGGCCTGGCCGCCCGGTACAGCCCAGACGACCTGGCGTTCTACCTGGCCGATCTCGGCGACGGCGAGTCCTTCGTGGAGTTTCTGCAGACCGAGCGGGATCGGTCGTGGGTGCCGCAGGTGCGCGCGGCCGCGATGGCCGCCGACCGGGAGTACGTCCGGGATCTGTTGGACGAGTTGACGGCCGAGGTCCAGCGCCGCACGGAGGCGGGTGCCCGGGCCGGGGGGCAACGCTTCGCGGAGCTGCGTCAACACCAGCCGCTGCCGCGGATCGTCTGTGTGGTGGACAATGTGCCGCTGCTCTTCGCCGAGCGGGACCGGCTGGCCGCCGAGGTGGCCGCCCAGTTGGACGGGTTGGCCCGGGCGGGTCGGGCGTACGGCGTACACCTGGTCTTGGCGGGTGCGGGCGAGTTGGGGTTGAGTGCGCGCGCGGATGCTGGTCATCGGGATTCGGTGCTCGGGCAGTTCCCGGTGCGGGTGGCGCTGCCGGGTGGCAGCCCGGTGTTGGAGCCGACGAACGACTCGGCGGCCGGTCTGCCGGTGGGCAGCGCTGTGGTGAACACGGCCGGCGGGCTCGGTGGCCCACGGGGTGCGATCCGGGGTCACGAACGGTTGATCCGCCACCCGGACCCGCAGGATCATCCGGAGGTCGTGGAGAAGCTGCGACACGAGTTGTGGGCGGCCCGTCCGGCCGGGTCGGTGCCGCCGGTGGTCTTCGCCGGTTACGCCCGGCCGCTGCTGGGCAACGATCCGCGTCACCGGGCGGCCCTGGCGGGGCAGGCGCACGGCCCGGCCGCCCTGCTGGGTCGGGCGGTCGACGTGGCCCGCTCGACCGTCGCTGTGCCGCTGGGGCCGGCGGCCGGGCGCAACCTCGCGGTGCTGGGCTCGGGCACCGCGGCGGGTGGGCTGTTGGCGACGGCGGCGCGGAGCACGTCGGCTCACCACGCACCGGGCGGCGCCCGTTTCCTGGTGGCGGCACCGGATCCGGGTGCCCGGGCACTGGCCGAGGCGTTGACGGCCGATTTGGCGACCCGGCATTCGGCTGAGTTGGTGGATCTGCCGACGCTGCTCGCTGACGCGGCCGACGACCTGCCGACGTATCTGGTGGTCTTTGGTCTGGACCGGCCGGGTCCCCGGGACCTGCCGGTGGACCGGCTGCGCTCTCTCCTGCGGGATGGGCCGCCGGCGGGGCGGCATCTGCTGGGCTGGTGGCGTGCGGTGCCGCCGTTCGCCGCGTTGTTCGAGCCGGCGGGCGAGGTCGACAAGTTCGCGGCGGTGGCCGTGCTGGACGTGCCGGTCGCGCAGCTCACAGCGGTCTTCGGTCGGCCGGTCGAGTGGCAGGTGCGCCCCGACCGCGCGGTGCTCTGGGACGGCCCGGACGAGCGGGGCACCGTCCTGGTGCCGTTCGCCGACGAGGCCGGCTGATCGGTGGCGCGCATGGAGGGTGTCGAGGTGGATCCGAACGCGACGGTGACCGGGCCGGGGCGGCAGCGGGCCGCCGCGGCGACCGGGGACGCCACATCGCGGGCTGTCGAGCCCGGCACGGCCTGGACGGAGTATCTTGCGGCCGCCCGCCAGCTGGACGGGGTACGCCGGAGCGCGGCTGCCGCAGCCGGTGAGCAGGCCCGGTCGGCGGAGGCCGCCCGGGAGGAGTTGACGGTGGTCCGTACCGGGCTGGCGACTCAGCAGGAACGGCTGCGCGAGTTGGGCGTACCGGCGATCTCCCTGGTGCCGTCGCCGCCGGAGCTGACCGAGGCGGCCCGGTCGATGGCGGGTGGTCCGGCGGCCGTGTTGGCGGCGCTGCGGACCGCGCGTGGTTGGGCCGAGGCGGCGGACGCGGCGCTGACCGCACGCCGCCGGATCCGGCCGGGGTCCTGGCCCGCGCGGGCGCGCAACCTCCTGGTGTACGGGCCGTTTGCGCTGCTGGTGCCGCTGATCCAGGTTGTGGTTCTGGCGGCGACGGGGGTGGGACCGGCCACCGTGGCGGCGTTGATCTGCGGGCTGCCGATGCCGGCGGTCGCGTTCGTCGCGGGCTGGATCGGCATCGGGCGGTTGTTCCGGGTCAGCCCCACCGAGCGGCTGGACCGCACTGTGCGTTTCGGCGCGTTGGTGTGCCTGGTGCCGGCGGTGCTGGCCACGGCCGGCCTGCTGTTGGCCCTGCTCGCCGGCTGACCCGCCGAGCCGAGAAGCCGCCCGGCCGGAACGACCCCGGGCGGGGTGCGGAACCGCAACGGCCGGCCGTCCCGGGTGGGTGTCGGCCGGCCGCGTTGCGTCGGGGGGGTCAGCGGGGGATGATCAACGCCATCGCCTCGGCCCGCGACTTGGAGTCCGTCTGCAGGACGCCGCGTACGGCCGACGTGATGGTCTTGGCACCGGATTTCTGGATGCCGCGCATCGCCATGCACATGTGCTCGCATTCGAGCACGACGACGACGCCGCGTGGTGCGAGCTTGCTCATCAGCAGGTCGGCGACCTGCGAGGTGAGCCGTTCCTGCACCTGCGGCCGACGGGCGAAGACCTCGACGAGTCGGGCCAGCTTGGACAGGCCGGTGATCCGCCCATCGGGGCCCGGGATGTAGCCGATGTGCGCGCTGCCCCGGAAGGGCAGCAGGTGGTGCTCGCAGAGGCTCATCACGTCGATGTCCCGGACGATGACCAGCTCTTCGTGGTTGGCCTCGAAGGTGGTGCTGAGCACCTGGGCCGGGTCGACCCGCAGGCCGGCGAAGAGTTCGGCGTACGCGCGGGCGACCCGGGCCGGGGTCTGCTGGAGTCCGTCGCGGTCCGGGTCCTCGCCGACCGCGATCAGGATCTCGCGCACGGCCTTCTCGATCCGGCCGAGGTCGACAGCGTCCTCGACGGGGCGGCCGGTCAGCTTGCCGCTGATCAACCGCGCGGCCACGTAGTCCAGCTCGTCGTCGTCGGGTTCGGTCGCGGAGACGGCCAGCTCCCGGTGTGGGGAGCTGGCCGTCGGGTCGTTGCTCAGTGCGTGCCGTCCGAGTTGTTGGACGGCGCGACGCCGCCGACCGACGCCTGCGCGCCGTCAGCCTGGGCCTGCGCCTTGAGCTTGTCCTTCTCCGCAGGGGTGAGCACTGGCGGCTCGGTGGAGGGCTGACGCTTGCCGAAGCCGTTGTACGGTGCCAGCGGCGGGCGCTTGACCACCCGGGAGCAGATCCGCGCCATGTCGGCCGTGGAGAGGGTCTCCTTCTCCATCAGCTCGAGCACGATGTTGTCCAGGACGTCCCGGTATTCCACCAGGATCTCCCAGGCCTCGTCGTGCGCCAGCTCGACAAGTGCCCGCATCTCGCCGTCGATCTCGGCGGCCACCGAGTCCGAGTAGTCCCGCTCGTGGCCCATGTTGCGGCCGAGGAACGGCTCGTCCCCGCTGGTGCCGTACTTGATCGCGCCGAGCTTGGAGCTCATGCCGTACTGGGTGATCATCGCGCGGGCCAGTTGGGTGGCCTTCTCGATGTCGTTGCCCGCACCGGTGGTGGGCTCGTGGAAGACCAGCTCCTCCGCCGCGCGACCGCCCAGGGCGTACGCCAGGGTGTCGATCATCTCGGCACGGGTCTGGGTGTACTTGTCCTCGGTCGGGAGCACCAGGGTGTGGCCCAGCGAGCGACCACGGGACAGGATCGTCACCTTGTGCACCGGCGCGGCGTGCGGCAGCGCCCAGGCGACCAACGCGTGGCCACCCTCGTGGTACGCGGTGATCTTCTTCTCGTTGTCGCTCATGACGCGGGTCCGTCGCTGCGGACCCGCGACCACCCGGTCGATCGACTCTTCCAGCGAGTCGTTGCTGATCGCCCGCTGCTCCTTACGAGCGGTGAGCAGCGCCGACTCGTTGATGACGTTGGCCAGGTCGGCACCACTGAAGCCCGGGGTGCGTCGCGCCACCGCGTCGAGGTCGACGTCGGGGGTGAACGGCTTGCCCTTGGCGTGCACCCGCAGGATGGCCTTGCGGCCCTCCATGTCGGGGGCGTCCACCGGGATCTGCCGGTCGAACCGGCCCGGGCGCAGCAGCGCCGGGTCGAGGATGTCCGGCCGGTTGGTGGCGGCGATCAGGATCACGCCGCCCTTGGTGTCGAAGCCGTCCATCTCGACGAGCAGCTGGTTGAGCGTCTGCTCGCGCTCGTCGTGACCGCCACCCATGCCAGCGCCACGGTGCCGGCCGACGGCGTCGATCTCGTCGACGAAGACGATCGCCGGGGCGTTCGTCTTGGCCTGCTCGAACAGGTCACGGACCCGGCTGGCGCCGACACCGACGAACATCTCCACGAAGTCGGAGCCGGAGATGGAGTAGAAGGGCACCCCGGCCTCGCCGGCGACCGCGCGGGCCAGCAGCGTCTTGCCGGTGCCGGGCGGGCCGAACAGCAGCACGCCCTTCGGGATCTTGGCGCCCAGGGCCTGGTACTTGGCCGGGTTCTGCAGGAAGTCCTTGATCTCGTACAGCTCCTCGACGGCCTCCTCGGCACCCGCGACGTCCGCGAAGGTCGTCTTCGGAGTGTCCTTGGTGATCATCTTCGCTTTGGACTTGCCGAAGTTGAGCACCCGGGAGCCGCCGCCCTGCATCTGCGACATGAAGAACAGCAGCAGGAGGACGAGCAGCGCGATCGGCAGCAGGTTGACCAGCAGGCTCACCCAGATGCTGTCCGACGAGACCTTGGCGTCGGCCGGGCCGGTGACCCGGTTGTTCGCCTTGGCGTCCAGCACCTCGTTCCAGATCTCGTCACCGACCTGGTACGGGAACTGGGCCTCGATCTTGTTGGTCTCGGTCTTACCGAACTTGGTCTTCTGGGCCAGGTCCAGCTGGAGCGTCTGCTCCTTGTCCTGGAAGACCACCTTGTTGATCTTGGCGGTGTGCAGTTGATCGAGCGCAACGGAAGTGTCCACGCGGTGGTAGCTGGGACCACTGGTGAACAGCTGACTGAGCACAACGGCGCCGAGGATGACCAGGATGATCCAGACCACCGGTCGGCGGAAGAAACGCGTACGTTCCATACTGTTGTCGAGCGCCGGGGCGCCCGCATCCTCCTGATCGACATCCTGACCGTCTGATGGTGTCGCCGCGTTGAGCGGCGGCCGGAGCCGCCGTGCGGGCCGGCCTCGACCCCGAGGCGCGAAAACTACCGCGCCGCGGTCATTCGACGGTACACCGTGTACGCGAGGCGTGAGCTTGCGAGCCCCGCAGTCGTGCACCATCAAAAGCCGGCGTGGCGGGGAGTCCGGCTCGGCCACCCGAGCGCCCGGTCACGCGATCGAGAGGGTCGAGCGCGGAGAAACCTCCGGGCCACCGTGCTACACGGTAACCGCATCAGCTGAGAGCGCGCTGAACGTCGGCTTGATGGATGCCGATGCAAGTCAGGCTCATGTCGACCGGCGGGCCGGTCCGACGGGTCGGGCCGGCGTCAGGAGCGGGCGTAGACCTCGGGCTTGAGCACCCCGACGTACGGCAGCTCCCGGTAGCGCTCAGCGAAGTCGAGGCCGTAACCGACCACGAACTCGGTGGGGATGTCGAAGCCGACGTACTTCACTCCGACCGGCACCTTCACCGCGTCCGGCTTGCGGAACAGGGCGACCACCTCGACGCTCGCCGCCGAGCGCGACTCGAGGTAGCGCAGCAGCCAGGAGAGCGTGAGCCCGGAGTCGACGATGTCCTCGACGACGACCACGTGCCGACCGGCGATGTCCCGATCCAGGTCCTTGAGGATGCGGACCACCCCGGAGGAGGTGGTGCCCTGGCCGTAGGACGAGATGGCCATGAAGTCGAGCTCCGCCGGCGGGCCGTTGCGGCCCAGCGCCCGGGCGAAGTCCGCCATGAACATCACCGCGCCCTTGAGTACGCACACCAGCAGCAGCCCGTCGCCCACGTGGGAGTAGTCGGCGGAGACCTGCTTGGCCAGCTCCGCCGTCTTCTCGCGGATCTGCGCCTCGGAGATGATCACGTGGTCGATGTCGGCGTCGTACCAGGAGCCATCAGCCATGACTCCTAGCCTGCCGTACGTCGGATGGCCTCCGTCGGCGGGGCCGCACCTTTTGGCGCGGTCCCGCCAAGGATTTTCTGCGCAAACAACGCTAATCACATCAGTTGGTACGTGACCGCCAGCGGCGGCCATCGTCGCTCGGCTTCCAGTCGGCCGAATCGTGGCTGTCGACGGTGAGGCCGGCCGCCGAGGCGGCGACGAGCAGGACAAGGAACAGGAGGAAAAGCAGGAACTCCATGGCGGCGCTCGCTTTCGCATGATTGCTGTCGGTTTCGCCGCCGGTGCGCACCGGACTGAGACCAGTCTGCGACCTGATGAAGCGACCGGACAGTGGCAGGAATGCCATTGGTCATCGATTTACTGCCACCTGTCGGGTTACCCTCGTCACATGCTGCGGTCCGTTGCCGTCCTCGCCCTCGACCAGGTCGCTCCCTTCGAGCTCGGCGTACTCGCCGAGGTGTTCGGCACCGACCGCACAGCCGACGGTTTTCCCGCCTACCGCTTCCAGGTGTGCAGTCCGGACGGCGAGCCAGTGCGTACCTCGTCCGGTTTCCACCTCACCCCACACGCCGACCTCGGCCCGGTCGACGAGGCCGACCTGGTGGCCATCCCCGCGCACAGCCAGGGCACCTCCGTCCCCGGCCCGGTGCTCGACGCGCTACGCCGGGCCGACGCCCGCGGCGCGCACCTGTTCAGCGTCTGCTCCGGAGCCTTCCTGCTTGGTGAGGCCGGGCTGCTCGACGACCGCGAGTGCACGACCCACTGGCGGTACGTGGACGAGCTGCAACGCCAGCACCCGCGCGCCCGGGTTCGCTGCAACTCGCTCTACGTCCAGGACGGTCGGCTGCTCACCAGCGCCGGCACGGCGGCCGGCATCGACGCCTGCCTGCACCTGATCCGCCAGGAGCACGGCTCGGCCACCGCGACCCGGCTGGCCCGGCGGATGGTGGTCCCGCCGCACCGCGACGGCGGTCAGTCCCAGTACGTCGAGGCGCCCATCCCGAAGGCCCCCGAAACCCCCACCCTGGAACCGGTGCTGGAGTGGCTGATGGGTCACCTGGACCGGACGATCACAGTGGAGGAGTTGGCCGCCCGCGCCGGCATGGCGCCCCGCACGTTCGCCCGTCGGTTCCGCGCCGAGACCGGCACCACCCCGCACGACTGGCTCACCAACCAGCGGGTGCTGCTCGCCCGGCGACTGCTGGAGGAGACTCCGTTGAGCGTGGAGGCGGTCGCCGACCAGTCCGGCTTCAGCGACGCGGCCGCGTTGCGCCACCACTTCAGCCGTCGGGTCGGCGCCACCCCGCACAGCTACCGGACCACCTTCCGGGACCGGGCGCACAGCAACTGAGACCGGCCGGTCAGGTCAGGCGGGGCCGCACCGAGGCCAGCCGGTCGTCGCGGCGGAGCACCCGGACACCGCCGGGCAGGTCGGCCGGGCCCTGACCGTGCCAATCGGTGACCAGGGCGTCCAGGGCGGCGACATGCCGATGCGACAGGGCACCGGGCAGCGCGCCCAGCTCGCGGGCCCAGGAGTGCAGCACCCGGCCGCGGACGGCGGGGACCAGGCCGCGCAGCGCCGGCACGGACAGCCCGCCGTCGGGGCACCGGGCCGCCGCCAGCGCCGTCCCCGCCAACTCGTCGAGCGCGGCGTTGTCGGCGGCCACCAGCCGGGCGGTACGCGCCAGGTTGTCCACCACGCCCGGCCCGAGCGCCCGCACCAGCGCCGGCAGCAGGTCGGCCCGCACCCGCGACCGGGCGTACGACGGGTCGGTGTTGTGCGGGTCCTGCCAGGGGCTCAGCCCGAGCACGGCGCAGGCGGCGCGCGTCTGCTCCCGACCGATCTCCAACAGCGGGCGCAGCAGCGGCACCCCGCCCAGATCGCGCCGGGCGGGCATCCCGGCCAGTCCTCGTGGGCCGGCGCCCCGGGCGAGCGCGAGCAGCACCGTCTCCGCCTGGTCGTCACGGGTGTGCCCGGTGAGCACCGCGACGGCGTTCTGCTGCCGGGCCGCCTCGGTCAGCGCCTGGTAGCGGGCCTCGCGGGCGGCCGCTTCCGGCCCGCCGGGACGCCCGGCCACCTCCACCCGGATCACCGTCGCCGACCCGAAACCGACCCCCCGCCCCCAGGTGGCCACCGCCTCGGCGCGCTCCGCGGAGCCGTCCTGCAAGCCGTGGTCGACGGTGACGAGCGCCGCGGCGCGGCCCAGCCGAGGCGCCACGAAGACGGTGGCCGCCGCGAGCGCGAGCGAGTCGGCGCCACCGGAGCAGGCCACCAGCACCGGACCGCCGGACGGCAGACCGGTCAGGGCGCGGCGGACCGCCACCCGGATCGCGGCCACCGGCGGAGCGAGCGCGGCCACCGGTGGGTGGTCAGCCAGCGGCCGGGATGGTGCCGGCCGGGCCGTGCACCCGGGCGACCCAGGCGTCCGGGTCACCCAGCTCCGACAGTCGCGGCAGGGTCAGCGGCGAGTTGAAGATCGAGTTGAACCCGTCCATGCCGACGCGTTCCACCACCCCGTGCACGAACTTGCGTCCCTCGGCGTACTGGCGCATCTTGACGTCCACCCCGAGCAGCCGGCGGATCGCCTTCTCCAGCGGGTTGCCCGCCTCGCGGCGTCGGTTGAACGACGCCCGGATCCGCTCCACGCTCGGGATCACCTGCGGGCCGACGCCGTCCATCACGAACTCGGCGTGCCCCTCCAGCAGGGTCATCAACGCGGTGAGCCGGTCCAGTACGGCCCGCTGTGCCGGGGTCTGCACGATGTCCAGCACGCTGGTGCGGCTCTCCGGGTCACGGACCGCCTCGGACAACGTGGCCACCCCGCGCCGCAACCGCTCGACCAGGTGTTCACTGCCGCTGGACGAGGCGTCGACGAACGCCTGCACCTCGCTGAGGAAATAGGCCCGCATCCACGGCACGGCCGTGAACTGGGTGCGGTGGGTGACCTCGTGCAGACACACCCAGAGCCGGAAGTCCCGAGGGTCGGCGCCGAGCTTGCGCTCCACCTCGACGATGTTCGGTGCGACGAGCAGCAGCTGGCCCGGGTCAGCCGAGAAGACCTCGTACTGGCCGAGCACCCGGCCGGAGAGGTAGGCCAGCACCGTCCCGGCCTGCACCCCGGTCAGCCGGGACCCGATCGCCTCGGTCAACGCGCCCGGTTGCTTGTCGCCGGAGAGCCGACTCACCAGAGGAGTGATCACCTCGCGGAGACCGGCGATGTTGGTCGCGGCCCAGTCGCGGCGATCGACCACCCGCACCGGCGGATGCGACACCTGCGCCCGCAACCCCGTGTAGTCGGCCACGTGCCCGGCCGCCTCGTCGGTCAGCCGACGCAGGTCGCCGACCACGTCGGTGGCTTCGGCGTACGACACGCGAGGGCCAGACTTGCTCAACGCCCCCGCCGTGGCGGCGGCCAGATCCCAGTCCACGAACTGCGCCATGGACCCACCGTACCCGCGCCGCGACACCCCGGCCCGGGCTCACGCCCTCGATCGACACCGATGGCGACGGCGTCACCCCGGACCGGCGACGGTCAGCCGCAGCCGCAACCGGCCAACGCGGCGGCGATCCGGTCCAGTGCCGGCTGGGCGGTGTCCCGGTCACCCGGCACCTTGTCGGTGAGCACCGCGAAGGTCAACAGCCGACCATCGGCGGTGGTGACCAGGCCCGCGATGGAGTGCACGCCGGTCAGGGTGCCGGTCTTGGCCCGGACGCTGCCCGCGCCCGCTGCGGTACCGGCGGCGGTGCGGTAGCGCTCGTTCAGGGTCCCGGACCAACCGCCCACCGGCAGGCCACCGAAGACGCCGGCCAACTCCGGGTGGTCCGGGCTGGCGGCCAACCGGACCAGATCGGTCAGCAGCGACGGGCTGATCCGGTTGAGACGGGACAGGCCGCTGCCGTCGGAGACGCTGATCTCCTCGGCGGGCAGGCCCAGCTCCGCCACCTCGGCGTCCATCGCGGCGGCGCCGCCGTCGAACGAGGCGGGCTGGCCACGGGCCAACGCGACCTGCCGGGCGAGCGCCTCGGCCACCAGGTTGTCGCTCTCGCTGATCATGACGTCGACCAGCCGGATCAGCGGCGGAGACTGCACCACGCCCAGCTCGGTACCCGGCGCCGGGCTGGCACCGGCCGCCGCCTGTGGCGGGGCGGTACCACGCTTCACGGCTTCGGTCGGCACCCCGAGCAACCGGGCGAACGCCTTGCCGGCGGCCAGGTCCGGCTCGGCGAACCGCGGGGCGGAGCCGTGCTCGACGCCCGGGTCGGTACGCGCGCCGTCGGTCATCAACGCGGTCACCGCGCCGCCCGAACCACCGGTGGGGATGTCGTCGTCCCAGCCAGGGCCGTAGACCGGGCCGGAGTAGACCGAGCCGTCGACGACGATGCTGGTCGGGGGTGTGCCGCCGAGGGCGGTACGCACCTGGGCGGCCAGGTCGTCGAGGCGCGCCGCACCCGGGTAGTAGCCCTTCTTGTTGATCGCGAGGGTCGGGTCGCCGCCCCCGACGATCACCACCTCGCCGGCCTTCGCGCCGGCCACCACACGAGTGGGAATCCGGTAGCCGGGCCCCCGGGCCGCCAGCACGGTCACCGCGGTCGCCAGCTTCGTCACCGAGGCGGGCACGGTGCCGTCGTCCGCCCCCTTGGCGAACAGCGTCTGACCGGTGATCACGTCGGCGACCGAGACGTTCACCCGGTCGCCCAGGGCGGCGACGCCGACCAGTGGATCGAGCACGGCACGGACCCCGTCCGGGGTGGGCACCGGTGCGTTCGAATCCGGACCACCCAGCACGTCCGACGGGGCGGGTTCCGGAGTCACGCCGACCGCGTTCGGCCCGGACCCGGCGTCGTCGCCCAGCAACCCGGCGACCGGGCCGGGACGGGTGATCACGACGCCGACGACGGCCAGCACCAGCAGGAGAACGACGGCCAGCACCACCGGCAACCGCCTCCGACGGCGGGGCGCGGCGGGCGCGGGCGCGGGCGCGGCATCGGCGGGTGCCGGCAACGCGGAGATCGGCGGGCCTACCGGGGGGATCCCGCCGGGGCCGGTCGGCCCGGAACCGAACGACGGGCTGAGCGGCGCAGGGCTCACCGGGACGGTGGCACTGCCGCGCGGCGGGCCGCTCACCGGTTGCTCACCGCCGGCCACCGGGAAGTGACCGGTGTTCGGAGCGGACGAAGCCGACCCGGTCGGCGGGCGCCAGGGCAGCGGCGGGGGCCGCTCGGGCACCGTCTCCGGTGCCGGGATCGGTGGTTCGGGAGCCCGTGGGAGGTGCGCCTCCGGCACCGGGACCCGCCCCTTGGCACTGCCGGAGCCGGATCGTCCGGTACCGTGCGCGGAGCCCTCGTCCGGGCGGTAGTGTGAATCTTCCCTCCCCACGACCCCCTCCTCCCCCAGCGAAAATCGGCTTGGGTGACACTACTTCGGTCCGAAGACTATGCGGCGGCCGGAGTCGGCGGGTGGGCATTCACCTGTCCGGAGGGCCGCCAGTGGTTCCGTTAGCCAGCGTGGGCAGACGAGGGAGTGTGCAGATGGATTTCGACGTGACGGTTGAGATCCCGAAAGGTCACCGGAACAAGTACGAGGTGGACCACAAGACCGGCCGGATCCGGCTGGACCGCACCCTTTTCACCTCGACTCAGTACCCGGCCGACTACGGGTTCATTGAGGGCACCCTGGGCTTGGATGGCGATCCGCTGGACGCTCTCGTGCTGGTGCCCGAGCCGACCTTCCCGGGCTGCCTGATCCGCTGCCGCACCATCGGCATGTTCCGGATGACGGACGAGAAGGGCGGGGACGACAAGGTGCTCTGCGTGCCCTACGAGGATCCTCGCCAGGAGCACCTGCGCGACATCCACCACCTCGGCGAGTTCGACCGGCTGGAGATCCAGCACTTCTTCGAGGTGTACAAGGACCTGGAGCCCGGCAAGTCGGTGGAGGGCGCGACCTGGGTCGGCCGCACCGAGGCCGAGGCCGAGGTCCACGCCTCCTACCAGCGGGCCAGGGACGCCGAGGCGCGCGGCGAATCCGCCCACTGACAACCGCTGACGCACCGGGCCCGGGGGCCGCTCAACCGAGCAGCCCCCGGGCTCTGTCGTACAGGTCGAGCACCGCGCAGGCGATCGGCACCACGGCGACCACCAGGGCCGTGTCGGTGAGATCCGCGATCCTCCCGAGGTACGGCGACACCGGCCGGCGGGCGTACCCGGTGCCGCCGGTGACCGCGACCAGGGCCAGTGCCGCCCCGCCCAGGACCAGCACCAACCGCCCGGTCTCGTCGGCCCGGCCGACCAGCACCGCGCCCAGCGCCGCGTAGCCGGACAGCCCGGCGAGCACCGTCGGCACCCGGTGTCGCAGCGCCACGAACAGCCGCGACCGCAGCAGCAGCACGGCCGAGGTGACCGCCACCAGCACCCGACCGGCAGTGCCACCGGCGACCACCAGTACGACCGCTGTGGCCACCACCAGCAGCGCGTGGCCGATCAGCATTCCGGTGAGCATCTCCTCGGTGCGGATCACCGCGGCGAGCACCCGGCCCCGGTCCGGCAGATCCCGGACCCGCTCCGGCTCCTCCGCGGAGGTGGCGGCCGGCAGGGTGATCGGCGGCAGCGGCAGCTTGCCCAGCCGGATGGCCAGCAGCGGGATCACGCCGACGGCGAAGACCAGTGCGCTGAGCAGCACCGCCGCCGTGCCGGCCGTGGTCATCAGCAGCCCACCGAGCGCGGCCCCCGCGCCGATCAGGCCGACCGTGACACCGGCCACGAAGACCCGCAGTCGACTGGCCACCCCGAGGAGACCGATCAACGCCACCAGCAGCAGCGCTACCGAGCCGGCCAACAGTTCGGGAGCGCCGACCCAGCGGGCCGGCCCGATCGGCCCGACCGGATCGCCGGAGCCGACGGCCAGGGCACCGGCCGTGAACGCGTAGGGCAGCGCGTAGCCGCCGAGCGTCGCCCCGGCGGCGCCGTCGCCGTTGGCGCGGGAGGCCACCGTGCCGGCCACTGTGAGCACCAGCGCCACAGCGACGGCCGCCAGCCAACCGGCCCGGTGCGTCGGGCCGCCGGCGAGCAGCGCGAGCAGTCCGACCGCGAGCGGTACGGCGGCCCCGGCCAGACCGGCCGCCCGGGTGGCGGTGGGCGACCAGGCGCCGCCGCGGCGCCGAGCACCGTCGGCGATCGCCTCGATGACGTCGTCGTACTCCAACTCGGGCCAGTGTGCGCGGGCCGGCACGAGGTGCAGCACCTCACCGTCGCGGACACCCTGCGGCAGCAGCGCCTGTGCGGTCACCAGCAGCGCCCCGTCGGTGCGGCGGAGCACCCAACCGCCGTGCTGCTCGCCGTCGTCGGCCAGCCCGACACCGGCGTGCCGGAGCACGTCGGGCAGCAGCTCGGCCAGGGGCACCTGCTCCGGCAGGGCCACGTCCACCCGTCGTTGCGGCGCGCTGATGGTGACGCGTGCCAGCCCGGTAGTCATCGACTGGTCTCCATATCGAGGGGGATCGGAGGCTGCGCGGACGACAGGACTTTACCTACCATGAGCCAGGCTCGGGTTACCCAGCGCTGTCAGGAGGCCGAGTGTCCACCGTCGTCATCAAGCGCCCACCGCGCCGACCAGCGCCGGAGATTCCCGCCGGTGAGCTGTCGGTAGACGCACCGCCGGAGATCCCCGTGGTGACCGGCGGGCGGTGGCAGCAGTTGCTCATGCTGCTGCCCATGCTCGGCGGCACCGTGGCGATGGCGATGATGTTCGGCCGGGGCGGCGGCGCCTACTCGTACGTGGTGGGCGGCATGTTCGGGCTCTCCTCGTTGGCGATGCTGGTGACGACCTGGGGCAGCGCCTCCGGCACACCGAAGAAGTCCGAGATGATGGCCGCCCGCAGGGAGTACCTGCGCCACCTGGCCACGCTGCGGCGGCGGGTCCGGCGGACCGCGGGCCAGCAACGGGCCGGGCTCTACTACCGGCACCCGGATCCGGGCCGGCTCTGGTCGACGGTGGACAGCCACCGGGTCTGGGAGCGGCGCCCCGCCGACCCCGATTTCGCCGTGGTGCGGGTCGCCGTCGGGCCGCAGACACTGGCCACCCCACTCGTCCCACCGGTCACCCGGCCGCTGGAGGAGCTCGAGCCGATGACCGCCGGCGCGCTGCGCCGCTTCCTGGACGCGTACTCCGTGGTGCCGGACCTGCCGGTGGCGCTGTCGCTGCGCAGCTTCGCCCGGGTGCACGTACGCCCCGCCGGCCGCAGCCGGGCGACCACCCCGACCACGGGCGGGCCACCCACCGGCGACCCGGCGGCGCAGGCGCTGGTCCGGGCCGTGCTGACCCAGCTGGCGGTCTTCCACGCCCCCGACGAGCTGCTCGTCGCGGTCTGCGCCGGGCCGGAGCGCCGCGCCCGCTGGGAGTGGGTCAAGTGGCTCCCGCACGCCCACCACCCCGGCCGCACCGACGCGCTCGGCCCGGTACGCCTGGTCACCAGCTCCGCCGCCGAGTTGGAGTCGCTGCTTGCCGACGTGCTGGCCACCCGGTCCCGGTTCAGCCCGGCCGGCCCGGCCACCGACGGTCCGCACGTGGTGGTGGTCCTCGACGGCGGCGACCTGACCGGCGCCAGTGACCTGACCGGCGACGGCGGCATCGACGCGGTCACAGTGCTGGACCTGGACACCCCGCCGCCCCGACTGCTGGACCGGTACGCGCTGCTGCTGGAGTTGCACGGCCGGCGGCTGCACTCGCGGTCGTCCGACGGGCACGCCGAGGTGGGCACCGCCGACCAGTTGGACCTGGCCGACGCCGAGGCGGTCGCCCGACGGTTGGCGCCGCTGCGGCTCGCCGGCGCGGCCCGCGGACCGGACGCCCCCCTCCAGGCCGACCTGGGCCTCCCCGAGCTGCTCGGTCTCGGTGACCCGGAGAGCTTCACTGTGGAGCAGGCCTGGTTGCCGCGCTCGGCACGGGATCGACTGCGGGTGCCGATCGGGGTGGGCGCGGACGGCGGCGCCATCGAGCTGGACCTCAAGGAGTCCGCCCAGGACGGCATGGGTCCGCACGGCCTGCTCATCGGGGCGACCGGCTCCGGCAAGTCCGAGCTGCTCCGCACGCTGGTGCTGGGGCTCGCCGCCACGCACAGCTCCGAGCAGCTCAACTTCGTGCTCGTCGACTTCAAGGGTGGCGCGACCTTCACCTCCTTCGACCGGCTGCCGCACACCGCGGCCGTGATCACCAACCTGGCCGACGCGTTGCCCCTGGTCGATCGCATGGTGGACGCGATCAACGGGGAGTTGGTCCGCCGCCAGGAGTTGCTGCGGCGCGCCGGAAACTTCGCCAGCGTGCGCGACTACGAGCGGGCCCGGGCGGCCGGCAGTCCCCTCGCACCGCTGCCGTCGTTGCTGCTGATCTGCGACGAATTCTCGGAGCTGCTCTCCGCCAAGCCCGACTTCATCGACCTGTTCGTGCAGATCGGCCGGCTGGGCCGCTCGCTCGGCGTGCACCTGCTGCTCGCCAGCCAACGCCTGGAGGAGGGCCGCCTCCGCGGCTTGGACACCCACCTCTCGTACCGGATCGGGTTGCGCACCTTCTCGGCACTGGAGTCCCGGACGGTGCTCGGCGTGGCGGACGCGCACGAGCTGCCCCGCTCACCGGGCCACGGCTACCTGCGTGCCGGCACCGACCCGCTGGCCCGGTTCAAGGCCGCGTACGTCTCCGGTGCCGTCCGCCGTCGGGCCGCGCCGGGCGGCGTCGCCGCCGAGGGAGGCGCGCGGCTGCTCACCTTCACCACCCACGTCGTACCGGTGCCCGAGCCGACAGCCCCGGTAGTGCCCGTCGTGGCGGAGGAGGAGGGCGGTAGGACGCTGCTCGACCTGCTGGTGGACCGGCTCGTCGGGCAGGGCCCGCCGGCGCACCAGGTCTGGCTCCCGCCGCTCGGCCAGCCGCCGGCCCTGGACGAGCTGCTCGGTCCGGTCGAGGTGCACCCGAGACGCGGGCTGACAGTGGGCAACCCGGAGTTGCACGGGGCACTCGGCGTGCCGATGGCGGTGGTGGACAAGCCGTTGGAGCAACGCCGGGACCTGCTCTGGCTGGCGCTGGACGGCGCTGCCGGGCACGTCGCGGTGGTCGGTGCGCCGCAGAGCGGCAAGTCCACCGCTCTACGCACGCTGATCTGCGCGTTGGCGCTCACCCACACACCTGCCGAGGTGCAGGTCTACTGTCTCGACTTCGGCGGCGGTGGGCTGGCCGCGCTGCGCGACCTTCCACACGTCGGCGGGGTGACCGGCCGCGCCGACCCGACCGCCGTACGACGCACCGTCGGCGAGATGACCACACTGCTGGTCGATCGGGAACGCCGCTTCGCGGAGCTGGGCGTGGAGTCGATGGCCGCGTACCGGCAGCGCCGAGCGGCAGCGGGTACGGCCGGCCAGCCGGGCGCCGACCCGTACGGCGACGTGTTCCTGGTGATCGACGGGTGGAGCACCATCCGCGGGGAGTACGACGACCTGGAGCCACTCGTCACCGACCTCGCCACCCGGGGTCTGTCGTACGGGGTGCACGTGGTCGCCACCGGGCTGCGCTGGCTGGATTTCCGCCCGGCGATCCGGGACCTGTTCGGCTCCCGGCTGGAGCTGCGCCTCGGGGACCCGACCGACTCGCTGGTGGCCCGGCGCGCGGCCGCCAACGTGCCCGAGCGCTCCGGCCGAGGGGTGACCGCTGAGGGCCTGCACTTCCTCACCGCGCTGCCCCAGCTCGGTACCTCCGGCGGCGACACCGCCGACCTGGTCAAGAAGGCCGCCGACGGGTGGGCGGGCACTCCGGCGCCCCGGGTGCGGCTGCTTCCGCCGGTGCTGCCGTACGCCGAACTGGACCTCACCTCGACGACCGGGCTGCGGCTGCCGATCGGGATCGCGGAGGCGGACCTGCGCCCGGTGCTGCTCGACTTCGCCACCGAGCCACACTTCGTGGTCTTCGGGGACTCGGAGTGCGGCAAGTCGTCGTTCCTGCGCGCGCTGGCCACGTCGATCATCACCCGGTTCACTCCCGAGCAGGCCCGGGTGATCCTCGTCGACTACCGGCGCAGCCTGCTCGGCGCCATCGAGACGCCACACCTGATCGGGTACGGCACCGCGGCGGCACACACCGCCGACCTGGTCGAGTCGGCCGCCGGTTACCTGGAGCGGCGGGCTCCCGGGCCGGAGGTCACCCCGCAGCAGCTGCGGGACCGGTCCTGGTGGTCCGGGCCGGAGCTGTTCGTGCTGGTGGACGACTACGACCTGGTGGCGGCGGGGCCGGCGAACCCGTTGCGCGCGCTGGAGGAGCACCTGCCACACGCCCGGGACATCGGGCTGCACCTGGTGCTGGCCCGCCGATCCGGTGGGGCGAGCCGAGCCCAGTACGAGCCGATCGTGCAGCGCCTGCGGGAACTGTCCACCGCCGGCCTGGTGATGGCGGGCAGCCCTGAGGAGGGGGCACTCGTCGGGCCGGTGCGACCCGGACCGCTGCCGCCGGGGCGTGGTCGGCTGGTCACCCGGCGGGAGGGCGTACGCCTCGTTCAGCTGGCGCAACTGCCGCCGCAATGACCTGACTCGCCGGTTCTTCCCGTGACGGGTGGGGAAACCGGTAATCTCCGATCGTCATGGTTCCGTCGGGATGAATGGCTGGGGATGTGACTGGGGTGCGGTACAGCGGTCCGTCAGCGGCCCGACGAGCGACCAGCCGGGCGCTGCTCGGCGTGGCCGCGGCGCTTGCCGTCGTGGCCCCGACCGCTGCGGCCGTGCCCGTCGCCACGCCCACCAACGGTGGACAGCTCGCCGGCGCGCCGATGGCGTTCGCCCCCGGTGACGCCGTGGCCCGCACCGATCAGGTCCGCGACGAGCAGTGGCAGCTCGACGAGTTGCAGGCCGAGACGGCGTGGCGCAGCTCGACCGGCCGGGGCGTGACAGTGGCGGTGGTCGACTCCGGAGTGGACGGCAACCACCCCGACCTGGTCGGCCAGGTGCTGCCCGGCAAGGACCTGGTCGGCCCCGGTGGTGCGCCGGGCCCGGATCCGGTGGGTCACGGCACCACGGTCGCGGGCCTGATCGCCGGGCGCAACGACGACAAGCGGGGTGTGGTCGGCCTGGCACCGGACGCCCGGATCCTGCCGGTCCGTGTGCTGGACGAGGAGAACCGTTACGACGACGCGCTGATCGTCGCCCAGGGGGTCCGCTGGGCGGTCGACAACGGCGCCCGCGTGATCAACCTGTCGCTGGGCGGCAGCGGCGACAGCCCGGCCCTGGCCGCCGCCCTGGACTACGCGTTCGTCCGGGACGTGGTCGTGGTCGCCTGCACCGGCAACCTGGCCACCTCCACCAGCACCAAGGTCTGGTACCCGGCTCGGGAGCCGGGTGTGATCGCGGTGTCCGGTCTCGAACGCAGCAGCGACAACATGTGGTCCGGCTCGATCACCGGCCGGGCGACGGTGCTCACCGCTCCCGCCAGCGGGCTGGTCGGCGCCAAGCCTCCCGGCGGGTACTGGCGGGTGCAGGGCACCAGCTTCGCCGCGCCACTGGTCGCGGCGACCGCCGCGCTGGTCCGGTCCCGCTATCCGCAGATGCCCGCGGGTGAGGTGGTCAACCGGTTGTTGGTCACCGCCCGGGACCTGGGCCCCACCGGGCGGGACGACCGCTTCGGGTACGGGGCGGTCGACCCGGTGGCCGCGTTGACCGCTCAGGTGCCGCCGGTGACCGCCAACCCGCTGGACGACCAGACGTCGCCGGGCGTGACCGGTTTCGGTCCGGCGCCCGGCTCGGTCGACGACGATCCGGTGGCCGGTGCCGGTGCCGATCCACTCGGTCTCGCCGCATCCGGTCAGCAGAGCCGCTGGACGGCTCGGGCGGCAGGCGGTCAGGACACCTCCGCTCCGAAGCAACTGTGGACCACTGTCGTGTTCCTCGTCGCTCTGGTCGGCGGTGCGGGCCTGATGGTGCGCCGGCTGCGTCAGCGGACCCGTTGATCGGGGCCGACCGGCTCGGCCTGACCGGCTGCCCGGCCGGGTAGAACGGACCCATGAGTACGCACCGACCGCCCACCCTCGCCCCCACCGGCCAGCCGTCCTGGCGGCACCGCCGATTCGACAGGGACCACGCGCTGGGTCTGCGGCTCACTCTCGCCGCGACAGCGGCGTTTCTGGTGCTGGTGCCGTTCGCGCTGCTCACACTGCTGGTGCTCGGCGCCTGGGCACCACTGCGCCGGCTGGACACGGCGGTCACCGACGCGCTGCACGGCCACGCCCAGGATCACCCGGCCTGGGTCGTGCTGATGCGGGTCTGGACCGAGGTGTTCGCACCGATGCCACTGCGCGCCGTCGCCCTGCTCCTGGTGGTCTGGCTGCTGCGCAGGGGAGCCCGCCGGCTGGCCCTCTGGGCGTCCACCACCATGGTCGTCGGTGGGTTGGTCGGTCCGCTGCTCAAGTTGCTGGTCGGCCGGGACCGGCCGGAGTTGCTGGACCCGGTGGCCCGGGCCGCCGGTTACTCGTTCCCCTCCGGGCACGCGTTGAACGCCACACTGGCCGCCGGGGTGCTGCTGCTGGTGCTCCTGCCGTACGCCGGGCGGGGGGCGGCGCGGGTCGCGCTCTGGTTGGTGGCGGTCCTGCTCACAGTGGTGACCGGGCTGAGCAGGGTGACGCTCGGCGTGCACTTCACCAGCGACGTGGTGGGTGGATGGCTGCTCGGTGTGGCGGTGGTCGCGGCCACCACCGCCGCGTTCACCAGTTGGCGGGCACACACCGGTCTCCGGCCGGTCCGGCCGACCCGCGACGGCGTCGCTCCCGAAGTCGAGCGGCATCCGGAAGCGGCCTGAGGAATGACGACGAGGCCGGCCGGGTACTGGCCGACCCATGTCCGAGACCGTGGTCCAGATCGTCCGGCGGGTGCTGCTGCCGGTGTCCCTCCTGCTCGGGCTCATGGTGCTGCTCGGGATGCTGGTCACCCGGGTGTTCGCCCGGACCTGGCCGTTCACCGTGGAGGACGCGGTGAACCGGGAACTGGCCGCCGACCGCACTGGCGAGTGGAACAACGTCTCGCTGGTGTTCAGCACGCTGGCCAGCACGCAGATGATCGTCGTGGTCACCGTGCTGGTGGCGTTGGCGCTGCGGCTCTGGCTGAAGCGCTGGCGCGAGCCGCTGTTCCTGTGCGCGGCGGTGACCGCCCAGGCGCTGGTGTTCCTGCTGACCACGCTGGCGATCGACCGACGGCGGCCGGCGGTGGAGCACATGGACGTCTCGCCACCCACGTCGAGCTTTCCGTCCGGGCACACCTCGGCGGCAGTGGCGCTCTACGTCGGCATCGCCGTGCTGATGGCACTGCGGGCACGGAGCACCGGAGCGAGGGTCGCCTGGTGGACGCTGCTGTTGATGGTGCCGCTGGGCGTGGCGCTGACCCGGATGTACCGGGGAATGCACCACCCGAGCGACGTGGTGGCGTCTTTCCTCAACGGCGGCGCGTGCGTCGCGATCATGGCCCGTGCCGTGCTGGACCGAGGGCTGCGGTGGGGCCGGGCGAAGCTACCTACCGTCGGGCGTCGCGCCCTGCCGGCCCAGAACTGACCTGACCTCGCGGCGACGCTCAGGTGCACTCGCCGGTGGCGACCTGCCTGTTGCGTTCGGCCCCGGCCAACGCCACCGGGCGGGCCTCGGCCGCCGTCACCGCGAAGCCGGTGTTCGGGTCGTCGGACGCCGCCGCGAAGATCACACCGAGCACCAGGCCGTTGGCGGAGAGCAGCGGACCGCCCGAGTTGCCGCTGCGCACCAGCGCCCGGATCGTGTAGATCTCCCGGGTCACCTCGTTGGACGAGTAGATGTCCGGACCCTTGATCCGGTCGACGTC
This sequence comes from Micromonospora sp. NPDC005324, assembly GCF_040607155.1. NCBI lineage: Bacteria > Bacillati > Actinomycetota > Actinomycetes > Micromonosporales > Micromonosporaceae > Micromonospora > Micromonospora sp. NPDC005324. The sequence goes on along the minus strand of NZ_JBEXGE010000001.1, from coordinate 82,273 downwards.
CCGGACCCGCGCCGACTGCGCGTTGTACGGGCCGTCGAGCGGGAAGCCGAGCACTATGGCGTCGGAGCCGCTGCCCGCGTTGCCGGCGGCGAACCGCAGGGACGGCCCGGGCAGCCCGGGCACGAGCAGCACCGCCAGATCCCGGTTCGGGTCGTAGACCACCACCTTGCCGTCGTACCGCTCGCCGCCCAACTCCACGGCGACCGAGCGGGTGCCGGCCACCACGTGCGCGTTGGTCATCACCCGGTCGTCCGCGTACACGAAGCCGGAACCCTCGATCCGGCGTGAGCAGCTGGGCGCGGAGCCGAGCACCTTGACGACCGACTGCTGACCGCCGACCACCACCTGCGAGCCGGCCAGTGCCGGGTCCGGCGGGTCGACCTGCCGGGCCCGGGTGGGCGCGAGGTCACCGAAGACGTCCGGGAACCCGTCGGTGTCGACGGTGTCCTCCAGCGCCGTGGACAGCTGGTGGGCCTGCTCCGGCAGGACCTGATTGACCACTGTGATCAACGCGCTGTTGCGGACCGAGGCGGCGAGCCAGGGCACCGAGGACGAGCCGAGCGGCACGGCGACGAGCCAGGCGAGCAGGAGCACCGCGAACAGCGAGACGAACGCCCCACCGACGTCGTCGGCCCGTCTGCCCACGTCGCTGGTGATCGTCTTGCGCAGGTGCGAGCCGAGCCAACCGGCGAGCGCCTGCCCGACCACGGCCAGCCCGAAGATGGCCACCAGCGAGATCAGCACGCGGGTGCCGGCGTCCACGAACTGTCTGGCGAACAGCGGCCCGAGCTGGAGACCCAGCAGTAGACCCAGGAAGAAGCCGGACAACGACGTGACGCCGATGACGAAGCCCTGGCGGTATCCGCTGATCGCGAACACGAGCATGAGCAGCAGCAGGACCAGATCCACGACGGACACGGGTCAAGCGTACGGGCAGTGTGCCCGCCGGATGACCATCGCTTGCGGATGGTGACCGTGCGGTCAGCGCAGGGCGTTCTCGTCGGCGTCGTCGGTGCCGGCGGACGGGGCCGGTGTCGCCCCGGTCGGCGGAAGCTCCACGACCCGGCCGCGCGACCACGGACGGGCCCAGCCGCCCATCTCGAGCAGGGTGGCGAGCACCCCGGCGGTGAAGCCCCAGACGAGCATCCCCCGCGCCGAGAACGCCGGCCCGATCCAGCCGCTCGGGTGGCGGACCCGCAGGCGGTTGGCCGGATCGACCAGCTCGCTGACCGGCAGGCGGGCGACGTGCGCCACCTCGGCCGGCTCCCGTGGGTGCACCGGGTGCGGGTCGTGCCACCAGGCCAGCACCGGCGTGACCACGAAGTCGCTGACCGGGATCCACAGCTTCGGCAGCTCGGCCAGCACTGTCACGCTGGAAGGGTCGAGGCCGACCTCCTCGTTCGCCTCGCGCAGGGCGGTGGCGCGGACGTCGGCGTCCTCCGGGTCGGCCGCACCTCCGGGAAAGGCGGGCTGGCCGGCGTGGTTGCGCAGGGTGGCGGCGCGTTGCAGGACCAGCACGTCGGGACCCGCGCCGGGCTGCTCGCCGAGCAGCACCAGCACGGCGCTCTCCCGACCGCCCTCGGCCGGGGTGGTCAGCCGGGTGAAGTCCTCGGCGCGGGCAGTGCCCAGCCGGGTCAGCAGCGGCTCGATCCACTCGGGGGGCCGACGGGTCACGCCGGCACCGCCAGACCGAGGTGCTGGCGGACCAGCTTGGCGAGCGTGGTGTCGTCGAGAGCGCCGCTCGCGTCGATGTGCCGGACCTGACCGTCGGCGTCGACGAAGAGGGTCAGCGGAATGGCGTTGCGCTTCAGCTCGCGCTGTAGCGCCTCGCCCTGGTCGACCAGCATCGGGAACCGGACGCCGAAGTCCTCCCCGATGGACTGGGCGCCGCTGCGGCTGTCCCGGCTGTTGACCCCGACCACCTGGAGCTGACCGGCGGCCCGCTCGCTGAGGCGCTGGAAGGCGGGCAGCTCCTTGCGGCACGGCGGGCACCAGGAGGCCCACACGTTGATCACCGCCGGCCCGGCCACCTCCCGCAGCACGACGGGGGCGCCGCCGGTGAAGCAGGAGAGCGTCAGCTCCGGCAGCGCCGACCGGCCAGCGGCGCGGGCCGTCGGGCCGGGCGTCCCGGAGGCCGTCGGGCCCGAGCCGGGCGACGCCGGAATCGCCGTTGCCGGGGTCGCCGTGCCGGAGCCGGGCGACGTGGCCGTGGGCGCCGTGCTCAGCCTGGCGCAGTCACGGAACGGGGATGGACGCTCGGCTGCGGCCGGCCGGGGAGCTGGCTCGTCGTCGGCCGTGCCGCTGGTGCAGCCGGCGACCGCCAGCAGCAGCGGCAGGACGGCGAGGGCGAGGCGGCGGTTCACGGCACCTCCGCCGTGATCGCCTGCGCCGGCACCAGCTCCGGGTCGACCCCGGCGGCCACCGCGAGGTCGCGCGCCCGAGGGCCCTTGAGCAGCTTGGCGGCGGCCGCCGGCTCGGTGGGGCCGGTGCCGTACGAAGGGCACAGCTTCGCGAGGGTGCAGGCGCCGCAGGCCGGCTTGCGGGCGTGGCAGACCCGTCGCCCGTGGAAGATGATCCGGTGCGAGAGCATGGTCCAGTCGCGCTTGTCGTACAGCGCGCCGATCGCGTGCTCGATCTTGACCGGGTCGGTCTCGGTGGTCAGCCGCCACCGGTGGACCAGCCGCTGGAAGTGCGTGTCGACGGTGATGCCCGGGACGTCGAAGGCGTTGCCCAGGATCACGTTGGCGGTCTTGCGGCCTATGCCGGGGAGCGTCACCAGGTCGACGAGCCGGCCCGGGACCGCGCCGTTGTACCGGTCGAGGAGGGCCTGACCGAGCTTGAGCAGTGAGTCGGTCTTGTTGCGGTAGAAACCGGTGGGCCGGATCAGCTCCTCCATCTCGCCCCGGTCGGCGCCGGCGTACGCGGCAGCGCTCGGGTAGCGGGCGAAGAGCTTCGGGGTGACCTCGTTGACCTTCTTGTCAGTGCATTGCGCGGACAGGATCGTGGCGACGGCCAGCTCCAGAGCGTTGGAGTGGTCCAGCTCACAATGCGCGTCGGGATGCGTCTCGGTCAGCACCCGGCCGATCTTGCGGGCACGGCGTTTGCGCCCGAGGTCGGTCTCGCTGGCACCGGGAGGGCTACTGGTCACGACGGTCAGCCTACGTCGCACCCCGGACGCTCCTCGTCGGGTCAGCCGCCGGTCGGCGGCGAGATCTTCCCCTGCCCGTCGAGGCGAGCGCCGCCCTTCGGGAAGTCGGCGCGGCTCAACTCGGTGACCAGGCCCAGGCCCCGGTCGTCCGGGTCCATCGTCGGCTTGCCGGCGGAGTTCATGTACGTGGAGGCGAACGAGCCGCCGGCCCAACTGCCGTCCGGCTTGAGCGACACCTTCAGCACCCCGCCCCAGCCGAGGCGGCCGGCGTTGCTCAGCGAGTTGCCGCCGCCGGCAAAGTTGCCAAGGCTGTACGCGATGAGGCGCCCCTGGTAGAACTCCATCCCTCGCAGCACGTGCGGGCCGTGCCCGACGATCAGGTCGGCGCCAGCGTCGATCATGGCGTGCGAGAACTTCACCGGGTCGCCCCGGTTCTCGCCGAGGAACATCTCGGTGCCCGGCTTCACCCGGGTCTTGTCGGCGCCCTCGCCACCCATGTGCACCTGCACCACGACCAGGTCGGCCATGGTGGCGGCCTTGGCGACAACCGCCTTCGCCTTGTCGATGTCGACGAGGCTGTTGGACCAGACGTACGACGAGAAGCCGGCGACGGCGACCTTGACGCCCTTGACGTCGACCACGGTGATCTCGTTCGGTGCGCCGGTGTGCTCCAGGTCGTACTTCTTCAGCGCCTTCTGGGTGTTCTCGTAGCCCTTGGGGCCGTAGTCGTACCCGTGGTTGTTGGCCTGGTTGAGCACGTCGAAGCCGGCTTCACGCAGGTGCGCGGCGTACTCCGGTGGGGCGCGGAACTGGAAGCAGCGGGTGGAGTTCGCCCCGCACTTACCGGTGCCGGTGTCGACAGTCAGCGGCTCCTCCAGGTTGCCCATCACCAGATCGGCCTTGAGCGCCTCGGTGACCGAGGTGAAGAAGCCCTTACCGCCGGCGGCGGGCAGCCGACTGGGCGCGTTGCCCATGATGATGTCGCCGGTGGCGGAGAGCGAGATCGCGCCACCCTGACCGGACGACGCCTGCCCGGTGGCCTTCGGGCCGGCCGTGGAGACCGGCGCGCCGGTGCCACCACCTCCCGCGCCGGGTTGCCAGACGGGCGCCTCACCACCGGGGTCGGCACAGCCGGCCACGAGGAGGGCGGCCAGCAGCGCGGCGAGGCCGAGGGCGACGCGGCGGCGCGGGCGGGACGCGAGGGGGGCGGGAGCATACATCGCCCGCGACCCTACCGGTCGTTAAACGCGCCGACGACAGCCGATCGGGTGGACTTTGCGCCAGTGAGCTGGTCGGACCACGGCACGACCGGCCGGGAACCACCGGCGAGCACCGCCGCGTGCACCGCTCGGGCGAGCGGCGCGCCCCAGGTGGAGCGCGGCCCGCCGTACGCGGCTTCCGGCCCGTCCAGCGGGCAGAGCACGGTGACCGCGTCGGTGGGCGTGCCGGTCCCCGGGACCCCCAGCTCGGTGATCGCCTGGGTCTTCGCCTCGGTCGCGGTGGCCACCGCGTTGACCAGCGCCGAGTCGGCGAGCCGGGCCGGCACGTACACCACGATGTTGACAGTGCCGACGCGTTGGGTGAGCGCGGCCGGCGTCGGAGCTGCCGCGGGCACCGGCGTACCGAGCCCGACCGTCGCCCAGGCCCGCACCCCGGCGTCGGTTCGCGCCACCACCTCGGCCACGTCGACACCGGTCAACAGGCCAATCCCAGGCCCGTCGAGGGCCAGCTCGGCGGCGAGCGAGGACAGGTGCGCCGCGGGGTCGTCCCGGTCGTACGACATCGCTACTGTCGCGTTCAAGACCCACCTCCGGACCCCGATGCCACCGCCCAGCGGGGCACTGCTGACCGCCCGAAGGGGCACGTCCGCGCGCCAGACGAGCAGCGGGACGCGCCGCCCGTCCTCGGCGCGGCTGGTCAGAGTCGGCTCGCTCAGCACGTCGGGCAGGTTACGCCCACCGACCAAGATTCCAGGGGCGACCTCTGATTCATGCTCACGTGCGCCTAGACTTGGCGGCGCGCGAGGGGATCAGCGGACGGCGGCCCCGGCCGACGGACGGCACGCGCAACCGGAGGTGCGCAATGGACGAGGTACTGGCCCGCAGCGGGATCTTCCAGGGTGTTGACCCGGAAGCTGCCGAGGCGCTTGCCAAGGAGATGGAGACGATCGAAGTCCGCAAGGGCGAGATCGTCTTCAATGAGGGCGAGCCCGGTGACAGCCTCTACATCCTGCTGTCCGGGAAGATCAAGGTTGGTCGCCGCGCAGCGGACGGCCGACAGAACCTGATCGCGGTGATGGGGCCGTCGGACATGGTCGGTGAGCTGTCGCTCTTCGACCCGGGTCCGCGTACGGCGACCGCCACCGCGGTGACCGACACCCGGCTGGTGCGGCTGCGTAAGCAGGCGCTGCGGCCGTGGCTCAACAACCGCCCGGAGATCGCCGAGCAGTTGCTCCGGGTGCTCGCCCGGCGGCTGCGCCGGACCAACGACTCGCTCGCCGACCTGATCTTCACGGACGTGCCGGGCCGGGTCGCCAAGAACCTGCTCCAGATGGCGGGCCGCTTCGGCACCCGCGACGGCGGCGTTCTGCGGGTGACCCACGACCTCACCCAGGAGGAGATCGCTCAGCTCGTCGGCGCCTCCCGGGAGACCGTCAACAAGGCGCTGGCGGACTTCGCCTCGCGCGGGTGGCTGCGGTTGGACGGCAAGAGCATCATCATCCTGGACCCGGAGCGCCTGGCCCGTCGCGCCCGCGTCTGAGCAGCACTTCGAACGTCCCCGCCTGCCGTCGTCGACGGTAGGCGGGGACGTTTGCCATCTGCCTGGCGCAGAATCGCTGGCCTCGGGGCGGTGCCGGCGGTGAGGGTGGGGCCATGGTGAACCGAGTTGCGGTGCTCTCCGACATCCATGGTGTCCTGCCGGCGCTGGAGGCCGTACTGGCCGAGCCGGACGTCACCGCTGCCGATTTGATCGTGCTCACCGGTGACATCGCCGCCGGTCCGCAACCGGTCGAGGTGCTGGACGTGCTCGCCGACCTGGGTGACCGGGTGTGCTGGGTCGGCGGCAATTGCGAACGCGAGCTGGTCGAGGCCCGGGCCGGTCGCCCGGCGTCGATCGAGGTGTCGAACTGGGCCGCCCTGCAGCTGCGCGACGACCAGGTGGCCCGGCTCGCCGCGCTGCCGGCGACGGTGACGCTGGAGATCGACGGCCTCGGGCCGACGCTGTTCTGCCACGCCACGCCCCGCGACGACGAGGAGGTCGTGCTCGTCGACTCCCGGATGGCCCGCTGGGCGGAGGTGTTCGACGGTCTGCCCGCCGAGGTCTCCACTGTGGTCTGCGGCCACACGCACATGCCCTTCACCCGGCTGGTCGACAGGCGTCTGGTGGTCAACCCGGGCAGCATCGGCATGCCGTACGGGGGCGCTGGCGCGTGGTGGGCGCTGCTCGGGCCGGGCGTCCAACTGCGCCGCACCGCCTTCGACGTGGACGCGGCCTGCGCCCGGGTGGCGACCGAGTCGACCTTCCCCGACGCAGCCGCCTGGGCCGACGAGTACCTGCGCTCCCAGCACAGCGACGCCGACGCCCTGACCGTCTTCGGCCCTCGCGACGGCCGCTGAGCGAGCAGTCGGAAGCCCGACCAGTGTCCATCCGAGCGTCGCGGGCTCAGAAAAAGTCAGTCTTGACTGTTTGTTTCTTAGGCCGCAGGCTGTCCCCGTGCCCACCGCATCGACACGTGTACCTCAGCAGGAACGCAGCCGCGCCACCCAGGCCCGGCTGCTGGAGGCGACGGTCGACTGCCTGATCGAGCACGGCTGGTCCGGCACCACGACCACAGTCGTCGCCGCGCGGGCCGGTGTGTCGCGTGGGGCGCAGCTGCACCACTACCCGACCAAGGCGGCGCTGGTGACGGCCGCCGTGGCCCATCTGGCCGAGCGCCGGGCCGACGAGTTGCGCACCGAGGCCGAGGCGCTACCGGCTGGCCCGCAACGGTTGGACCGGGTCGTCGACCTGCTCGCCGTGGCGTTCACCGGGCCGCTGTTCGTGGCCGCGCTGGAGCTATGGGTCGCCGCCCGCACCGATCGGGAGCTGCGGGACGCACTGGTGCCGCTGGAGGCGACGGTCGGGAGGGAGATGCACCGGCTCACCGTCGCCCTGCTCGGTGTCGACGAACGTCGACCCGGTGTCCGCGAAGCAGTGCAGGCCACGCTCGATCTGCTCCGTGGGCTCGGGGTGGCCAACCTGCTCAGCGACGACTCCGCCCGCCGCAACGCCCTGTTGACCACCTGGAAGCGCCAGCTCGCCACCCTGCTCACGCCCTGACCGCCGGCCGCACCGGCCACCACCGACCGGAGGCACCATGGTCGACCTCAGCGACCTGCTCACGGACCTGGCCGACGAGTCCGCCCAGCTGGACGCCCTGGTGGCGCCACTGCCCGTGGCCGACTGGGCGAGGCCGACCCCCGCGCCGGGCTGGAGCGTCGGGCACCAGATCGCCCACCTCGCCTGGACCGACGACGTCGCGCTGTTGGCCGCGACCGATCCCGAGGCGTTCTACGCCACCGTCACCGCCGCACCGGACGTGACCCGACTCGTCGACGTCGGCGCCGAGGAATTCCTCGCCCCGCCGGCCGAACTGCTCGCCCGCTGGCGGGCCGGGCGAACCGCGCTCGTCGACGCACTGGCCGCCGTTCCCGCCGGCGGCAAGCTGCCCTGGTACGGCACCCGGATGTCGGCCACCTCGATGGCCACCGCCCGGATCATGGAGACCTGGGCGCACGGCGCGGACGTGGCCGACGCCCTCGACGTGGTCCGCCCCGACAGCGACCGACTCCGGCACGTGGCGCACCTGGGCGTCCGTACCCTCGGGCACGGCTTCACCGCGCACGGCCGGGAGGCACCGACGGCGCCGGTCCGGGTCGAGCTGGTCGGCCCCGGCGGCGACACGTGGAGCTGGGGCCCGGCGGACGCCGCCGACCGGGTCACGGGTCCGGCTCGGGACTTCTGCCAGCTGGTCACCCAGCGCCGGCACCGCGCGGACCTCGCTCTGGTCGCCGCCGGACCGGTCGCCGACGAGTGGCTCGACGTGGCACAGGCCTTCGCCGGGCCGCCGGGTGACGGCCGGCAGCCGGCCGGCCGGAGCGGGGTACGGGCATGATCCGCATCGGCAACGCCTCCGGCTTCTACGGCGACCGGTTCACCGCCTGGCGGGAGATGCTCGACGGCGGTGAGTTGGACGTGCTGACCGGCGACTACCTGGCCGAGTTGACCATGCTGATCCTCGCCCGGGACCGCCTGCGCGACAGCGACCTGGGCTATGCGAAGACGTTCCTGCGGCAACTGGAGACCTGCCTCGGCACCGCCCTCGATCGCGGGGTGCGGATCGTGACCAACGCCGGCGGGCTGAACCCGGCCGGTCTGGCCGCCGCCATCGAGAAGCTCGCCCACCGGCTCGGCCTGCTTGCCCAGGTCGGGTACGTCGAGGGCGACACGATCCAGCGACCGGACGCGTTGAGCGCCAACGCCTACCTCGGCGCGTTCGGGATCGCCGCCTGCCTCGACGCCGGTGCGGACGTGGTGGTCACCGGCCGGGTCACCGACGCGTCGCTGGTGGTCGGCCCGGCCATCGCCCGGTACGGGTGGGGCCGAGACGACCTCGACGAACTGGCCGGGGCCACCGTCGCGGGGCACCTCGTCGAGTGCGGCGCGCAGGTCACCGGCGGCAACTTCAGCTTCTTCACCGAACTGCCCGACGGCGGTCATCGGCCCGGGTTCCCGATCGTCGAGGTGCACCCCGACGGCTCGTCGGTGGTCACCAAGCATCCGGGCACCGGGGGCGCTGTCACAGTGGAGACGGTCACCGCCCAACTGCTCTACGAGATCGGCGGGCCGTCGTACCTCGGGCCGGACGTGGTCACCCGACTGGACACTGTGACGCTGCACCCCGACGGGCCGGACCGGGTCCGGGTCTCCGGCGTACGGGGCACCCCGCCACCGCCCACGCTGAAGGTGGGCGTCAACAACCTCGGCGGCTTCCGCAACTCGATGACGTTCGTCCTCTGTGGTCTGCAGATCGAGGCCAAGGCGGCCCTGGTCCGTGGGCAGGTCGAGGAGGCGGTGGGCAAGGACGGGCTGGAGTTCACGCTGGCCCGGACCGACCATCCGGACGCCGCCGACACCGAGGCCGCCAGCGCCCTGCTGCACGTACACCTGCGCGACGGCGACAAGGCACGGGCCGGGCGCGCCTTCTCGGCCGCCGCGGTGGAGCTGGCTCTGGCCTCGTACCCGGGCTGCACGCTGACCACGCTGCCCGGTGACGCGACACCGTACGGCGTCTTCACCGCCGACGCGGTGCCGCAGGACGCGGTGGCGCACGTCGCGGTGCTGCCCAGCGGCGAGCGGGTGCCGGTCGCCCCGCCGATCCGCACCGCCCCCGCCACGCGGGACGAGTCGACAGCGGGTGGCGACGCGGCGGTCGACGGCCCGACCCGGCGCGGGGCACTCGGCGAGGTGGTCGGCGCACGCTCCGGGGACAAGGGCGGGGACGCGAACCTCGGTGTCTGGGCGCGTTCCGACGCCGGGTACGCGTGGCTGCGGACCTGGTTGACAGTCGAACGGCTGGCCGAGCTGGTGCCGGAGACCGCGCCGCTGTCGGTGCGGCGCTACGAGTTGTCGAACCTGCGCGCTGTCAACTTCGTGATCGAGGGCCTGCTCGGCGCGGGGGTGGCCGCGTCCACCCGGTTCGACCCGCAGGCCAAGGCGCTCGGCGAGCTGCTGCGTGCCCGCATCGTCGACCTACCGACGGAGATCGCCCCGTGAGCGCGAGGAGTGAGCCGATCTTGCGAGCCCCGCAGTCGCGAACAAGGGTGGCGCCGTGAGCATTGTCGACACCCCCGAGCGCCGGCAACTGCGCGAGCTGACCCGGGCGTTCGTGACCCGTGAGGTGTTGCCGCACCTGGACGACTGGGAGCGGGCCGGCGAGGTGCCCCGGGCGCTGCACGCGACAGCCGCACAGCTCGGCCTGCTCGGCATCGGCTTCCCGGAGTCGGTCGGTGGCAGCGGCGGTGACCTGCTCGACTCGATCATCGTGACCGAGGAGCTGATCCGATCCGGCGGCTCGTCCGGGCTGGTGGCGGCCCTGTTCACACACGGGATCGCGTTGCCGCACATGGTCGCTGCGGCCGGTGCCCGCACCGGTGGCTCGCTGGGCGGTCGGCTCGGCGGCGTCTCGTCACCGGGCGACGACAGCCTGATCGAGCGGTACGTGCGGCCCACGCTGTCCGGGACGATGATCGGCGCGCTCGCCATCACCGAGCCGGACGGCGGTTCGGACGTGGCCGGCATCCGCACGACCGCCCGCCGCGACGGCGACCACTACGTGGTGAGCGGGTCGAAGACGTACATCACCAGCGGGCACCGGGCCGACTTCGTGACCACCGCGGTGTGTACCGACTTCCCCGGCAGCGGCGAACTCACCCTGCTGGTCATCGACAAGGGGTCGCCCGGGTTCACAGCGGGACGCCGGTTGGAGAAGCTGGGCTGGCACTGCTCGGACACCGCCGAGCTGTCCTTCGCGGACGTGCGGGTGCCGGTCGCCAACCGGGTCGGCGCGGAGAACACCGGCTTCCTGGCGATCATGCAGCACTTCGCGGCGGAACGCCTGTCGCTGGCGACCCAGGCGTACGCGACAGCGCAGCGCTGCGTCGAGTTGGCGGTGCGCTGGTGCCGGGACCGGGAGACCTTCGGGCGTCCGCTGGCCAGCCGGCAGTTGATCCGGCACCGGTTGGCCGAGATGCACACCCGGGCCGAGGCGGCCCGGTCGTACGTGCACGACGTCGCGGGTCGGGTAGTCGCCGGCGAGCCGGTGGTGACCGAGGTGGCGATGGCGAAGAACGTGGCGGTGGCCGCCTGCGGCCACGTCGTCGACCAGGCGTTGCAGTTGCACGGCGGCTTCGGCTACCTGCGCGACGCCGAGGTGGAACGGCACTACCGCGACGCGCGGATCCTCGGCATCGGCGGCGGCACCACCGAGATCATGAACGAGATCATCGCGAAAGGCATGGGCCTGTGACCATCCTGGACAGCGCGGTCGACCCGTCCGCGCCCTCGTACGAGGCGAATCGGGCGGCGTTGTTGGAACGGCTGTCCGAGGTGGACGCCGCGCTGGACCAGGCACGGGCGGGTGGTGGCGAAAAATACGTGACCCGGCACCACGCCCGCGGCAAGCTGCTCCCCCGGGAGCGGATCGAGCTGCTGGTGGACGCCGACAGCCCCTTCCTGGAGCTGTCGCCGGTCGCCGCGTACGGCTCGGACTTCCCGGTCGGGGCCAGCGTGGTCACCGGCATCGGAGTGGTCGAGGGCGTGGAGTGCCTGATCGTCGCCAACGACCCGACGGTACGCGGCGGCGCGGTCAACCCGTGGTCTCTCGCCAAGACCCGGCGGGCCGGCGAGATCGCCCTGGCCAACCGTTTGCCGATGGTCAACCTGGTGGAGTCGGCCGGGGCGGACCTGCCCACCCAGGCGGAGATCTTCATCCCCGGTGGTCGGGTGTTCCGTGACCTCACCCGGCTCTCGGCGGCCGGCATCCCCACTGTCAGCGTGGTCTTCGGAAACGCCACTGCCGGTGGCGCGTACGTGCCGGGGATGTCCGACCACGTGATCATGATTCGGGACCGGTCACAGGTCTACCTGGCCGGTCCGCCGCTGGTGAAGATGGCGACCGGCGAGGTCACCGACGACGAGTCGCTGGGTGGCGCGGCGATGCACGCCGGCACGTCCGGGCTCGCCGACTACCTGGCTGCCGACGAGCGGGACGGCATACGGCTGGCCCGGCAGTGCGTCCGCCGGCTGAACTGGCGCAAGCAGGGCCCGTCGCCGCGGACGGCGGTGCCACAGCCGCCGAAGTACGACCCGGAGGAGTTGCTCGGCATCGCCAGCGCCGACCTGAAGGTGCCGTTCGACCCCCGGGAGGTGCTGGCCCGGATACTCGACGGCAGCGACTTCGACGAGTTCAAGCCGGCGTACGGGGACGCGCTGGTCACCGGTTGGGGCGAGCTGCACGGGTACCCGGTGGGTGTGCTGGCGAACGCCCGGGGGGTGCTGTTCAGCGCGGAGGCACAGAAGGCGGCCCAGTTCATCCAGCTCGCGAACGCCTCGGACACCCCGTTGATCTTCTTGCAGAACACCACCGGCTACATGGTCGGCACCGAGTACGAGCAGCGCGGCATCATCAAGCACGGCGCCCTGATGATCAACGCGGTGTCGAACTCGACAGTGCCGCACCTGACGGTGAACCTGGGCGCCTCCTACGGCGCGGGCAACTACGGCATGTGCGGCCGGGCGTACGAGCCCAGGTTCCTGTTCACCTGGCCGAACGCGAAGTCGGCGGTGATGGGCCCGGCGCAGCTCGCGGGGGTGCTCTCGATCGTGGCCCGGCAGGCGGCTGCCGCACGGGGGCGCGACTACGACGAGGATTCCGACGCGGCGATGCGTTTGATGGTCGAGCAGCAGATCGAGTCGCAGTCCGGAGCGCTCTTCCTCTCCGGCCGGCTCTACGACGACGGGGTGATCGACCCTCGGGACACCCGGACCGTCCTCGGGCTCTGCCTCTCGGCGATTCACAACGGACCGGTGAAGGGCGCCGACGGTTTCGGCGTCTTCCGGATGTAGACCGTGAGCGCGAGGAACGCAGCGAAGCGGAGTCCCGCAGTCGCGAACGAAAGGCAGGCTCAGGGGACCATGATCAACAGACTGCTCGTGGCCAACCGCGGCGAGATCGCCCGTCGGGTCTTCGCCACCTGTCGAGCGCTCGGCGTGCAGACCGTCGCCGTGCACTCGGACGCGGACGCCGACGCGCCGTTCGTGGCCGAGGCCGACCAGGCCGTACGCCTGCCGGGGAGTTCGCCGACCGAGACGTACCTGCGGGTCGATCTGATCCTCGACGCGGCCCGTCGCAGCGGCGCGGACGCCGTCCACCCCGGCTACGGGTTCCTCGCCGAGAACGCCGAGTTCGCGGCGGCGGTGACCGACGCCGGTCTGACCTGGGTCGGGCCGCCGGCCAATGTGATCGCCGCGATGGGCGACAAGCTGGCGGCGAAGGCGTTGCTCGCCGAGGCGGGCGTGCCGATGCTGCCGAGCTGGACCGACACCGACGAGATCGCGGACTTCCCGGTGCTGGTGAAGGCGTCCGCCGGCGGTGGCGGCCGGGGTATGCGGATCGTCCGGGCCGCCGAGGAACTGGCCGAGGCCGTGGCCTCCGCGCGCCGCGAGGCGGCTGCCGCGTTCGGCGACGGCACGGTCTTCATCGAGCGGTACGTCGAGCGCGGCCGGCACGTCGAGGTGCAGATCTTCGGTGACACCCACGGCACCGTGCAGGTGCTCGGCGTCCGGGAGTGCTCGATCCAGCGCCGACACCAGAAGATCATCGAGGAGGCTCCGGGTGATCTCCCGCCGGGGCTGCATGATCGGCTGCACGAGACGGCAATGGCTGCTGGGCGGGCGGTCGACTACGTGGGGGCCGGCACTGTCGAGTTCCTGCTGGCACCGACCGGCGAGTTCTTCTTTCTGGAGATGAACACCCGACTCCAGGTGGAGCACCCCGTCACCGAGTTGGTCACGCCGGCCGGGCTGGACCTGGTCCGGATGCAGCTGCTGGTGGCCGAGGGCGCACCGCTGCCCGCACATCACCACTACCCGGCCACACGCGGCTACGCGATCGAGGTACGGCTGTGCGCCGAGGAGCCGGCGCAGGGCTGGCGGCCCGCAACGGGCACCCTGCACCGCTTCGACGTGCCGGGGGTGGACCGCGAGTTCGGCTGGATCCAACGGGCGGGCCTGCGGCTCGACTCCGGCGTGGTGGCGGGCTCGGTGGTGGGAGTGCACTACGACTCGCTGCTCGCGAAGCTGATCGCCGTGGCACCGACCCGGGCCGAGGCGGCTCGGGCCCTGGCAGGTGCCCTGGCTCGGGCCGAGGTGCACGGGGTGGCCACCAACCGTGATCTGCTGGTCCGGGTGCTGCGCAGCCCGGAGTTCGCGGCGGCGGAGATCGACACCGGTTTCCTGGACCGGCACCCGGAGGTCTTCGCCCCGCTGCTCCCCGCCGACCAACTGCCGATCACCGCCCTCGCCGCCGCGCTGGCGGGCGCCGCCCAGCGCCGAGCGACCGCACCGGTGCTGGGTGGGCTTCCCTCGGGTTGGCGCAACGTGCCAGCAATCCCGCAGGTCACCCGGTTCACCGGGCCGGACGGCGACGAGATCGAGATCCGCTACCGCCTGGACCGGACCGGCGGGCTCGCCGACTGGTCCAGCGCGTCACCGGCCGAGGACTCCGCCGAGCGGCCGACGGCACCTGCCGTGGCGCTTGTCGAGGCCACCCCGGATCGGGTGGTGCTCGACGTCGACGGGGTTCGGCGCGGGTACCGCGTACACCGGGTGGGGTCGGCTGTCTTCGTGGACGGCCCGGACGGGGCGGCGAGCCTGGCCGAGCTGCCGCGTCTCCCGCTGCCCACAGCGGCGGTGGCGGCCGGGTCGCTGCTTGCGCCGCTGCCCGGCGTGGTGACCCGGGTGCACGTCGAGGTCGGCCAGCGGGTCGCGGCCGGCGAACCGCTGCTCACGCTGGAAGCGATGAAGCTGGAACATCCCGTGCTCGCCCCGATCGACGGCGTGGTCGCCGAGCTGCCGGTGCCGACCGGCGGTCAGGTGCAGACGGGCGCCGTGTTGGCAGTTGTCGACGAAAAGGATCCCCGATGACCTTCGACCTCACCCCCGAGCAGGACCAGCTGCGCGACGCCGTGCGGGCGCTCGGCCGCCGCTACGGTCACTCCTACTTCGTAGCGAAAGCCAAATCGGAGGAGCACACCACCGAACTCTGGGCGGAGGCCGGACGGCTCGGCTACCTGGGGGTCAACATCCCCACCGAGTACGGCGGCGGGGGCGGCGGCATCACCGAGCTGGCCATCGTCTGCGAGGAGTTGGCGGCGGCGGGTTGCCCGTTGCTGCTGCTGGTGGTCTCCCCCGCCATCGCGGCGACAGTGCTGAGTCGGCACGGCACCGAGGAGCAGCGCAAGCGGCACCTGCCGGGCCTCGCCGACGGCTCCCAGAAGATCGTCTTCGCGATCACCGAGCCGGAGGCCGGTTCCAACTTCCACCGGCTCGGCACCGTGGCTCGCCGCGACGGCGACGGCTGGCTGCTCAACGGCCGCAAGTGCTACATCTCCGGCGTCGACGAGGCCGGTCACGTGCTGGTGGTGGCCCGTGTCGCCGTCGATGACGGCCCAGCCGGTTCAGCGGATGCGTCTCCGCAGAAGCTCAAGCCGGCACTGTTCCTGGTGCCGACCGACGCGGCCGGGTTGACCAGGTCCAAGCTGGACCTGGAGATCGTGTCCCCGGAGAACCAGTTCCTGCTCTACCTGGACGACGTGCGGGTGCCAGCCGACGCGCTGCTCGGTGAGTCGCTGGACGCCGGGCTGCCGGCCCTCTTCGCCGGGCTCAACCCGGAGCGGATCACGGTGGCCGCGATGGGTGCTGGCACCGGCCGGTACGCCATCGAGCGGGCGAGTGAGTACACCGCCACCCGCAAGGTCTGGGGTGGTCGGAGCATCGGCTCACATCAGGGGGTGTCGCACCCGCTGGCGCACGCGGCGGTGCAGGTGGAGCTGGCCCGCCTCATGATCCAGAAGGCGGCCACCCTGTACGACGCCGGCCGCGACCTGGAGGCCGGGGTGGCGGGCAACATGGCCAAGTACGCGGCCGGGGAGGCCGCCGCGCTCGCCGTGGACACCGCCGTGCAGGCGCTCGGTGGCGCCGGCATGACCACCGAGTACGGGGTGGCGACCCTGCTCGGCGCGGTCCGGGCCGGCCGGATCGCCCCGGTCAGCCGCGAGATGATCCTCAACTTCGTGGCCCAGCACGTCCTCGGCCAGGACAAGTCGTACTGACGCGCTCGCCCCGTCTGCCGGCCGCCCGCCTGGGGCAAGATCGACGGTTCTCGCCGCGATTCGTATCGTGTTTACCGGCTCGCCCCGCCGGACATGGAGAGCGGCATGGATCTGCTGCGAACCCGTCGCCCGCCGGCACTGTTCGCCGGGCTCGGCCTCGTCGTCGTCATCGGCTTAGCCATCGCCGCCTGGACGGTGTGGAGTAACGACCAGGCACTACAGGATCGGGGGGTGGAGGCCACCGCCCAGGTCGTCAAGGTCAACAAGGGCCGCATCCACGTCGAGTTCGAGACCCCGGACGGGCAGCGGGCGCAGACGCTTGTCGGTCAGGGCGACGAGCCACCGGGTGCTGCTCCGGCGGTGGGCGACGAGATCCCGATCGTCTACGACCCGCAGGACCCGGAGGCGGAGGTGGCCGACCGCCGCGCTCCGCAGAACCACCGCGTGGCCTACCTGCTCGCCGGGGTCGCGGCCTTCGGCGCGGTCAGCGTGCCGGTGGCCACCGTCGCGCTCGTGCGGGCCAACCGCCGGGCACGGTAGCCGCTGCTCTCTTCAGACAGGCGTCAGGCTGGGGTACGGCAGGCGGCGTCGACGCGGTGGACCGGGCGGACCCGACGACCCATGCCCTCCAACAGCGAATCCTCGACGTGGAAGTCGTGAATGCGCAGTTGGTGGCGGGGCAACTCCTCCTCGCCCGGGCAGAGCACCTGGGCGCGGACCAGACCGACCGGAACGTACCGGACGCCGCCCCGCTCCTGAAGGATCACCATGTTGACGTCGTCGGTGGTGACCACGTGCCCGCGTACGTCCTCGGTGGGCCCACTCTCCGGGCCCACTGTGGTGACTGTCAGCGGCAACACCGGTGTGGTGATCACCGGCACCGCGGCCCAGATCAGGGTGGCCAGCACAGCCACCTCGGTCACGGACGCCAGCGGTCGGATCACCATGCCCGGCAGCGGCCCCGCGATGAACAGGGCCAGCAGCGGAGGCACCACGATGAGCGCCAGCACCAGCCACTCGTCGCCCTGCCGCATGGCGTCGCGCATCGTGGGCAGCATCAGCCAGCCGTACCCGGCGAGCAGCGCGCCGATCAGCAGCAGCCGAGGCACCACCCGCTCGTGCAGCCGCCCCGGGCGCAGTTGGAACGCGGCCACGAACGCCGGCAACAGCAGCGGAAGGTAGAGCAACGGCCAGGTGATCAAGGCGAGCAGGAAGCTGGCCAGCACCACCCAGGCCGGGGTGATGTCGGCCCAGCGGGCGAAGAGCGGGCGGCGACGGGTGCCCGGCGGAAGTCGATCCGCGCTCACGGCCAGCACCGCGCCGAGCGCGAAGACCGCGACCAGCCCGGTGGAGAGCAGCCGGGCCGCCGTGGTCAGGAAACCGGCGAGCAGGTTGACCGGCCCGACGTTGGCCACCAGCAGCAGAGTGGTCTGGAGCTCCCCGCCGGCCTCCACACCGAGGCGGAGCACCGAGAAGATCGCCGGTACGCCCACCACTGCCGTCCAGAACGACTGGCTGGCGCGGGCGCGCCGCTCCGCCGGATCCCAACGGACCCGCCCGGGCTCGACCGCGGCGACGACCGGCTCGGCCGGTTCGGCGACCGGCACGGCGGCCGGCCAGACACCCTCACCCTCCGCGCCGCCCGATGGACGATCGACGGCCGGCGACGCTGCGGCCGTACCGTCGATTGTCGACGCGGCGCCGCCGGGCACCGACGTGCGGGGCGGCGGGACCGGCCCGTCGCCGCCGGTGGCGGTCGGCGCCGCGCTCACTTCGCGGGCGCCTTGTCGTCGAAGTCGACAAGCTTCGGCACCTCCAGCGGCTGCGGCTGGCGCTTCTCGGCCTTCAGCCAGGGGCCCAGGGTCCGGTTGTACGCGGTCTGCCAGGGGGTCGCCTGATCGTCGCGCCCCTGCTGGTAGCTCTTCTGCAGGAAGAACGCGACCAGGTCGCGCAGGGCGGGATCACCGATCGGCACGCCGATGCCCAGCAACTCGCTGGTGCCGAAGGGCATGTCGACGATCTCGAACTCCTTCGGGTGGCGCGCCAGGAAACCGGCGAGGATCGTCTCGTCGGAGCTGACCGCGTCGTAGCGGCCCGTTCGGATGCCGGCGACGCAGTCCCCGACGGTCTTCACGACCAGCGCCTTGACCTGGTGGCTCCCCAGCTCCGCCTCGGAGGTGGAGCCGCCGCTCGTGCAGATCTTGAAGTCCGGGTTACGGAGGTCCTCAATCGTGCTGATCCTGCCTTTCAACCGGGCCGGCACCATCACCTCCTGGGTGGTGACGAAGTACGGCCCCGCGAAGCTCACCACCTTCTTGCGCTCCTCGGTGATGGAGAAGCTGGACACCACGAGGTCGACCGTCCCGCCCTGTAGCGCGGGGATCCGTTCCTCGGTGGCCACCGGTACGAACTCCAGCCGCTGATCCCCCTCGTAGCCAAGGGAGGCCGCGATGTACCGGGCGATCTCGACATCGAAGCCGACCGGCTTGCCGTTGCGCAGCTCGCTCATCAACGGCTCGTTGGTGGCGACGCCGACCCGCAGTTTCGACTGACCGTAGATGTGTGTCTCACGCATCTTCTCCTGCACGGAAGGCAGCTCCGGTTCCTTCCGGCTGTCGCAACCGGCCGCGGCGGCGAGCACGAGAGTGAGAGCGACCGCCAGCGTCGACGCGATCGAGCGGAGCCGGGACTGCGAACTGCCTGAGTTCATGGGCGACCTCGCTGCCGGAAGAGCCTGCGGAACACCGAGAGTAGCCGTTCCTGTCGAATCCGTGTGGGTGCGGTGAACCATGTCGAGTGGGCCGCTCGGATCGACGTCGATCGGCGCGGCGGTCGGCTCTGCGGTTGACAGCCGGTCTCGTCACGACATGCTGGACGGGTGAGTCGATTGTCCAGACCCGATGCGCGCACGGTCGCGGTGCTCGCGGCGCTGGGAGCCCTCGCGCCGCTGGTCATGCTGGTCGTGTGGCGCCGACAGGACCTCCTCGGCGTGGTTCTCGCGCTACTTTGCGTGCTCATGACAATGATCGCCGGGGTAGCGGTCTCCGCTGCCCGTCAGGTCGACGATCCAGAGCCGGCGGACCGGTCGGCTGCCGTCGGGCCGCCCGAGCTGTTGCCGTACGGGATCGACGCGGACACCCTCGACGCCCTGGACCCCCGGGACGCGTTGCGTGCGGTGCGTGACCGCCGACGCGGGCCGAACGGGCTCAGCGGCCGGTGAGCGTGGGTGCGGAGAGCGCGTCCACGCCGCGCCCCGCCAGACACCGGTAGGTCCGGTCGATGCTGCCGTCGACCGGCGGTAGCACCTCCAGGTGCCATCCGGTCGCCTCGGCGATCCCGGTGGTCAACCGGAACGTCGTGGCGCTGCACACCTGACGCACCGGCTCAGCGGCGGCCACCTCGTCGTAGTCGGCCCCGACCAGCGACACCGGCAGGATGCCCTCGGCGTACGTCTCCCAGGTGTGTCGGCCGGCGCAGGACAGCCGGGCCGCCTCGGCGCGGCTGCCACGGATCCGCATCGGGCCGAAACACTCCAGCTCGGGCAGACACCGGGCACCCTCGGGCAGGGCGGTGGGCGCACCGGTGCCGGTAGCGCAGCCGGGCAACGGCCCGGTCGCCGGTGCGGCGATCTGGGTGGCCGACGGGTACGGGGCGGGTGGTGGCGCCCGGTCGGCGACCCAGGCCCCCGCGGTCGCGGAGGCGGCGAGCGCGAGCACCCCGGCGCCGCCGAAGAGCCAGCGCCGCCAACGCCGACCGGCGGGGACTGCTCCCTGCGTGTCCTCGATGGCCGATCGGGGCACCGGCTGGCTGGCCGCGTACGGGCCGGAGAGCGTCCCTGCACCGCTGACCGGAGCGCCGCTGACCGGTGTCGCCGGCGAGCCGAGGGGCAGGTTGGTGAGCAGGTCGTGCAACTCCAGGGCGGAGGGGCGCTCGCCCGGATCGTTGGCCATGCCGACGCGCAGCACGTCGATCAGCTCGTCCGGCACCCCGGGTAGGGCGGGGAGCGGCTGGTTGAACATCTCCAGCACTGTGACCAGGCTCGGGTTGCGCTCGGACTGCCAGCGCGGCGGCCGGCCGTGCATCACCGCGTAGAGCGTGGCGCAGAGCGCGTACACGTCGACGGCCGGCGACGGCGGGCTGTGGCTGAACATCTCCGGCGGCGCGTACGCCGGGGTGAGCACCTCCAGGGTGACCGAGGCGTCCCGGTGCTCGGCGAGGACGGCGAGCCCGAAGTCGGCGAGCACCGCCGAGTTGAAGGGCGAGTAGAGGATGTTGGCCGGTTTCACGTCCCGGTGCAGCACCCCGGCGGCGTGCGAGTGGGCCAGCGCGTCCGCGATCTTGATGCCGAGGTCGCGGGCCTCCACCGGGCCGAGCGGCGAGGTGCGCATCCGTTCGGCGTACGAG
Source organism: Micromonospora sp. NPDC005324 (assembly GCF_040607155.1). Lineage (NCBI taxonomy): Bacteria > Bacillati > Actinomycetota > Actinomycetes > Micromonosporales > Micromonosporaceae > Micromonospora > Micromonospora sp. NPDC005324. The sequence continues at coordinate 61,789 of NZ_JBEXGE010000001.1, read as the reverse complement.
CCGTCACAGAGCTCCATGATCAGGTAGGGGTGCTGATCGATGGTGACCCCCACGTCGAAGAGGTCCACCACGTGCGGGTGGGACGACATCCGGCCGGCCGCCCGCGCCTCGCGCAGGAACCGGGCCTGATCCCGCTCGCTGTCCAGCGTCCGGTTCTCCACCTTGACGGCGACCTCGCGACCCACGGAGATCTGGGTGGCCTGGTAGACGGTCGCGTATCCGCCCCGGGCAAAGACCCGCAAATCGGTCAGGCCGGGCACGATCGGCACTGGCAGGCCGCCGGTCGGGGTGTCGGTCACCGCTCGAAAATACCCAACCCGACCGATGGCTCAGCGCACCGCGTCCGCCGGAGCCGCACCGGCGGGACCGGTACCCTCCTCGGCGACCGCAGTCGTCCCGGCACCCTCGGACGATCCGACCCCGCCGGCCGGGATGCCCCGGCGGGCGTCCAGACGCAGACCGATGGCGGTGGCCACAGCGCCCAGCCCCTCCCACGCCGCCACCCCGAAGAACCGGTCGGGAGCGATGTCGGCCAGCACCGCGATGGTGAACACGGTGAACGTGACCAGTCGGAAGACCACTGTGAACCGGTAGAACGCCCGCCACTCGGTCACGGTGGCGAGCAGGTAGTAGACGCCCATGTTGAAGGCCGCCATCGACGACGCCAGCAGGAACGTCCCGGTGTGGTCGCCGACGGCTCGCGTCGCCGGCACCTCGAACCCGAGCATGCGTAGCTGCGCCTCCGGCCAGAGCAGCCCAACCGCGCCCATCACCAGCGCCAACACGCCGAAGACCGCGATGGTCCAGCCCGCGATGGATCGCGGCAGCTTCATGAAGGGCCTCCCCAGGCACGGCGACGGTCACCATTGTGGACCCGTACGCGGTGGTGACACGCTAGCCGCTCACCCCGACCACCACATCCCCAGAACCGGCAGAACCTGGAGGTTAGACCAGGGCGGTCAGGCGGGTGTGGAGGGCGTCGGCTGCGGCGCGTTCGCTGCGCTGCTCGGTGGCGTACGCCAGGCGGACCGCCTCCTGCGCACAGGACAGCGCCTCCGCCGGGCGACCGCAGGCGGCCAACGCCTCGGCCAGCACACTCGCCGCGATCACCTGACTGCGCACGTCCTCGGCCGGTGCGGTGACCGCCCGGCGGGCCCAGTCCAACGCCTGCTCCCGCTGACCGTGCGCGAGCAGCGCCGCAGCGTACTGGGCCATCGTCTGGCGGCGGGAGAAGAGCAGCGAGGGTGCGTTCGCGGCGGCCGTGGCCACCGGGGCGAGGAGCCCGACGGCTGTCGCCGAGTCGCCGGCGGCGAGACGGGCCGTCGCCAGCAACACCCGGGGCGCCACCTGCGCCGGAGCCTGTGGGTTGTGGGGCTCCACGGCGGTCAGCACCGCGCGGGCCACCCGCTCGGCCGTCTCGCAGTCGCCCATGTCCAACGCGACGAAGCCACGCAGTGTGCCGGCCATCCCGGTGAGCAGCGGATGCGAGGTGCGCTCCGCGTACGCCAGGGCGTCGGTGAGCAGGTCCGCCGCGTGCTCCGGCTCGCCCAACCCGCGCGCCACCACCGCCCTGACCACCAGGGCGAACCCACGCCCCCAGTCGTCGGACGCGGCGGCGAACTCCCGGTACGCCCGCCGGGCCTCCCGGTCCGCCTCGGCCAGGTCACCCAGCTCGGCCGTGGCGAACGCCGCCACCGCGCGCAACGTGCCCACCGCCCACGCCTCACCGACCCGCTCGCCGAACGGCAGGAACACCTGCGCCATCCGACACGCCTCGCGCAGCCGGCCGGCGAGCAGCCGGGCGAACGCCGTGGTGCCGCGCAGCCAGGCCCTCCCGTACGGGTCCTTCAGCTCGGCGAAGAGCCGGGCGGCCCGGCCGAGCACCGCGTCGGTCCCGGCGAAGTCACCCCGGGTGGTGGTCACCCAGGCTAGGTTCTGCAGGGACCACGCCTGCCCGCGTCGGTCCTGCGCACCGAGGCTGACCTGGTACGCGGCCGCCAACCGGCTGCTCGCCTGACTCAGCCGCCCCGCCACGAAGTCGGCCATGCCGAGCCGGCGCATCGCCGTGGCGCGCTGCGTGGGCAGCCGGCCCTCGGTGGCCACCTGCAACGCCTCCTGCCAGGCGGTCACCGCCCGGCCCTGGTCGCCGAGGGTCTCCTGGGCCTGCCCCGCCAACAGCAGGGCGCTGACCCGGGTGACCTCGTCCCCCGCGTTCGCGGCGATCTTCTCGGCGTACGCCAACGCGTCGGAGACCCGGCCGACCTGGAGCAACGCCCGCGCGTGCACCACCCGATCGGTTGCCGGCACCCCGTCGCGGGCCAGTTCGGTGGCGCGCTCGGCGTACTCGACGGCCATTGCCGGCTCACCGGCGGAGAGCGACCGGCGGGCGGCCCGGCCGAGCGCGGCGACGCCGAGCGGAACCACCGCCCGGGCCGGCGCGTCCGGGCGGAGCTTCACCGCGTCGGCGAGCGTGGCGGCCCGCTCGACGTGCGTCGCCACGAAGTCGTCCCGGGCCTCGTCGGTGAACCCGCCCACAGTGCTGGGCGTGGTCTCGTCCGTCGGCGCCGCCCAGCGGGCCAGCGCTGCGTGCCGCTCGGCCAACTCGGCCTTGCTCACCCCGGCGTACGCGGCCTCCCGCATGAGCGGTGTGGCGAACGAGTAGCCGACACGCGAGCGGTGCAGCATGCGGCGTTGCAGCAACTCCTCGACCGCCCGGTCGAGCTCGACCGCGACAACTGCCGACGGCCGGCCGTCGCGACCGCCGCGCTGCTCCCGCATCGCCTCCAACGCGCCGGTCGGCACCGTGTCACCGGTGACCGCGGCGTCGCGCAGCACCGACCGGGCGTCCGGCGGCAACGCGTCGATCCGGGCCGCCAGCACGGCGGCGAGGTCCCGGGAGAGCAGTCGGCTGCCCAACGAACCGGGCACCAACCGCCAGGAGGTCGACCCGCTCTGCTCCCGTTCGCCGGAGCCAGGCCGCTCCGCGGCGGCACCCCGCGCCGAGGCGGTGCCGCGCACCGATTCGGTGGTGAGCGCGCCCCGCTCGATCAGCAGGGTGACCAGCTCGGCCAGGTAGAACGGATTGCCCTGCGCGGTGGCGAGCAACCGGTCGGTGTCGGCCTGCGGCAACTTGCCGCCGCCGAGGTAGGTCGTGAGCAGCCGGGCCGCGTCGGCACCGCGCAGCGGCGGCAGCGAGTGCACCTCGGCGTCCGCGACACGGGTCAGCGCGCCAGCGGTACGCACCAACTCGGGGCGGCCGAGCAGCAGCACCAGCACCGGGCCGGTGAGCCTGGACAGGGTCAAACCGAGGGCACTGATCGTCTCGGCGGTGGCATCGTGCAGGTCGTCCACCACGATCACCAGCGGCGCCTCCGAGGCGAGACCGCTGAGCAGGTCGGCGACCGCGTTCGGAACCACCTCGGCGTCCGCGGCCGGAGTGCCCGATCCGCCCCACTCGCCGCTGTCGGTGCCGCCGTGCACCGGGAGTTCGGCGTAGCCGAGCAGGGCGAGCAGCTGCTCCGTGGCGATCGGCGGTGTCTCCGCACCGGAGCGCGCGAGCCGCTGCCCAAGCCGGCGCAGCCGCTCCTCGACCGCCGGGCGGGTCAGCGCTGTGGACGCGTCGCTGGGCAGGCCGACGGCGGCCCGTACCAGGTCGGCCAGGGGCGCGAGCCGTCGCCGCTCCCCGAACGCGGCACACCGCACCGAGAGCACCCGGGCACCGGTGTGTGCCGCATACCGGCCGGCACCGACGTCGTACCCGGCGGCGAGGCGCTCCACCTCGGCGGCGAACCGGGACTTGCCGATGCCCGCCTCGGCGGTCATCAGCAGCACCCGTGGGTCGCCCTGGTCGATCACCTCGGCGAGGCGCCCGGCGATCCGGCCGATCTCCGTCTCCCGGCCGACGTACGGCGCCTCGTCGCCGAGCCCCGAGCGGGTGCCCGGCGCGTCCAGCAGACCCAGCAGCTCGTACGCCTCGACCGGCTCACGCTTGCCCTTGAGCCGCAGCGGGCGCAGCGCCCGCCAGGAGGCGACGTGCCGGGTGGCCGCGGCGGTGCGTCCACCGGCGTAGACGGCCCCCACAGCTGCGGCGTCGGAGAACCGCGCGGCGGTGTTCACAGTGTCGCCGATGACCGTGTATTCAATCGCGGCCTGGATGCCCGCGATGACGTCGCCGGTGTTCAGCCCGACCCGCAGCCCGAGCGGCGCGCCGCCGCCCCGCTCGTCGTCGAGCACCCGGCGGACGGCCCGTTGCATGGACAGGGCGGCCCGGACGGCGCGTTCGGCGTCGTCCTCGTGCGCCACCGGGGCGCCGAAGACCGCCATGATGCCGTCACCGGTCAGCTTGTCGACGTGCCCGCCGAACGTCTTCACCGCGCCGGCGAGGGCGGCGAGCACCCGGTCGGTGACCGCGCCGACGCGTTCCGGGTCGAGGTCCTCCGACCAGGAGGTGAACTCGGAGAGGTCACCGAAGAGCACTGTGACCACCCGGCGCTCGGCCGCCGGCAACGTGGCGGCGGCCGGCAGCGCGGCGCCACAGTTGTGGCAGAACCGCGCGCCGGGAACGGCAACGGTTCCACACACGGGGCAGGTCACATGTGCTCCAACCCACTGACCCCGGGCGCGGATTCCCCGGTGTCGACGCCCAGATACTCCAACTGGGCCCGGACCGACCATTCGGCCGCCCACCAGAGCGAGCGGTCCACGTCCGCGTAGACCGCCGCCACCACGTCCGCGGGGGTGTGGGCGCCGGCGGCGACCGCCGCCCGGACCTGGTCGAGCCGGGCCCGGCGGTGGGCGAGGTAGAAGTCGGCAGCGGCGGCGCAGTCGGCCAGCGCCGGGCCGTGTCCGGGCAGCGCCGGGATCCCCCGGTACGCGGACAGCAACTCCAGGCTGCCCAGGTAGTCACCGAGGTGCCCGTCGGGGTGGGCGACCACTGTGGTGCCCCGGCCGAGGATGGTGTCACCGGTGAGCACCACCCGCTCGTCGTCGTGTTCGACCAGGAAGCAGACCGAATCGGCGGTGTGCCCCGGAGTCTCCAGCAGACTGACCGTCAGACCGAAGCCGCCGAAGTGCTCGCCCGGCTCGGTCAGCGGCTCGCCGCCGATGGTGTGCGCCGCGTCGACGGCGAGCACGTGCACGCCGCCGAGCAGCTCACTCAGCCGGGCCGCGCCCTCGGTGTGGTCGGGATGGCCGTGGGTGATCAGGATCAGTCCGACCGGGCCGTGCTCGGCGATCCGGGTCAGGTGCCCCTCGTCGGCCGGCCCCGGGTCGACGACGATGCCGGACTCTGCCGCTGGAGCGCGCAGCACCCAGGTGTTGGTGCCGTCGAGGGTCATCGGCCCCGGGTTCGGCGCACGCAGCAGTGAGACCCAGCGGGGCAGTTCGTCGGCAAGCGCCGCCACCGCCCCCGTCACGTGCCCGCTCATGGCTGCGATCGTACGACCCCGCCCGCCACACCCCGCGATCTTGCACTTGCGGCCCCTGATTCATCCCCTTTCAGGGCTTTCGTCCGAGCAGAAAGTGCAAGATCGCGGGGCGGAGGGGACGCGTCAGGCGACCTCGACGATCAGCTCGATCTCCACCGGGGCGTCCAGGGGCAACTCGGCCACGCCCACCGCGCTGCGCGCGTGGCGGCCGGCCTCCCCGAAGACGGTGCCGAAGAGGTCGGAGGCACCGTTGATCACGGCGGGCTGACCGGTGAAGCCGGGCGCGGAGGCCACGAACCCGGTCACCTTGACCACCTTGACCACGTTCTCCAGGCCGACCAGCGAGTCGACAGCGGCCAGCGCGTTCAGCGCGCACCGCTGGGCCAGATCCTTCGCCTGCTCGGCGGAGATCCCGGCGCCGACCTTGCCGGTCGCCAGCAACTTGCCCTCGGCCATCGGCAACTGGCCGGAAACGTACACATGCTGCCCGGACTGCACGGCCGGGACGTAGCTGGCCACCGGCGGTACGACCTCGGGCAGTTCGAGACCCAGCTCGGCGAGCTTCGCGTGCGGACCGTTGCTCACGCCTTGGGCCGCTTCAGGTAGGCGACCAGCTGGTCCGGGTTCGGGCCGGGGACCACGGCGACGAGCTCCCACCCGTCCTCGCCCCAGTTGTCGAGGATCTGCTTGGTCGCGTGGACCAGCAGCGGGACCGTGGAGTATTCCCACTTCTGCATCGCTGAAGGGCTCCCTCTCGGTGCGGAATTGTTCGAGGGACAGCCTACGGTCCGCTGGCCGGACGAGGTACGGGACGCTGCTCCGGCGCGGCCGGCAGCTCCCCGCAGCGCCCTTCGTGCTCGTACCCCTGCGGGCAGCGGGACCGGTCGGGCAGCAGCAGGTCACAGAAGACCCGGTGCCGGTTGTTCTGATCGTCGGCGTTGGAGACGGTGGTCTCGCCGGCGTCCAACTCGGGCAGGAAGCCCAGGGACACCGCGACCCGGCCGGCCAGCACTGTCGCCGCCGCCAGATTCGGCACCCGGATCGGCAGGTGGATGACGAAGCCCGGCTCGTCGTCCTCGCGCGTCCGCTCGGCGGGCTGGCTCGGCACCCGGGCTGACTCCGCCTGATCCGGCATCCGGCGGTACGACCGTTCGTTGATCGGCTGGTTGGTGACCTGCCCGCCGGCCTCGACCACGGACCCGGCCCGGCGAGCCCGGTCGTTCGTCGGGAACTGGGTGCGAGGGATGTTGTCCGCGTCGCGCATGCACTGCCTCCGGTCGTACCTCTCGGACCATGCTTCCGGCCCGGACCCATTCGTCCGTTCCGGCCCCCGCACCGGGACGAAAATAGGTCTGTGGCCACGGTCCCGCCAACAGGACGCGCACAAGAGGCTACCAACAGTCACATATGCGACACACCGCAGGTCGGGGGCCTGACACCGAAACCGACGTGGGTACCGCTCACCGGATTGCTGGGTCGCCCGACAGGCAGGGGCGACACCGATGCGGTCATCGACCGCTACCCTTCCGGTCGGACGGTCGCGCTGCGCCCGGCCGCCCGCTCGATCACGCTCGGCGCCAGGGGTGGCGGCGGGCGCCGCACCCCTGGGGGAACGACATGACCCACCCGCCCAGCGGCGACCAGGCCGGCAAACCCGCTCACCCGCCGGCCCACCCGGATCCCGCCGGTCAGCCCGGCGCGCCGGGCATCCCCAGCCAGCCAACCCCCGCTCCACCGCCCGGGCAGCTCGCCCTCCCCGCCTCTTCCGCCCAACCGGCGCTCCCCGCCGCCCCCACCTCACCGGCCTTCCCCGGGCAGCAGACCGGCCCCGGCCAGCCAGCCTTCCCCGGCCAGCCCGCTGGCGCGGGGCAGCCGGAAGGGCCTGGCGGCCCCACCTCGGCCACCGCACCGACGCAGCCGGGCGCCCCGAACCCCTCGTCGATCCCCCCGGCCCCGCCGGCCTACCCGCCGTATCAGGGCGCGGCCGAGCCGAAGAAGAAGCGCGGTCTGCTGATCGCGGCGATCGCCCTGGTCGTGATCATGGTGCTCTGCGTGGGCGGCGGGGTGGTGGCCTTCTTGACCCTGCGCGATACCGAGACCGGCGAGGGCGCCAAGGAGCCGGCGGTCGCCGTCGACGAGTTCCTCACAGCGGTCTACAAGGATCGCGACGCGACCAAGGCGGCCAGTCGCGTCTGCGCCGCCTCCCGCGACGACGAGAAGATCGCCGCGAAGGTGGCCGAGGTGGAGAAGTACGCCTCCACCTACCAGAACCCGCGCTTCCGGTGGACCACCCCGAAGGTGGACAACCAGACCGGGGAACGGGCCACCGTCTCCACCCGGCTCACCATGACCACCGCCGACGAGAAGGTAGCCGACCAGGAGTTGCGCTTCACTGTGGTGCAGAAGACGGGTTGGTGGGTCTGCGAGGTCGCCTGACCGCCCAGCCTGGATAGGCTCGACGGGTGTGTGCAGCTGAGCGTCCGATCGATCCGGCCGGTGCCGGATGGCCCGCCCGTCTCCACGTGGTGACCGGCAAGGGCGGCACCGGTAAGACCAGCGTGGCCGCGGCGCTGGCCCTCGCGCTCGCCGCTGGTGGCCGGCGCACCCTGCTGGTCGAGGTCGAGGGGCGGCAGGGCATCGCCCAGCTGTTCGGCATCGAACCGCTGCCCTACGAGGAGCGGCACCTCGCCGACGCGTCGGACGGCGGTGAGGTGCGCGCTCTCGCTGTGGACGCCGAGGAGGCGCTGCTCGAGTACCTGGACATGTTCTACAAACTGGGCGCGGCGGGCCGGGCACTACGCAAGCTCGGCGCCATCGACTTCGCCACCACCATCGCGCCCGGCCTGCGGGACGTTCTCCTCACCGGCAAGGTGAAGGAGGCCACCACCCGCACCACCGGGCAGCGGCGCGCGTACGACGCTGTGGTGCTGGACGCCCCGCCGACCGGGCGGATCGGCCGGTTCCTCAACGTGACGGCGGAGACCGCCCGGCTGGCCAAGGTGGGCCCGATCAAGACCCAGAGCGAGGGGGTCGCCGCGTTGCTGCGGTCCCCGATGACATCGGTGCACGTGGTCACGCTGCTGGAGGAGATGCCGATCCAGGAGACGGTCGACGCGATCGCCGACCTGACCGCCCTCGGCTTCGGCGTCGGGAAGGTGCTCGTCAACGGAGTCCGACCCCCGCAGCCCGCAGGGCCTGCGGTCACCGCCGCGGAGTTGAAGCGCGGGCTGGTCGCCGCCGGGCTGCCGGCCGATCGGGACATCGTGGCCGGACTGCACGATGAGGCGCGTGACCAGCTCATCCGCCGCGAACTGGAGGATTCGCTCCGCGCCGACCTGGTGGAGTTGGGGCTGCCGATGATCGAGCTGCCGTTGCTGCCCGACGGGGTGGATCGGGCGGGGCTCGCGACGCTGGCCCAGGCCCTCGTCCGCGCCGAATGACTCACACCTGAGCGCAGCACGGGCGCGCGGACCCACCGGCCCGTTACGCTCGATTGGTGCCTTCCGAAGACGCGGCGCCGCAGCTGGACGTCGACCAGATCCTCGCCGACCCCGGCGTGCGGATCATCGTGTGCTGCGGTGCCGGCGGAGTGGGGAAGACGACCACGGCCGCGGCGCTGGCGCTGCGGGCTGCCGAGCACCACGGCCGGCGCACAGTGGTGCTCACCATCGACCCGGCCCGCCGGCTGGCCCAGTCGCTGGGCCTGACCGAGCTGGACAACACCCCTCGCCAGGTCAAGGGGATCGACGTCGAGAGCAGCGGCGGCGAGCTGCACGCCATGATGCTCGACATGAAGCGCACCTTCGACGACGTGGTGTTGCAGCACACCGACCCGACGAAGGCCGCGGAGATCTTCGCGAACCCGTTCTACCAGGCGATGAGCTCGACCTTCGCCGGCACGCAGGAATACATGGCGATGGAGAAGCTGGGCCAGCTGCACGCCCGGGGCGAGTGGGACCTGATCGTGGTGGACACTCCACCGTCCCGCTCGGCACTGGACTTCCTGGACGCGCCGGCTCGGCTCTCCCGTTTCCTCGACGGCCGGATGCTGCGACTGCTGCTGGCCCCGGCGCGCAGCGGTGGCCGGAGCATGTTCAGCCTGGTCACGGCATCGTTCGGAATGTTCTCGAAGGTGGTGCAGAAGGTGCTCGGCGCGCAGCTGCTCACCGACCTGTCCGGCTTCGTGGCCGCACTGGACTCGATGTTCGGTGGTTTCCGGCAGCGCGCCGAGCAGACGTACCGCATCCTTCAGGCCCGGGAGACGGCCTTTCTGCTGGTCGCGACGCCGGAGCCGGACGCGGTCCGGGAGGCCGCCTACTTCGCGGGCCGGCTGCGGGACGAGCGGATGCCGCTGGCCGGCCTGGTGCTCAACCGGGTGCACCGCCCGGCTGTCCCGGAGTTGGACGCCGAGCAGAGCCGGGTCGCCGCCGAGCGGCTGACCGAGCTGGGTGGGCATGAGGCCACCGCCGACGTGCTGCGGGCGCACGCGACGCTGGCTCGCCAGGCGGTACGCGAGCAGCAGGTCGCCGCGCGCTTCACCGAGGCGTTCCCGGCCGTGCCGGCGGTTTCGGTCACGGCGCAGCCCGCCGACGTCCACGACGTCGACGGGCTACGGACGATCGGCGCGGCGATCAGCCGGCCGTGACCGGCGTCAGTTGGCCGCGCTGACGAGAATCTTGTCCTTGCCGGCCTTGTCCTTGCTGTTCTTCTTCATCGCGGCCTCGAACATCTTGCGCCAGCTCGTCACCTGCGGGTGACGACGCAGGAGCGCCCGCCGTTCGCGTTCGGTCATGCCGCCCCACACACCGAACTCGATCCGGTTGTCCAGCGCGTCGGCCAGGCACTCGTACCGAACTGGGCAGCTCCGGCAGATCCGCTTCGCCACGTTCTGTTCGGCGCCCTGTACGAACAACGCGTCCGGGTCCCCGTTCTGACATGCCGCCAGCGACGGCCAGTCAGTGATCATGCCCATGTGTACACGTCCCCCCTTGCAGTACCTACCGACCTCGTCGATGCACGTCAGCCGGCAATTCCCCCCGATCGCCCGGCCTGCCTTCCCCAAGGCGGCGCGGACGACATTGTGGCGCTGTCGCCGCCCCCATCATGCTCTGTAGTCGACTGATTACGCAACGTTGTCGGCGAAATCCATCATTCCGGACACTCCCGGCTTCCCGGGCCTTCGACCGCCGGTTACCCCGCCGAGGTCGGCGGTAACGCTGCGCGGCCTCACCGAATCGGAGGAGACTCACGCCCTGTCACACGCAACCAAGTACCGGGGGTCGTGCGTTTAGCACAACGAGGGCAGCGCGCGCAGGAAATGGGGAAAGAACGCCCCAGCGCCCCTCGTTCCCTACTCGCGTACCCTGCTGAGGTGACCTGGATGCGGAAACGTGACCACAATGTGCTGACCAACGCCGCATCGCTACTCGTATGTGGCCTGCTGGCCGGCGTGGTGGTCGCTGCGGCGGCCTTCCCCGCGGTAGCGATGTCCGGCCTCGCCGCGAAGGCCGGCGCCGAGACATTCGGTGCCCTGCCCACGGAGCTGACGGTGGCCCGCGCGCCACAGATCAGCTACCTGCTGGCCTCGGACGGCAAGACACCGCTCGCGACGATGTACGACGAGAACCGACGGGACGTGAAGCTCCCCGACATCTCGGTGCCGATGCAGAAGGCCATCATCGCGGCCGAGGACCATGACTTCTACAAGCACAACGGCGTCGACATCAACGGTGTCGCCCGCGCGTTCGTCAACAACCAGAGCGAGGGCTCCGGCGGCCGGCAGGGCGCATCGACTCTGACCATGCAGTACGTCCGGCTGGCCATCGCCTACTCGGCCACCCACCCGGCGGACGTCGTCGCGGCGACCGAGGACACCAGCGCCCGCAAGCTGCGCGAGATGCGGCTGGCCCTCCAGGTCGACAAGGAATTCTCAAAGGACGAGATCCTCACCCGCTACCTCAACCTCGCCTCGTTCGGCAACGGCGCGTACGGCATCTACGCCGCCAGCCAGGTCTACTTCGGTAAGCCGCCGAGCAAGCTGAAGATCGAGGAAGCGGCGTTGCTGGCCGGCATGGTCAAGGCGCCGACGACGAACGACCCGACCACCGAACTCGGTTACCCGCTCGCGCTGGATCGGCGCAACTACGTCATCCAGAACATGGTCGACATCAAGGCCATCACGCAGCAGGAGGCCGACGCCGCCAAGGCCGTCGAGCTGAAGGTGAAGGACAAGCGCACCCCGAACGGCTGCGTCGCCGCCAACGTCAACGAGTGGGGCTTCTTCTGCGACTACTTCTACCGCTGGTGGCTGGATCAGGAGACGTTCGGCTCGACCCGCTACGACCGGGAACGCCGATTGAAGAGCGGCGGCTACAACGTCGTGACCTCGATCGACATCCAGGCGCAGCGCGCCGCGGACAAGGCGGTCCGTAAGGCCAAGAGCGTGAACAGCAAGGAAGCGGCAATGGTCGCGGTGATCGAGCCGGGCACCGGCCGGGTGCGGGCGCTCGCGGTCAACCGGCAGTTCAAGCTCGACGACCCGAAGAACCCGAAGAACAAGATCTCCAGCGATCCCGCGAAGAGCAAGAAGAAGATCCGGGGCAACTACCCGGCGACGGTCAACCCGCTGCTCACCGGCGGTGACGGCATCACCGGCTACCAGGCCGGGTCGACGTTCAAGATGTTCACCATCGTCGCTGCGTTGGAGAAGGGCATCCCGCTCGGCCACACGATCAACGCGCAGAAGCAGTTCCGGTCGGAATACATCATCCGGCCTGGCCCGGCAGCCTGTCCGGGGACCAACCTCTACTGCCCCACCAACTCGACCGAGAGCATGGCCGGCGTACACAACATGTGGAGCGCGTTCGGCCGGTCGGTGAACACCTACTTCGTGCCGCTCCAGCAGCAGGTCGGCGCCGAGAACGTGGTCAAGGCCGCCAAGCGGCTGGGCATCAACTTCCGCTCCGAGGAAGATCTGACCCTGGAGAAGGGCGCGCACCAGTGGGGCGCCTTCACCCTGGGCGTTTCGCAGACCACCCCGCTGGACCTGGCCAACGCCTACGCCACACTGGCCGCGGACGGCAAGTTCTGCGAACCGATCCCGGTGCAGGAGATCCGCGACCCGGAGGGCAACAAGCTGGACATCGCCAACCCGCGCTGCGAGAAGCGGTTCAGCACCGAGGTGGCCCGCGCCGCTGTGGACGCGGCCCGCTGCCCGGTCGGCGACAGGTCGTCGTCCACCCGGTGCGCGGGAGCCACCGCCCCCAACGTGCGCGGCGACGTCGGTTACCCGGTGGCCGGCAAGTCGGGCACCACCGACTCGGAGAAGACCGCCGCACTGGTCGCGATGACCAAGCAGTACGCGGTCGCGGGCATCATGGCCGACCCGGACTGGCCGCAGACCAACGTGAAGATGAAGCACGCGGAGAAGGACGGCATCAACCCGCCGGTCTGGGAGACGCTGCGGGACGCCATGAAGGGCAAGCCGAAGATGCAGTTCGAGCCGCCGGGCCAGAAGATCTCCGAGGGAGATCAGCGCAGCATCCCCGACGTGAAGTGCATCTCGGTGGAGCAGGCGAAGTCCCGGCTCAAGGGCGCCGGCTTCGAGCCGACCGTCTCCAGCGCGAAGGTGCCGTCCTCCTGCAAGGCCGGAGAGGCGGCCGGCACCAGCCCGGACGGACGCACGATCAAGGGTGGTGTGGTCACCATCGAGGTCAGCAGTGGCGGCGGCACGCCGGGCAACACCAACGGCACTCCGGGCGGCCAACCCGCCAGACCCGGCGGGCGTCCGAACGGCTGAGCCGACGGTTAGGACACAACGGGCGGGCACCCTCCTCGGGTGCCCGCCCGTTTCGTCTGTGCGGATCAGTGAGCGGCGGCAAGACGTCCTGCCGCGCCGCTGACCCGCAGGGTCAGAGACCGAGCTGTCGGCGTACCTCGGCGGCCACCCGGCCACCCTCGGCCTGGCCCGCCACCGCGGCCTGGGCCGCCTTCATCGCCGGGCCCATCTGGGCGCCGGTGAAGCCGCCCGCGGCGAGCGCCCCCGACACCAGCTCGGTCAGCTCGGCGTCCGAGAGCTGCTTGGGCAGGTAGCGGTCCAGCACCTCACCCTCGGCGCTCTCCTTCGCGGCCTGCTCGGCGCGCCCGGCGTCAGCGAAGGCGGTGGCCGCCTCCCGACGCTTCTTGGCTTCCTTGGTCAGCACCGCGAGCACCTCGTCATCGGTGAGCTCGCGCTTGACCTTGCCGGCGACCTCGGCGGTGCCGACGGCGGCCAGGGCCATCCGCAGCGTGGAGGTGGTCAGCTCGTCGCGCGCCTTGAGCGCGGAACGCATGTCGGCAGTGAGGCGGTCCTTCAGCGTCTCATGGACGGTCAAACTACCCTGAACGCCATGCGAAAGCGCACACTATTCCGGCTCGCCGCCGGAACCGCCACGATCGGCGCGGCCACCCTCGCGTACGCGTCGCTCGTCGAGCGCAACATGTTCACAGTGCGGCGGTACGACGTGCCGGTACTCCCGGCCGACGCGGAGCCGCTGCGCGTGCTGCACCTGTCGGACCTGCACATGATGCCCGACCAGGCGCGCAAGCAGCGCTGGGTGGCATCGCTGGCCGCGCTCGACCCCGACCTGGTGGTCGTGACCGGCGACAACATGGCGCACCCGGGCGCGGTGCCCGGGGTGCTGCGGGCCCTGCAACCACTGCTCGACTACCCGGGCGCGTTCGTGTTCGGCTCCAACGACTACACCGGGCCGGTGCTGAAGAACCCGTTCACCTACTTCCTGCCCGACCGGGAGTACACCGAAGGCGTCGAGCTGCCCTACGAGGAGCTGCGTCAGGTCTTCACCGGCGCCGGCTGGGCGGACCTCAACAACGCCCGGACCATGCTGAAGGCTGGCGGCCGACAGCTCGACCTGATCGGCGTCGACGACCCACACATCGACCGGGATGACTACCCCTCAGTGGCCGGCGCGGTGTCGTCCTCGGCGGATCTCTCCATCGCGCTGACGCACTCACCCGAGCCACGGGTGCTCGACCAGATGGCGGCGGACGGCTTCGGGCTGCTGCTGGCCGGGCACACCCACGGTGGTCAGGTCTGCGTACCGGGCTACGGGGCGCTGGTGACGAACTGCGGTCTGCCCCGCTCGATGGCACGCGGTCTGCACCGGTGGCCGGGCTCGGACTCCTGGCTGCACGTCTCCGCCGGCCTCGGCACCCACCCGACCGCCCCGATCCGCTTCGCCTGCCCCCCGGAGGCCAGCATCCTCACCCTCATCCCCCGCTGACCGTCCCGCTGCCCGCCCGCCCGGCCACGCCGGGCAGGGTCGGGGCGGCAGGGGTACCGAGTTTGACCATCGGGGCGGGTGGGCTACTATTTGTCGGCACGCCTCGGGGTGTGGCGCAGCTTGGTAGCGCGCTTCGTTCGGGACGAAGAGGTCGTCGGTTCGAATCCGGCCACCCCGACCAGAGGTAAGAGGGCACATCCGATTCATGGATGTGCCCTCCGGCATATCCACGGTCCGCAGCGGCTCCAGGCCCCAGCGGCGACCGCATCCCGTTGGGCGACCTGGCAGCGCCTCGATGCCCCTCGGCCCGGTACCACAGTCTGCTGCCGGCCTTCAACCTATCGGCCCTCGACGGAGTCGTGATGGGTAACCAACCGAGGCGGGGGCTATGGCAGTTGACGACGAGCGTTTTCGAGAGTTCGTCGAGACGCGCTACATGGATCTTTTGCGCGTGGCGTACCACCTCACCGGGTCGGCGCAGGATGCCGAGGATCTGGTGCAGACGGCGCTGGTGAAGGTGATGCGTCGGTGGCGTCGGGTCGACGATCCGATGGCCTACCTGCGACGGATCATGATCAACCAACACATCAGCAGCTGGCGACGCCACCGGGTGCACGAGGTGGTGACGTCGATCCTGCCGGACCGCCCCGGCCGGGACATGACGGAGGCGGTGACGGAACGGCACGCCCTGTACGAGGCGATGCGGGAGCTGACGCCCCGCACCCGGGCCGTGATCGTGCTCCGCTACGTCGTCGACCTGCCGGAGGTGGCGGTCGCGGCCGCCCTGGGCTGCTCGGTGGGCTCGGTCAAGAGCCGTGCGTCCAGAGGCCTGGCTCGCCTGCGTCTGGCACTGACGTCGGATACGTCGACGCCGAACCCGTCGCCAACGACGACCTCAGCGGCAACCGATCCAGCACCGACCGGGACGACGATGACGGGGGTAACACCATGACTGTCGACGAAGAAGTGGGCCGAGCGCTGGCCGAAATGGGCAGGACCCTGACTCCACAACCGGATCCGTACGGCCGGGCCAGGGCGCGTTACCGACGGGACCGGCAGCGCCGCCTCGGCGGGCTGGCCCTCGCTCTGGTGGTCTCCCTGGGCGGGGCGGCCCTCGCGATCGCCGACCCGGGCCGGACCACCCAACCACCACCGGCAGACTCGACCGAGTCCATCGCACCCGTGTTCGCCTGGTCGGACAAACTTCTCCAGTCACCACCGCGCGGCGTCATCGGCCAGGACGGCGACTACGTCCGCCAACTCTCCGATCTCCTGTTGGCCGCACAGCGTCGAGGAGACTTTCCCCGGCTGGCGGTGGCGGTGCCGGTGAACACGGTGAAGGTGCTGTTCGTCGACGACGTTGGCGGCCAGCGGATCGCACTCGCCGCATTCGTCCGCGACCAGCCCGACCCGGCCACCGGCTGGCCGAGTGCCGCGATCTGGCTGGTCGCCAAGGAGGGCGCGAGCGCCGAGAAGCTGGCCAGCACCGCCGCCGTTCAGGGCGTCGGCGACGGCCTGGAACCCTACGAGAGCTTCGCCGTGGACGACCCGTCCGATCCGGGAAAGGCGACACATGTAGCAGTCGCACCCGCCGGGTGTGTCTTCCTCACCTCACCGCTGCCCGACAACCGGGTGTTCCAGTGGGCCCCGGAGCCGACCGGGTCCTACTTGATCCGTACCCCGCAGACCCAGCGGCCCGAGTGGTGGCGGGTCGACTGCGGCACTGTGACGCGCAAGATAATCCCGGGCCCGGGTTCGCTGGCGCCGAAGCCGATCACGGACGCGCAACTCGCGACCGCGATGTCCCGCGTACGCGGCAGTGCCCCGGAACAGCGTGCCCGACTGTTGGTGTCGCAGTACGCCCAGTCGGAGGGATACCGACTCACCGCCCTGCCGAGCGCGGTGTGGGGCGGCAACGTCGGTGGTCTCCCCGCCCGTACCAACGACGGCTCGCCACCCGCCGGCGAGCCTTCGGTGGAGAGCGGCAAGACGATGATCCTGGCTGCTCCCGCGGCCGGCGGCGGGTGGCTCGGCGAGGTGACGATCGACCTCGACCAACCACGGCCCAACGGCGTGGTCGGCACCGGCACCTCCTTCAGCGTCGCGGCAGACCCGACCGACCCCGCGAGCGTCCTGGCGGTGTCGATCGACAACGGCGTCATCGGCGAAGGAGCCCAACGGTCCCTGCTCGTGGTGACGCCTGGGGCAGCCACCCAGGTACGGGTGGCGCAGAACGGGCGCGAGGTGGCGACGGCTGCGGTGAGCGGCTCCGGGGCGGTGGTGCGCGTGCCCCCCGACATGACGGACCTCGTCGTCGAGGCGCTCGACGCGTCCGGTCGTACGCTCGCCACCGCTCAGGTGGCCACCGACGGTGCGCCGTCGACACTTGAGTCGGACACCTGGAACCAGGACTGATCGTGGCACAACGGCTCGCCGAGTCGGATTGACGCGGCACTCCTCGCCGCCAGCGCCGTAGGTCGGCGGGGCGGCCACCACACCGAGGTGGCCGCCCCGCGGGTCAGTCCTGTCGTTCGGTGCGCTCGATCTCGGCGAACGCGGCAGCCAGGTAGTCGTCGAACGACACGCTTGTCGTCGCCAACAGGTCGGCCACCAGGAGCGGGGCATGCCGGGCCAGCGCCGACGCGTCCGGAGGCGACTCGTCGCCCTCGGGGTCGTACACGCCGAGTGCGCCGGCCAGCAGAACGAGCACCACGTGCGGGTCCACGTCCGAACGCCACCGCGTCGCGCCCTGCACGCAGCGGGTCAACACCTGGCGGATGTCGTCGCCGGTCAACCCGTCCGGATGGCTCTCCTCCAGCAGCAACCGGACCACCGCGCCGAGCACCAGGCCGGAACGCTCGTCCGCGGCGAGACCACCGACCGCCTCGTCGTACGCCTGACCGTCGCGTGCCTGGGCGGCGGCGACGGCCGTCGTTGCGGCCAACGCGATGGCGCGGGCGGTAGCGGGAAGATGTCGCCAGGTGCCGGTCATCGAGCCAGCATCGCAGACCCGGCGGACACCGAGCGGCCGCGATCACGGCCAGTGGATCAACGTGGGATTGGTCACCCGCCGGTCCCGGTGACCGCGAGGCGTGGCCAAAACGGTTCGCGCGGCGTCAGACGCACCGAACAGAATGCCGGCATGCTGCGTCGCGCCCTGCCCCGCCGTTCGGAAGCTCGCCGGATCCTCCTCGGCACCCTGCTGTCGGCGATCGGACGGGGCCTGACCCTGCCGTTCCTGTTCATCTACCTGACCGACGTACGCGGGCTCACCGACACCCGTGCCGGGCTCGTCATCGGCTGGTACGGCGTGGTCACCCTGGCCCTGTCGCCGCTGGGCGGGACGCTGATCGACCGGATCGGCGCACGCCGCGTGGTGGTGCCCTGCCTCCTGATCGAGGCCATCGGCACCGGCTCTCTGGCGCTGGTCCACTCGACCGGCTCGGCCCTGCTGGTGATGACGGTGATCGCCATCGGCAGCTCGGCGATCTGGTCCGGACAGAACACCATCCTCGCGTCGCTGACCGACGACGATGAGCGGCAACGCGTCTTCGGGTTGAACTTCGCCCTGCTCAACCTCGGCATCGGCATCGGTGGCATGACCTCCGGTGCGGTCGTCGACACCGCGCGGCCCAGCACTTTCCAGGCGATCTACCTGCTGGACGCGGTGACCTACCTGATGCCGGCGCTGATCCTGCTCACCCTGCCCGGCGTGGGCCACCGACTCGGCAAACGTCGAGGCGTCGACGAACCGTCGCCCGGCGGCTACCTGACTGTGCTCCGCGACCGCCCGTTCCGGCGGCTGGTGATCTTCGGGCTGATCCTCACCACCTGCGGCTACGCGCAGGTGGAGGTGGGCTTCGCCGCGTACGCGGTGCGGGTGGCCGAGGTGAACCCCCGGGTAGTGGCCTGGGCGCTCGCTGCCAACACCGTCATGATCGTGCTCGCGCAACTGCTGGTGATCCGCCGGATCGAGGGGCGCAGCCGCACCCGGGCGTTGGCCGTGGTGGGCGCGGTGTTCGCCGCCGCCTGGCTGGTCCTCGGCGCGGCCGGCCTGGTCAGTGGAGAGAACGCCGTACTGGCCGCCCTGTGCGTGGTGCTCTGCTCGGCGATCTTCGGCTTCGGCGAGACGATGCTGTCCCCGGTGATGCCCGCACTGACCAACGCTCTGGCCACCGACGAGCTGCGCGGCCGGTACAACGCGATGAGTTCGATGATCTTCGGGATCAGCGGTGTGATCGGCCCGGTGACCGCCGGCCCGCTCATCGGCGCCGCCAACGGCATGGTCTGGGTGGCGACGGTGGTCGGCGGCTGCCTGGTCGCCTCGCTGGTCGCGCTCTCCCTGCGCCGGCTGCTCACCACCGAGCAGGACGGCCTGGCGACGACCACCCCGGCATCCCCCACCCCCACGCCCGCCCCCGCCTGACCACGATCGCACCCCGCACCCCGCACCAAGGTCGCGCTCAATCCTGGATGTAGTGGCATCCCCGCGCGCCGATACCACTACGTCCATGTTCGAGCGCGATCTTGCCGGGAGGGGTGTGCGCGGGTGCCCGGGCAGGCGCGGGTGCCCGGGCAGGCGCGGGGGCCCAGGCAGGCACGGGCAGGCGGGTTCTGGACGGGTCGGGCCCCGGAGCTGGTGCTCCGGGGCCCGATGATCGCGGGGTCGGCCGTCAGGCGGCGGGGACCTCGGCGGTGGTGCGGATCCGGTCCAGCGTCGGCGCGGAGACCGGCGACTGGGCGGTCAGGTAGTCGACGAAGGCGTCCAGGTCGATCTGGCCGGTGACCAGGTTCGTGCCGCCGGTGAGGGCGCTGAACCCGTCGCCGCCGCCGGCCAGGAAGTTGTTCACCGTCACCCGGTAGGTGGCGGCGGTGTCGACGGCGGTGCCGCCGAGGGTGAGGCTGCCCCGGACCACGCGGGTGCCGGCGCACGGCTCGGCGACAGTGCCGGTGGTGCCGAACGGGTCGACCACGTAGCCCACAGTCGCCGACGGGTACAGGGTCCGAGCGGTGACGAACTGCTGTTCCAGGACGCAGTAGAGCTGCGCGCCGGTGAGGTCCAGTGTCACCAGGTTGTTGGCGAACGGCTGCACAGTGAACGCCTCCTCGTAGGTGACCGGGCCGGCGTCGAGGTCGGCCCGGACCCCGCCCGGGTTCATGAAGGCGGCGACGGCGTTCTGTTCGTCGTCGGTGGCGGCGAGCTGCGCGTCGGCGATCAGGTTGCCCAGTGGCGATTCGCCCAGGCTCGTACCGAAGAGGGTCTCCTGGCTCCGGGTGATCGCCTCGCTGGTCACGCCGACCTGGCGTCCGGCGACCGGGCCGAGCACGGTCTTGTACCGGTTGATCAGCGCCGTCTGCCGCGGGTCCTTGGCGACGTCGCGGGTGACCACCACGTTGTTCGCGGCTGCGGAGATCACGTCCCCGCTCCGGCGATCGATCTTCAGGTCGATGTCGGTGACCAGGCGACCGAACGAGCTGGCGCTGGTGACCAGCTTGCCGTTGATGTCGCAGTTGTACGCCTGGTGGGTGTGCCCGCTGACCACCACGTCGATCGACGGGTCCATCCGGTTCGTGATGTCCACGATGGGGCCGGTCATGCCGACGCAGTCGTTGATCCCGCCGGTCGCGGCCTGGGTGCCGCCCTCGTGCAGCAGGACGACGATTGCCTGTACGCCCTTGCGGCGCAGCTCGCGAGCGTACCGGTTGGCGGTGTCCGCCTCGTCGGCGAAGCTGAGGCCGGCGATGCCCTGCTGGCTGACGATCTGCGGGGTGCCCTCCAGGGTCATGCCGATGAAGCCGACCTTGACGCCCTGCACCTTGTGGATCGCGTACGGCGCCATCAGCGGCTTGCCGGTCGCGGTCTTGAAGGCGTTCGCGGACAGGTACTGGAAGCCGGCCCCCCGGTACGGGGTGCCGTCGATGCAGCCGTCCACCGGGTGGCAGCCGCCGTTCTGGATTCGCAGCAGCTCGGCGGCGCCTTCGTCGAACTCGTGGTTGCCGACGCTGGCGTAGTCCAGCCCGGCCATGCTCAGCGCCTCGATGGTCGGCTCGTCGTGGAACGCGGCCGAGAGCAGCGGGGACGCGCCGATCAGGTCACCGGCGGCGACGGTGATGGTGTTTTTCTTCTTGGCCGCGGCGCGCAGCTCGGCAAGGTGGGTGGCCAGGAACTCGACGCCGCCAGCGGTCTGCCCGGCGATGGTGCCGCTGGACCCGCTCGGCGGTTCGAGGTTGCCGTGGAAGTCGTTGAGGGCGAGCAGGGTGACGTCGACCGGCTTCGGCCGCGCGTCGGCTTGCTCAGGGCTGGTGGCGACCGCGCCGAAAGCGGCCACCGCGAGCGCGGTCAGGCCGACAGCGGTCCGACGCATCCCGGGTATGAACATGGATCTCCTCGTGAGAATCGGCGCGTACGGTGCCCGGACTCTGGGTCGACCGGGGCCGCCGACGGACGCCGTCGAAAGGGTCGCGGATGACGGTGGTTGAGCATGGCCCCCGCCCCGACAGCCTCTCATCCGGACGCCCACCGGTCGACCCGGGCAGCGCATCGGAGCAGCGCGTACATCGAGGCCGCAATCGATCAACGTTTAACACGGTCTGCCGGACAACGTCGGACCCAGGGTCTAGAAAGGACGGGACGACCAACGAGGAGTGGGGGGCGGCATCGTGAGCGGAACGACACCCGTGGCGGAGCAGGTGCGATCGGTCGACGGCACACCCATCGGGTTCGAGCGGTCCGGTGCCGGGCCGGCGGTCATCATGGTCGGCGGCGCGTTCAGCGATCGCAACGCGACCCGCGACCTGGGTGCCGCACTGGCACCGGACTTCACCGCCTTCAGCTATGACCGTCGGGGTCGGGGCTACAGCGGCGACACCGCACCGTACGAGGTCGGCCGCGAGATCGACGACCTGGCTGCCCTGATCGCGGCGGCGGGTGGATCCGCCGCCGTCTACGGCATCTCCTCCGGGGCCGTCCTGGCCGCCCTCGCCACCGCACAGGGCCTGCCGGTGACCACGTTGGTCATGTTCGAGCCACCGTTCCAGGTCGGCCCGCACGTGGGCGTCCGCAAGGACATCACCCCGCAGCTCATCGAGCTGATCGCCGCCGACGACCGGGACGGCGCGGTGGAGACCTTCCTCAGTGCCTCGGTGGGGCTGCCGGCCGAGCAGGTCTCCGGCATGCGGTCGCAACCGATGTGGGGTGGGTTGACGGCTGTCGCGCACACCCTGGTGTACGACGCGATCGTCACCGCCGGAGGGCGCCTCCCCGTCGAGCGGCTGGCGGCCATCACCGCGCCCACCCTCGCCGTGGACAGCACCGGCAGTCCACAGTGGCTGCGGGATGCGAGTCGGGCGGCGGCCGAGGCAGTGCCGGGCGGCCGGTCCGTGAGCCTCGACGGCGGTTACCACGACGTGCCGCCGACGACGCTGGCCCCCGCGCTGCGCGAGTTCCTGCTCGGTTGACAGCACCAGCGGCCGACGAGGCCCGAGCCGCTGGGTCAGCCGTCGACCAGCGCCTCGTCGACCAGGGCCGCTACAGCCTCCGGTGGCCAGGCGCCCGCCACGCCGGGCCGGGCCGCCAGGTAGGTGGCGATCCGTTCGGCGGGCCAGCCGTGCGACTCGCGCAGCCCTCGGGCGATCACGCGGAGATAGATCGGCGCGGGAGGTCGGCACGGCACGGCTGACGCCCCCTCGGGTGCGGTGAAGGTGAGCATCGGAACACCGTCGCGGCTGCCCGGGCAGATCAGCGTCTCGTACCGTCCCGGGCCGAGCGTGGCCCGTCCGTTGGCGACGGCGGCGTCGATGGCCGCGCCGGTCGCCGGGATCAGCTCGGTCGTATCGCCCGGCGGGCGGTACATCTCCTGGGCCGCGATGTCGGTGAACTGCTCCAGGGTGACCAGGTAGGCGCGGGCCGCGGCCTCGCCCGGCAGGTGCGGGTCGTAGAAGGCCATGCCGCCGGTCCAGGCGCCGGACTCGCCGGCGAAGTAGATGCCGCCGGGCAGCGACACGGGCGTCGACCGGCTGGGTGGGCGCCGGTCGCGGCAGCCCGGGTATGTCCGCTTACCGCCTGGTGGGCAGCCGCCACCGATGTACCAGCCCAGCCGGGGGGCGTGCATGTTCGAGCCGTACGAGACGTACCACGCCAGCATGACGACCCCTCAGAAGCCGCAGGTCTGCCCGGCGGAGTGGCTGACCTGCACGGTGTGGGTCACGCAGCCGCCGGCCTCGACCGAGTGCAGCAGGAAGGCGGTGGGCTCGTCGACCCAACCGATCTGCTCGTCGGTGCTCATGGTGAGCGTGCTCTGCTTCCACGTGCTGGGCGCCACGGTGAGGACCGTGCCCGCGTACGCCGTGGTGACCGGGCGGTGCAGGTGACCGGCGCCGACCCGTACGACGTGCCGGTGCCGGCCGATCACCTCGGCGAGCGCGTCACCGTCGGCGAGCCGGATGGAGTCCGCCGCGGGGATGCCGACCGCGACCGGCGGGTGGTGCAGGAAGATCGCGGCGGGCACCTCGGGCCGCCCGGCCAGCACCCCGTCGAGCCAGCCGAGCTGTTCCTCGCCGAGTTGGCCACCGTCGCTGCCGGAGACGGGCGAGTCGAGCACCACGACGGACGCCGCCTCGTGGTCGACGTGGTAGTAGGCGGAGAAGCCGCCGCCCAGCCACGGCGTGCCGCCGAACGCGTCGAGCAGGGACTCCCGGTCGTCATGGTTGCCGGTGGTCAGGTGCACCGGCAGCGGGAACCGGCCGATCACCTCGCGTAGCGCCGCGTACTCCTCGGGCTGGCCGTGGTCGGCCAGGTCGCCGGTGATCACCACGCAGTCCGGTCGGGGTCGCAACGCCAGCACCCGGCCGAGCGCTCGGTGCAACCCGGCGGCCGGTTCGGCGGCGAGCAGGCCGGTGGTCAGGTGTGGGTCACTGAGCTGGGCGATGAGCATGGGCTCGCCTCCTCGGCGCCGGGATGCTCCACGCTATCGCCGGTCGCGGCATCCTGCGGGGCCACGCGTCCACAGGCTGCGTCCACAGCCTGTGGATAGCACGTGTGTACGAAGCCCGGCCGGCCCAGCCACCGTGAGTACGCTTGATCGAGCGGTTCGGCGTCGGCCGGGCTCCTCCCCTACCTGGAACGACGTGCGAGTGGATCATCAGCGAGTCATCCGTGACGTCACCGTCCGCCTGCCGATGGCGTCGAGCACGCCGGAGGCGTGTCGGTGGACGGTCACCGCGCTGTCCCGCCACACCCCGGCGACCATCTCCGTGCTGCTCGCGGTCCACGACCGCCTGCGCTGCGTCGCGGCGACCGGGGCCTGGCAGGTCTTCGCCACAGTGCCGGCGCGGACCGGCATCGTCGGCCGGGTGTACGCGACCGGCGCTCCCGCCGTCGTCCCGGACGTCACCGCCGACCCGGACTACCTACCGGTACGCCCGGACGTGACCGCCGAGCTGTGCGTACCGGTGCTGGACCCGACGGGCCGCGCGATCGGCGTACTCGACCTTCAGTGGAGTGAGCCGACCGACCTGGAGCCGTGGCGGGATACCGCACAGCGGCTGGCCGACGGGCTCGGTGCGCGGATCGCCGCCCTCGGTGGACCGCCTGCGGAGAGCCGCAGCGAGAAGCTGCTCCGGCACGCGGCCGCGCTCTCCTCCGCGCCGACCGAGGGGGAGGTGATGGGGGCGGCAGCCCGCGCCGCCGGGGAGGTCTCCACGCTCTCCACCGCACTGCTGCTGATCGGCGGCCAGCTCGGCCCGTCCCCGGCGACGCCGAGCGACCTGGAGACCCGGATCCGCGCCGAGCTGGCCGGGGCGGGTCCGGCCGCCCTGGACCGGATGGTCGAGCGGGCACACCGGTACGGCGCCGGGTACACGCTGGGCGAGGCCGGGCATCCCCCGACCGAGGACTACCGTCCGCTGACCAGAGCGGGGGTACGCACGTTGGTCGCCGTGCCGGTCGGGCCGACGGACGCCGGTGGAGTGCTGCTGGTCGCCGACGAACGCGCGCTGCGTCCGGACCCGACCACTGTCAGCCTGATGGAGTTGCTCGCCGGGCAGGCCTGGACGTGCGTGGACCGACTGCGCACGCTGGCCCGGCTGCGGGAGCAGGCCAGCTCCGACCCGCTGACCGGGTTGCGGCACACCGGCCCGTTCGGGCAGCGGATCGCGGCGGCCACCCCCGGGCGTACGGCCCTGCTGGCGATCGACGTGGATGGCTTCAAGACCGTGAACGACACGTACGGCCACCAAGCCGGCGACCGGGTGCTGGTCGGGTTGGCCCGGGCGCTGGAGGGTGCGCTGCGGCACGGCGACGAGTTGTACCGGATCGGTGGCGACGAGTTCGTCGCGGTGATCGAGGTGAGCCGCCCGGAGGAGGCGGTCCGGATCGCCGAACGGCTCACCGAGGCGGCCCGACGCATCGGCCGCACGATCAGCGTGGGCGTCGCGCTGCCCCGCCCCGGCGAGTCCCCCGATCGCACCCTGCGGAGAGCCGACCAGGCCCTCTACGCGGTAAAACGCCAAGGCCGAGACGGCGTACACCTATCCGCCGCCTAACTCGAAAGTAGACCTACTTCCTCCCGATTAGGGCCGCTTCGCGTAGCGGAGCGACAACGACTAACCCCGCCCGCACTCGCTCCCCGACCTCTCCCGCACCCTCCCGCACTTCTCCCGGGGGTCGATCATGCAGTCGTGGTGCCCCCCAAAACGGGCATGACGCCATCCTTCGCCCACCACAACCTCATGATCGACCCACGCTCCTCACATCAGGCCCGCGATCTTGCAATTTGTGCTGCGGGCTCGTCACCCTGAGCCCCTTTTGTCGCGACAGGAACTGCAAGATCGCCGGGTCGGGGCGGGCGATCGCAGCGCACGGTTCGCGGCGAGCACGGCGCGAGCCGAGCACAGCGCGGGGTAGGTCAGGAGTTCTTCAGCTCTTTGGCCAGGAGTTCGGCGATCTGGGCGGTGTTGAGGGCCGCGCCCTTGCGCAGGTTGTCGCCGGTGACGAAGAAGTCGAGGGCGCGGGGGTCGTCCAGGGCGCGGCGGATCCGGCCGACCCAGGACGGGTCGGTGCCGACGGCATCGATCGGCATGGGGAACTCCCCGGCCGCGGGGTCGTCGACCAGGATCACCCCGGGTGCGTTGCGCAGCGCCTCGCGGGCGCCCTCGGCGTCGACCTCGGTGGCGAAGACCGCGTGCACGGCGACCGAGTGAGCGGTGACCACCGGCACCCGGACGCAGGTGGAGGAGACCTTGAGGTCGGGGAGGCCGAGGATCTTCCTCGACTCGTTGCGGATCTTCATCTCCTCCGACGACCAGCCGCTGTCCGCCAAGGAGCCGGCCCACGGGACCACGTTGAGCGCCATGGGTGCCGGGAACGGGCCGAGGTCGTCGCCGACCGCCTGGCGTACGTCGCCGGTGCGCGAGCCGAGCGCCCGATCACCGGCGACCTTGGTGAGCTGGTCGTGCAGGATGTCGACGCCGGACTTGCCCGCACCGGAGACTGCCTGGTAGGAGGCGAGCACCAGCTCTCGTAGGCCGTACTCGCGGTGCAGCGGCGCGACGGCGACGATCATCGCGAGGGTGGTGCAGTTGGCGTTGGCGATGATGCCCCGGGGCCGGTTGCGGACCTGCTCGGGGTTGATCTCCGGGACGACCAGCGGGACGTCGCGGTCCATCCGGAACGCGCCGGAGTTGTCGACGGCGATCGCGCCCCGGGCGACGGCGATCGGCGCCCACTCGGCGGAGACCTCGTCGGGCACGTCGAACATGGCCACCTGGACCCCGTCGAACGCCTCGGGGGTCAGCGCCTGGACGACGAGTTCCTCGCCCCGGCAGCGCACCCGGCGCCCGACGGAGCGTTCGGAGGCGAGCAGCCGGATCTCACCCCAGACGTTGCGTCGCCCGGTGAGCAGCTCACACATCACGGTGCCGACGGCACCTGTCGCTCCGACCACGGCGAGGGTGGGCAGCGCCGTCATCGGCGCTACCTACCCGTCCCCGCGTAGACCACGGCTTCGGTGTCGCCGCCCAGCTCGAACGCGTCGTGGATGGCGCGGACGGCGGCGTCGAGGTCGGTGTCCCGGCAGACCACGGAGACCCGGATCTCGGAGGTGGAGATCATCTCGATGTTGACCCCGGCGGCGCCGAGCGCGGCGAAGAAGCCGGCCGCCACCCCGGGGTGCGAGCGCATGCCCGCGCCGATCAGCGAGACCTTGCCGACGTGATCGTCGTAGAGCAGGCCCTTGAACTTGACCGGCTCCTGGATCTTGCTGAGCGCCGCCATCGCGGTGGGGCCGTCGGCCTTGGGCAGGGTGAACGAGATGTCCGTCCGGCCGGTGCCCTCGGTGGAGACGTTCTGCACGATCATGTCGATGTTGATCTCGGCGCCGGCGACGGTGTCGAAGATCCGCGCGGCGGCACCCGGCTCGTCGGGCACCCCGACGATCGTGATCTTGGCCTCGCTGCGGTCGTGCGCGACCCCGGTGATCAGTGCCTGCTCCACGGAAAGGTCCTCCATCGATCCGGTGACCATCGTGCCGGTGTTGGTCGAGTATGACGAACGGACGTGGATCGGCAACCCCGCCCGCCGGGCGTACTCCACGCTACGCAGGTGCAGCACCTTCGCGCCGCACGCGGCCAGCTCCAGCATCTCCTCGTAGGTGATGTGCTGGATGTGCCGGGCGTTGGGCACGATCCGCGGGTCGGCGGTGAAGATGCCGTCCACGTCGGTGTAGATCTCACAGACGTCGGCGTGCAGGGCGGCGGCGAGCGCCACGGCGGTGGTGTCCGAACCACCGCGGCCCAGCGTGGTGACGTCCTTGGTGTCCTGCGAGACGCCCTGGAAGCCGGCCACGATGACCACCGACCCCTCGTCGAGCGCGCCCTTGAGCCGCCCGGGGGTGACGTCGATGATCCGGGCGCGGCCGTGCACCGAGGTGGTGATCACGCCGGCCTGCGAACCGGTGAACGAGCGGGCTTCGTACCCCAGGTTGTGGATGGCCATGGCCAGCAGGGCCATGGAGATCCGCTCCCCGGCGGTGAGCAGCATGTCCAGCTCGCGGCCCGGCGGCAGCGGGCTGACCTGGTTGGCCAGGTCGAGCAGCTCGTCGGTGGTGTCGCCCATCGCGGACACCACCACCACCACGTCGTCGCCGGCCTTGCGGGCGGCGACGATGCGCTCGGCCACCCGCTTGATCCGCTCGGCGTTGGCGACGGAGGACCCGCCGTACTTCTGCACCACGAGTGCCACGACGGTGCACTCCCTCCCAGCGACCCTGAGCGTGCCGACGCCGCCGGAACCGGGGCCGGCGGCGCGTGTCAGACCTCATGAGGGTATCCGGCGGGTAACGACGCCGGGTCAGGTGATCCCACCATCCGGCCCGCCCGGGCCCGGCCGGGGCGGTCCCACCAGGTCGGACGGGTACGCCGGGACGCCCCGCCCGACACGCCGGAGCGGGCCCGGTACGCGCCGGCACCCGCCGACCGCCCGTACCCACCAGAATGGGCCGGTGCCCGTCCTCATCCGCTCGGCCGGCCGCGTGCTCGGGCCGCTCGTCCTCGCCCTGCCGGCCCTCCTGGTCGCCTGCACCAGTGAGCAGCCTCCGACTCCGCCGCCCGCCGATCCGGGGCCGGTCGAGGTGGAGGCCGCACGGGACGAGCTGGCCGCGCTGGCCGCGGCGGCTCAGGACCGTCACCTGGTGGCCCAGTACGTCTACAGCCAGGCGGGCCAACCGGATCGAACCATCGTCTTCACCAGCGCGAACGACGGCAGCTGGCGGGTGGACGTGCCGGGGGGCGCCCTGGGTGGCACCGCCGATGTCTCGGTGGCCAACACTGCCGACGGGCTGTTCCAGTGCGCCCTACCGTCGGCCGGTCATACCGGGTCGGCGAGCTGCGTACGCCTGGGTGATCGCGACGATGCGATCCCACGCCGGTCGGACCCCCGGGTCCAGCACCTGCTCACCGACTGGCTGTACGTGCTCACCGACCGCCGGGCGCCGTTGGCGGTCGCTCCGGCCAACCCGCCCGAGGGCCTCACCGGCACCTGCTACTCGGTGGATTCCACCTCGGCGTCGCTCAACGCCCCGTTGGATGTGGGCATCTACTGCTACGACCAGGACGGCACGCCGACCGGCGTCCGGACCGGGGTCGGGTCGCTGAGGCTGGCGGCCGCACCCGGCCCGGCACCGGCCACCGTGCAGCTGGCCGGCCCGGTGGTGGTCGACCGGGAGCCGCTCGACACCGCGGCGCCGCCGACCCCGGACCCGTCGGAGAGCCCGGGCGCGGGAACGCCCTGATCTTCGTCCCGATACGGGTGCTCTTGACCACATTCGGCAACCCCGTCCTGTTGGGCGAATCACCCATATAGGACGATCCGGGGTATGGCTGACCTCACCCCGCTGCTCGCCTACCGCTGGAGTCCACGAGCCTTCGACCCGAGCGCCGAGCTCACCCCGGAGGAGTCCGCCTCGCTGCTCGAGGCCGCGCGCTGGGCCCCGTCGGAGGAGAACGGGCAGCCCTGGCGGTTCGCCCTCGGCCACCGCGACGACGAGACCTGGAAACGGATCCTGACCAGCCTCCCGGTCGACGACCAGAGCTGGATCCGGCACGCCGCGACACTGGTGGTCGGCGCCCACACCGGCCTCGACACCGAGCGGGCCGCGTACGACCTGGGGCAGGCGATGGCCCACCTGACCGTGCAGGCCACCGCGCTCGGCCTGCACGTGCACCAGCTCACCCGGTTCGACCGGGCCGGCCTCTCCACCGAACTCGACCTGCCCGGAGGCGTCCGCCCGTTGGTGGTCGCCGCCGTCGGCCGGCTCGGGGATCCGTTCGCCCTCCCGGCCGACCTGCGCGCCCGCGAGACCGGCCTGCGGCACCGCCGCCCGGTCGCCGAGTTGCTGCTGCTGCGCTGACCGAACTCACCCGCCGCCGCGGCTGGGCGCCGAGGCTGCGGCACCGGCCATGACCCCGGTCCCATAGTCCGGACCTGTCTTTCCACCCCCCGTTCCATCACGTAGGGTGACCTGGTCATGTGGCAGGCGCTGCTCCTCCTTAGCCGCCGCGACGAGGCCTGACCGGCCGGCACCTCGTCGCGGAGTCGCATCGCGCCGTCCAGCACATCCGAGTTTCTTCTCGGCACCGCCGCGCACCGTCGCCCGGCATCTCGCCGACACCTTCCGATCTGCTGACGCCACATGTTCCAGGGAGCACTCTGAGATGGCTCAACCTGTCACCGACGCCGAGACCGATCCGATCGCCCGGCAGCGCCCCAGCCGGATGCCGTACCACCGCTACGAGCCGTACCGGGAGCAGTTCCGGGTCGAGCTGCCGGACCGCACCTGGCCGACCCGCACCGTCGAGGCC
This sequence comes from Micromonospora sp. NPDC005324, assembly GCF_040607155.1. Classification (NCBI taxonomy): domain Bacteria; kingdom Bacillati; phylum Actinomycetota; class Actinomycetes; order Micromonosporales; family Micromonosporaceae; genus Micromonospora; species Micromonospora sp. NPDC005324. Next base: position 31,728 of record NZ_JBEXGE010000001.1, on the reverse strand, counting down.
GCCCCCCGGTGGTGCGCCGTGGATCTCCGCGACGGCAACCAGGCCCTGATCGACCCGATGTCGCCGGAGCGCAAGCGCCGGATGTTCCAGCTACTGGTCCAGATGGGCTACAAGGAGATCGAGGTCGGTTTCCCGTCGGCCAGCCAGACCGACTTCGACTTCGTCCGGCAGCTCATCGAAGACGACATGATCCCGGACGACGTCACCATCCAGGTGCTCACCCAGTGCCGGGAGCACCTGATCGACCGGACATTCCAGTCGCTGCGCGGCGCGAAGCGGGCCATCGTGCACTTCTACAACTCGACCTCCACCCTGCAGAGGCGGGTGGTCTTCGGCCTGGACCGGGACGGCATCGCCGACATCGCCACCACCGGGGCGCGGCTCTGCCACAAGTACGCGGAGATCCACACCCCGGACACGGAGATCTTCTACGAGTACTCGCCGGAGTCGTACACGGGCACCGAGCTGGAGTACGCGCTGGAGGTCTGCTCCCGGGTGATCGACGTGATCGACCCGACCCCGGACCGGCCGCTGATCATCAACCTGCCGGCCACCGTCGAGATGGCCACCCCCAACGTGTACGCCGACTCGATCGAGTGGATGCACCGGCACCTGCCGCGCCGGGACAGCGTGGTGCTGAGCCTGCACCCGCACAACGACCGGGGCACCGGCGTGGCCGCCGCCGAGCTGGGCCTGCTCGCCGGCGCGGACCGCATCGAGGGCTGCCTGTTCGGCAACGGTGAGCGCACCGGCAACGTCGACCTGGTGACCCTGGGGCTGAACATCTTCTCCCAGGGCATCGACCCGATGATCGACTTCTCGAACATCGACGAGATCCGGCGAGCCGTCGAGTACTGCAACCAGCTGCCGGTGCACGAGCGCCACCCGTACGCGGGCGACCTGGTCTACACCGCCTTCTCCGGCTCCCACCAGGACGCGATCAAGAAGGGCTTCGACGCCCTCGCCGCCGACGCGAAGGCGGCCGGCGTAGGAGTGGACGAGCACACCTGGGCGGTGCCGTACCTGCCGATCGACCCGAAGGACCTGGGCCGCACCTACGAGGCGGTCATCCGGGTCAACTCGCAGTCCGGCAAGGGCGGCGTCGCGTACATCATGAAGAGCGAGCACCAACTGGACCTGCCGCGCCGGCTCCAGATCGAGTTCTCCGGTGTGGTGCAGCAGGTCACCGATCACGACGGCGGCGAGGTCGACCCGGCCGCCATGTGGGAGATCTTCGCGACGCACTACCTGCTCGACCACCAGCCCGACCCGACGGTCCGGCTGGCCGGCTACACGATCGGCACGGTGGACGGCAAGGTCGAGATCGAGGCCCAGGTCGGTGTGGGCGGCGAGCAGCGCTCGCTCGCCGCGGTCGGCAACGGCCCGATCGACGCGTACGTCAACGCGCTCCAGTCGGTCGGGGTGGGCGTACGGGTGCTCGACTACCACGAGCACGCGCTCTCCTCCGGTGGTGACGCTCAGGCCGCCGCGTACGTGGAGTGTGAGGTGGACGGGAAGACGGTCTGGGGTGTCGGCACCGACGCCAACATCGTCACCGCGTCGATCAAGGCGGTCACCAGCGCCGTCAACCGCGCCCGCCGCTGACCTGGGCGCGACACCCCCGGAGTGGTCTCCTACTTCGGGGGTGTCGCGGCGGGCAGTGAATGGCAGGGCTGGGACGGCGGGGCTTCCCGGGGCGGTCGGTGGACCAGCACGAGGGCCAGCAGCGCGCCGGCCACGAGCAGCCCGGCACACCACTCCATCGCGCCCCGGAACGCGTCGGTCAGCTCGGCCTTCTGCTCGTACCCTCCGCCGGAGAGCCCGACCAGCAGCGGCAGCGCCGCCACCGCGAGCAGGCCGCCGGCCCGGGACGCGGCGTTGTTGAACCCGCTGGCCACCCCGGAGAACCGGTCCTGCACGGCGGCCAGCACCGACGCGGTCAGCGGTGCCACCACAAGGGTCAACCCGATGCCGAAGAGGAGCACCCCGGGCAGCACGTCCCGCCAGTACGACGCGCCCGGTCCGACGCCGCGCAGCAGCAGCAGGCCGACCGCGGCGACCACCGGTCCGATGGCGAGCGGCAGCCGTGGGCCGATCCGCGCCGACAGCGCACCGGCGCGCGCGGAGCCGACCAGCAGCAGCAGGGTCATCGGCAGCAGCGCGATGCCGGTGCGGAAGGCCGACCACCCGACCACGTTCTGGAGGTAGACGGCGAAGAAGAAGGTGAAGCCGCCGAGCGCCGCGTAGACGACAACTGTGAACAGGTTCAGCACCGAGAAGAGTCGGCTGCCGAACAGCCCGGTGGGCAGCATCGCGGCGTCGCCACGCCGCCGCTCCAGCAGGACGAAGGCCACCGCGGAGAGCACCCCGACCACTGCTGCGATCAGCACCTCGGCGGAGTCGAACCCGCGGGCCGGCGCGTCGATCAGCGCGTAGGTGACGCCGGCGAGCGCGAGCGCTCCGAGCAGGGCGCCGGCGACGTCGAACCGCCGTCGGGTCCGACCCCGTCCCTCGGTGCGGGAGGCGCTCTCGTCCCGGCTCTCCGGCACCCAGCGCAGGGCGGCCAGCAGCACCAGCACGGCGATCGGCAGGTTGAGGAAGAAGATCCAGCGCCAGGAGAGCGCGTCGATCAGCCAGCCCCCGATGAACGGTCCCAGCGCGGTGGACACCCCGGACAGCCCGGCCCAGGCGCCGATCGCTCGGCCCCGGTCGTCGGGATGGAAGCTCGCCTGGAGCACCGACAGCGACCCGGGCGTGAGCAGCGCGCCACCGGCGCCCTGGAGGAACCGGGCCGCGATCAGCATCCCGGTGTCCTGGGCCAGCCCGCAGAGCACGGAGGCGGCGGTGAACCAGACCACGCCGATGAGGAAGATGCGTCGCCGGCCGAAGCGGTCGCCGAGCGCGCCGCCGAGCAGCACGAACGCCGCGAGCATCAGCAGATAGCCGTTGATGGTCCACTGGAGATCGGCCACGTTGGCGCCGAGGTCCTGCCCGAGCTTCGGCAGCGCCACGTTGACGACGGTGCTGTCGAGGAAGACCATGCCAGAGGCGAGTACGGCGGCGAGCAGCGTGCCCCGGCCGGCGGTGGTGCCCATCCGGAGGGCGGTCGCCGGTACGGGTGCGGTCATCCCACCAATCTGCCTTGCATCATGTGGGAGACGCCACGAAACGCCGAAACCGTGCCCGGGTACTGTGCGCAATCGCCGGGAGCCCCCAAGCTGGAGAGGTGTCGTCTGTGCGTACCAGATCAGGACCGCGAGCGGCGGTGGCCGCGCTTGCCGCGGCGCTGGCGCTCGGCGTGGCCGGTTGCGTCCCGCAGGATGAGCCGACCACACCGCCGTCGAGCGACGGCGGCAACGCCGCTGAGCAGCTGAGCCAGCTCACCGTCGCCACCGCCGGCTCGATGAAGGGCTACAGCCGGGAGCGTTTCCCGCACTGGCGGGACACCGGCAAGAACTGCGATATCCGGGACAGCATCCTCCAGCGCGACGGCAAGGACGTGAAGCTCTCCGGCTGCAACGTGGTCGGTGGGCGTTGGGAGAGCGTGTACGACGGTCGCAGCTTCTCCGATCCCTCCGACGTGGACATCGACCACATGGTGCCGTTGGCCAACGCGTGGCGCTCGGGTGCCGACGAGTGGGACAACGCGAAGCGCGGCGATTTCGCCAACGACACCACCCGTCCGCAGCTTTTCGCGGTTTCCGCCTCGTCGAACCGGGCAAAGGGTGACCAGGACCCGTCCCAGTGGAAGCCGGCGAACCGGTCTTACTGGTGCAAATACGCTCAGGACTGGGTGACCGTCAAGCACTACTGGAAGCTGACGGTGACCAGCGCCGAGAAGGCCGCCCTGACCGACATGTTGGAGGGCTGTTCAGTGGGGAGTGACTCGTGACCACCGCCGGGGAGAGCGGCCCGTCCGCCGCCGGCATGACCGCGGACGGCGCCGCCGAGACTCCCGCCGCCGTGCCGGGTGCCGGCATGGTCGCGGATTCGGGCGGGGCGGCCGGCCCGAAGGCCCGCACCACCGACATCGTGCCCGGCCCCGGCGGCGTGATGACCGACGAGGTCGGCGTCGTCACCGGTGACCTGACGCTGCGCACCGAGTACGCCGACGGCAAGGTCACGCTGCGGGTGCAGTACAAGGACGCTGACGAGTGGTACGCGGTGACCGGCACGTCGGTCACGCTGGCCGACCCGGCTGGGCTGGACGCGGTGCACGGCGTCGCGGTGGGGCTGCTGAACCGCCCCGAGGGCTGACGCCGGCACCGCGTCCAGTCTCAGACGTACGAACCGGGCTCGGTGGGCGCGGAGACCACGCCCGGCGCGTCCCCCTCGCCCTCGGGCCGGACGATCTGCGCTCTCACCCCGTGCGGGCGCAGCTCGCCGCTGGCGATCTGCTCCGCGAAGTGGCAGGCCACCCGGCTGGCGCCGATCTCCCGCAGCACCGGTCGCTCGTCGGCGCAGCGGGTGGGCTGCGCCCACGGGCAGCGGGTGTGGAAGCGGCAGCCGGACGGCGGGTTGGCCGGCGACGGCAGGTCACCGGCGAGCAGGATCCGCTCCCGACGGTCCTCCACGTCCGGGTCCGGCACCGGCACCGCCGACATCAGCGCCCGGGTGTACGGGTGCAGCGGCTCGGTGTAGAGCCGGTCGCTCGGCGCCTCCTCGACCAGCGCGCCCAGGTACATGACGCCGACAGTGTCGGAGATGTGCCGGACCACGGCGAGGTCGTGCGCGATCACCAGGTAGGTCAGCCCCAGGCTGTCCTGGAGTTCGTCCAGCAGGTTGACCACCTGGGCCTGGATCGACACGTCGAGCGCCGAGACCGGCTCGTCGGCGACGATCAGCTCCGGCCCGAGCACCAGCGCGCGGGCGATGCCGATGCGCTGCCGCTGCCCGCCGGAGAACTCGTGTGGGTAGCGGGACAGTGCCCAGCGCGGCAGCCCGACCGCGTCCAGGGTCTCGCCGATGATCCGCCGACGGTCGGTGCGGTCGGTGCCGATTCCGTGGGTCTGGAGGCCCTCGGTCAGGATCGACTCGACGTTCTGCCGGGGATCGAGGCTGGACATCGGGTCCTGGAAGATCATCTGCATCCGGCGACGCATGCTGCGCAGCTTGCCGGACGGCAGTGTGGTCAGCTCGACGCCGTCGAAGCTGACCTCGCCGGCTGTCGGCGGGGTGAGCTGGAGCAGCGCCCGACCCAGCGTGGACTTGCCACAGCCGGACTCACCCACCAGGCCGTACGTCTTGCCCCGCGCGATGCTCAGGTCGACCCCGTCGACGGCCTTCACCTGGCCGATCACACGGTCGAAGAGCACCCCCCGCTTGATCGGGAAGTGCACCTTCAGGTCGCGCACCTCGACGAGGATGTCGTTCTCGCTCACGCCAGCACTCCGCTTCGCTCCGCGCCGGCGCGAGACGCCACGCCGCTGTGCCTGATGGTTCGCTCGCTACGCTCGCTCACGCTGACTCCTCCTCGCGCGGGGCGGGCACCATGCCCGGCAGCGGCTCCGGGTTGACGCACCGGTAGCTCCGTCCGTCGTGCGCGTGCACCAGCTCCGGCGGCTCACCCACACACTCGTCGATCCGGCGGGCGCAGCGCGGGGCGAAGGCGCAACCGTCCGGCCAGGGCAGCAGGTCGCGGACCGAACCGGGGATCGGGTTGAGCTTCTCGCCCCGCCCGGCGTCCAGGCGCGGCACCGAGCCGAGCAGACCCACTGTGTACGGGTGACGAGGCTGGCGGAACAGCGGACGACGGCGGGCCGTCTCCACCACCCGGCCGCCGTAGAGCACGTTGACGGTGTCGCACATGCCGGCCACCACGCCCAGATCGTGCGTGATCATCAACAGTGCGGTGCCAGAGTCCCGGACCAGCTCCTTGAGCAGCTCCAGGATCTGGGCCTGGATGGTGACGTCCAGCGCGGTGGTCGGCTCGTCGGCGATCAGCAGCCGAGGCTGGCAGGCCACCGCCATCGCGATGAGCGCACGCTGGCGCATTCCACCGGAGAGCTGGTGCGGGTACTCCTTGAGCCGCCGCTTCGGGTCGGGAATGCCGACCCGGTCCAGCAGCGCCGCCGCCTCCTTCGCAGCGGCCGCACCCTTCATCCCCCGGTGCCGGGTGAGCACCTCGGTCACCTGCAACCCGATCGGGATCACCGGGTTCAGCGAGGAGAGCGGGTCCTGGAAGATCATCGCGATGTCCCGGCCCCGGATGTCCCGCCGCGACCGGTCGTCGAGCTGGAGCAGGTCGGTGCCGTCGAAGACGGCCTTCCCGCCGACCTGCAGGCCGGGCTGCTTGGGCAACAGGCCCATGATCGCGAGCGAGGTGACGCTCTTGCCGCAGCCGGACTCGCCGACCAGGCCGACCACCTCACCGGCGTCGACCGAGAAGGACACCCCGTCGACCGCGTGCACGGCCCGCTGACCGCGGCGGGCGAACGTGACGGAGAGATCTTCAACTTCGAGCAGTGCCATGCTGGACCGGCCTTTCGTTCGCGACTGCGGGGCTCGCAAGCTCACTCCTCGCGCTCACGGCACTACTTCCGCAGCTTCGGGTCGAGGGCCTCGCGCATCGCCTCACCCAGCAGGGTGAAGCCGAGCGCGGTGATGATGATCGCGACCGCCGGGTAGATCGCCAGTGACGGTCGGATGCCGAGGTACTGCTGCGCGTCGGCGAGCATGACCCCCCACTCCGGCACGGCGGTGTCCGGGTTGCCGAGGCCGAGGAAGGAGAGCGCCGCGGCCTCGATGATCGCGGTGGCCAGGGTCAGCGTGGCCTGCACGATCACCGGGGCGAGCGAGTTCGGCACCACGTGGGTCAGCGCGATCTTCGACTTCTTCACGCCGAGCGAGGTCGCCGCCAGCACGTAGTCGCTGTTGGCCTGAGAGATCATCGAGCCGCGCAGCAGCCGGGCGAACACCGGCACCGAGACCACGCCGACCGCGATCATGACCGTGGTCAGGCTGGCCCCGAGCAGGGCGGCGATGCTCACCGCGAGCAGCAGGCTCGGCATCGCCAGCAGCATGTCGATGAAGCGCATCAGGGTGGTGTCGATCCACCGTCCCCAGCGGCCACCGAGACCGGCCGCCGCGCCGGAGACGCCACCGATCAGCGCGCCGATCGCCAGACCGATCAGGGTGGAGACCACGCCGACCAGCAGGGTCTGCCGGGCACCCACGATCATCCGGCTGAACTCGTCCCGGCCCTGGTGGTCGTAACCGAACCAGTGGTCGCCAGTCGGACCGGGAATGACGCCCGGCCTGATCAGCCCCTCCCGGATGCCGATGGTGTCCGTCGCCGCGTACGGCACGAGGAACGGGCCAATCACCGCGACCAGCACGAAGAGCGCCAGGATGACCGCGCCGACGATGGCAGCCGGGTTACCGCGCAGCCGGCGGAACGCCTCCTGCCAGAGGCTGACCCCCCGCTCGTCGTCACGGGCGGCCAACTCGGCGAGCCGGTCGATCTTTTCGCGCTTCTTGCCCGGGCTGAGCGTCATCGCACCCTCACCCTCGGGTCGATGAAGCTGTAGGAGAGGTCGACCAGCAGGTTCACCAGCACGTACACCACCGCGATGATCAGAATGAAGCCCATCAGCACCGGATAGTCGCGCTGGCCGATGGCCTCGGCGACGAATGCTCCGATGCCACTGAAGGCGAAGACGGTCTCGGTCAGCACGGCGCCGGAGAGCAGGCCGCCCGCGAGCAGACCGATCGAGGTGGCGACCGGCAGCATGGCGTTGCGCAGGACGTGCCGGCGACGGACCGTCTGCTCGGTCAGGCCCTTCGCCTCGGCGGTCCGGACGAAGTCCTCGTTCAGCACCTCCAGCACGCTCGCCCGGGTGATCCGGACGATGATCGCCAGCGGAATGCTGGCCAACGCGATGCTGGGCAGCACCAGGTGCCAGAGGGCGTCGGCAACGGCGTCCCACTCACGGGTCATCAACCCGTCGAAGACGAAGAAGTTGGTGATCCGGGTCGCCCCGAGGGTCGGGTCCTGCCGGCCGCTGGACGGGAACCAGTGCAGGTTCTCCGAGAAGATCGCTTTGAGCACGTAGCCCAGGAAGAAGACCGGGATGCAGATGCCGATCAGCGAGCCGCCCACTGACGCGTGGTCCAGGAAACGGCCGCGACGACGGGCGGCCAGGTAGCCCAGCGGGATTCCGACGCCGATGGCGATGATCATCGCGGTGATGGTCAGCTCGACGGTGCCGGGGAAGCGCTCGATGAACTCCGTGGTGACCGCTCGCTTGGTGGAGGTCGAGGTACCCAGGTCGAGCTTGATCATCCGCCGTACGAAGCGGCCGTACTGCACCAGGATGGGCTCGTCGAGCCCCATGTTGCGGCGGATCGCGGCCCGCATCTCGGGTGTGCCGCGCTCGCCGAGAATGGCGGTCTCGGGGCCGCCGGGGAGTCGGCGGAGCCAGATGAAGAGCAGGAGGGAGAGCCCGAACAGCGTGGGTATCAGCTGAAGCAGGCGCCTGACGATGAACCGGAACACGGCGGCCTCGAAGGGGTGCGGAGGGTTGCGGGCGGGCGCTGTGCGACAGCGCCCGCCCGCGTTCCTTGCTGCGTCAGATCAGGACTTACTTGAACTCGGCGGTCGCGTACCGCTCGTCGGTGAGCGGGCTCGCCTTGACGCCGGTCACGTCCTTGCCGAACACGATCGCCGGCGGCGAGTGCGAGATCGGCACACCGGGCAGGAAGTCCATCACGGACTTGTTCAGGGCCTTGTACTTCTCGGTCCGGGCCGCGATGTCGGCGGTGCTGTCCGCGTCCTTGAACTGGTCGAACAGGGCCTTGTTGTTGAAGCCCCACTCGTCCTTCGGCCGGTCGAAGAAGGTGCCGATGAAGTTGTAGGCGTCACCGTAGTCACCGGTCCAGCCCAGGAAGTGGATGTCGTGCTTGCTACCCGAGGTGGTGGCGTTCAGGTAGTCCGGGCTCCACTTCAGCGGGATCGCCTCGACGGTGATGCCAACGGCCTTCAGGTCCGCCGAGAGCAACTCGAAGATGTCCTTCGGGTTCGGCATGTACGGCCGGGTGACCTCGGTCGGGTAGTGGAACTTCAGCGTCAGGTTCGACGCGCCGGCCTCGGCCAGCAGCGCCTTCGCCTTGGCCGGGTCGTAGGTGTACTTCGTGACGTCACCGTTCCAGCCCTCGACGGTGTCCGGCATGAAGTTGTCGGCGACCTTGGCGCCCGGCGGCAGCTTGGAGGTGACCAGCTGCTGACGGTTCAGGGCGTACGCGATGGCCTGCCGAACACGGATGTCGGCGAGCTTCGGGTTGCCCTTCTGGTTCATCGCCAGGTAGAGCACGTTGAACGCCGGGCGCGTGAGCATGTTGAAGCCCTCGCTCTTCAGCGGCTCGACGTCCGCCGGGCCAACCAGGTCGTAGCCCTGGATGTCACCGGAGCGCAGCGCCTGCTTGCGAGCGTTCTCATCCGAGATGGTCTTGAAGATGAGGGTCTTCAGCTTGGCCTTGGCGCCCGAGTAGTCCTCGTTGCGCTCCAGGGTCAGCGTCTTGTTGGCGACGTCCCAGGTCTTGAACTTGAACGGGCCGGTGCCGGTCGGGTGCTCCGTCGCGTACGCCGGGTACTTGATGTCCTCGGCGGTGCCCGCGACGTTGCTCGCGTCGAACTCCTGCAACGCCTTCGGGCTGTGGATGGAGAACGAGGGGAGCATCAGCGCGGCCGGGATCTTGCTGGAGACCCGGGTGAACGCCAGGTCCACAGTGGTGGCGTCTTTGGCGGCGCAGGACTTGAAGAGACTCGGCGGGAGATCCGCGTTCTCGTTCTTGGCGAAGCCGCCCATGACGTCCTGCCAGTACGCGGTCACGTCCGGGCTCTGCATGAGGCCCTTGGCGTTGTACCAGCGGTTGAAGTTGACGCAGACGGCCTCGGCGTTGAAGTCGGTGCCGTCGTGGAACTTCACGCCCGAGCGGAGCTTGAAGGTCCAGGTGGTGCCGGCGGCGTCCGGAGTCCAGGACTCGGCCAGGCCGGGGGTGACCTTCGTGCCACCCTCCTCCGGTCGGACCAGGGTCTCGAAGACCTGACGCGCCACGCGCAGCGACTCACCGTCGCTGGCGAAGCTCGGGTCGAGCACCTTCGGGTCTCCGGCGACGCCGAAGACGAGGGTGTCCTTCTTGCTACCGCCGGATTTGTCGTCGCGGTTGCTCTCGGCGCAGCCTGCTACCGCGAGGGCCGCGACCGCGATGGCCGCGATCGCGACCTTCGGCCTGGGTGCACGCATGTGTGCTTCACCTCGTCCTTGGGGGTACGGACAACGTGGTGACAGGGGTCACCGATGGCGGTGACCATAGCTCCCGAGGCGACCACCCGGAAACCGCCGAGTGGACGGTTGGTATCGGATCGTGCCCCAACCGCCGCTTGACATTCGATTCGTAGGTAAACAGCGGCAAAAACCGATCAATCAGCACCCGCGATGCCAAACTGTTACGTCGAACAGCCCCGATGAGGGCACAGGTGTCAGATCATTTCCGGGCAGACACGCAGCGGTGGCCGGCACCCGGCGCGGGTGCCGGCCACCGGCCGTACGTCAGGGAATCAGACCGCGCGGCGCCCCTCGAAGGCCCGACCAAGGGTGATCTCGTCGGCGTACTCCAGGTCGCCGCCGACCGGCAGCCCGCTGGCCAGTCGGGTCACCGAGATGCCCATCGGCTTCACCATCAACGCCAGGTAGGTGGCGGTCGCCTCGCCCTCGGTGTTCGGATCCGTGGCCAGGATCAACTCCCGCACCCCGCCGCCACCGAGCCGGATCATCAGCTCCCGGATGCGCAGATTGTCCGGGCCGATGCCCTCCAGCGGATTGATCGCGCCACCCAGCACGTGGTAGCGACCGCGGAACTCACCCGTCCGCTCGACGGCCACCACGTCCTTGGGCTCCTCCACCACGCACAGCACCTCCTCGGTGCGGCGCGGGTCGCGGCAGATCCGGCACTGCTCGGACTCGGCCACGTTGTAGCAGGTCGTGCAGAACCGCACCAGCTCCTTGACCTTGCGCAGCGCGCCGGCCAGCCGGTTGACGTCGGCCGGGTCCGCCGAGAGGACGTGGAACGCGATCCGCTGAGCGCTCTTCGGACCCACGCCCGGCAGCCGACCCAGCTCGTCGATCAGATCCTGGATGGCACCTTCGTACATCTGCCGGCTCAGAAACCGGGCAGGCCGAGGCCGCCCATGCCGCCAGCGACCGGGCCCATCTTGCGCTCGGTCAACTCCCGGGCCGCCTCGGCGGCGTTGTGCACGGCCGCGACGACCAGATCTTCCAGCGTCTCCACGTCGTCCGGGTCGACGGCCTTCGGGTCGATCTTGATGGCCTTGAGCTCACCGGAGCCGGAGACGGTCGCGGTGACCAACCCGCCGCCGGCGGTGCCGGTCAGCTCGGCCTCGGCCAGCTCGGCCTGGGCGGCGGCGATCTGCTGCTGCATCTTCTGCGCCTGCTTCAGCATCTGCTGCATGTTCGGCTGTCCACCTGGGCGCACGGGATGGCTCCTTCTCGCACTCGTCTGCTCGACCGCCGCTCAGCCTATCCGCTGGGACCGACCTCGCCCCGCCCGGTGCGTCCGCCCGCGCCGAGCCTCCGGGTACGGCTAGCCCTACCCCGAACCGGCCATCTGCTGGTAGTGCGCCCATAGCCGTCGCACTGGTCTGCTCATGGCATGAATCTCCACCGCACCGGCCGGGTCGGCGCACTGTGCTGGCTCGCGGCCGCGCCCATGTTCCTCGTCGCCAGCCTGGTCACCGGGCTGCGGTGGCGCGAGCCAACCTACAGCTGGGCCACCCACAACATCAGCGACCTCGGCAACGCCCACTGCGGCATCTGGGACACCACCCGCCCCCGCTACGTCTGCTCGCCGTGGCACCCACTGATGAACACCGCGACACTGGCCACCGCAGTACTGCTCGCCGTCGGGCTCCTGCTGACCTGGCGCATCCTCGGCCGCGGCCCGGTGGTGCGCACGACCCAGACACTCCTGCTGCTGGCCACCGGCGGATACGCCCTCGTGGCCCTCTACCCGGCCGACATCGACGAGAACCTGCACGTCCTCGGCGCATTCCTGATCATGGGACTGGGCAACGTCGGCCTGCTCCTGGCCGGCTTCGCACCACGCACCACGACGCTGGGCCGGTGGCGACGGCTGACCCTCACCGCCGGGCTGATCGCGCTGGCCGGAACGGTGCTGTTCTTCAGCCAGCAGGGCGTCGGAATCGGCGTCGGCGGCATGGAACGCGTCGCCGTACTCCCCTTCCCCCTCTGGGTCTGCTGCCTAGGCGTCCTACTAGCCGAAGCCCCCGCCGCCCCCGCCGCCGTCGATCAAGGAGTTGTGGTGCCTGAATAGATCGGCGGCGGGTGTTTTGTCACCCACCACAACTCCATGATCGGCGGGAGCGGGAGCGGGAGCGGGAGCGGGAGCGGGCTTCAGCGGGCGTCGACTTCGTTGATCTTTTCGGCGCCGAAGGTTTCCCGGAGCAGCCGTACCGCCTGCTCCTCGCTGGACTCCCGTGCGGTCTTCTCGTCGATGATCTCGTCCAACGGCTCGTCGCCCGGGTCGAACCCCTCGAAGGCCGGGGCCGCCGCCGGTGCCGCGCCGCCGGGCCGGCCGGCCCGCGCCGGGCCGTCGAAGTCCGGGTCGTAGGGCGGCTCGCCGGCCCACTCGGCGTCCGCGACGGGCCGGGCTGCCGCTCCGGTACGCGCACCGCGCCCCGCCGCCGCCGCGCGAGCCGCGGCGATGGCGCTGCTCACCGGCGCGCCACCGGCTGTCGCCGGCTGCCGGGCCGCCGGTGTCGCGTTACCCCGCCCGCCCGGCTTACCGCCGCCGGCCGCTGACCCGGGACCGCCCGAACCGCCTGGTCCGTTGCCGTTCGCGCCACCGCCGTTGGCGCCGCTGCCGTTGGCGCCGCTGCCGTTCGGGGCGCTCCCGCTACCGGCGCTGCCGTTCGCGCCAGTAGCGGCCAGTGCGGAGTGGGCGCTCGACTCGTTTCCGGCCGACGCTCCGCCGGGTCGGGCGGCCTCCGGCCAGTCCTCGTCATCCGTAGCCTCGGCGGCCAGGGCGCCGCCGCCGGGGCGGGCCGCCTCCGGCCAGTCACCGTCGTCCGCCGCCGGGGCGGACGGCGCTGAGCCCTGGCGACCAGCACCGTGACCGGCGGAACCCGCACCGGCACCGCGACGCGAAGCCGAGCCGGCAGCGCCGGTCGGGTTCAAGGCGCTCGTCGGGCCGGCGGCGGTCGGGGCGTTGGGTCCCGCAGTCCCCGGCCCGGCGGTGTTCGCACCTGTCGCGGCGTTCGCGCCTGACCCAGCGGTCGAGCCATGCGCACCGTTCGCGCCGGCCGCGGTGCCGAAGCCAGGTGCCGCGCTCGAACTTGGCGCAGCGTTCGAGCCAGACGTGCTCGAGCCGGGCGCACCGTTCGAGCCAGGCGCACCGTTCGAGCCAGGCGCGGGGTTCGAGCCTGATGCGGGGTTCGAGCCAGGCACGGCGTTCGAACCAGGCACGGCGTTCGAACCAGGCACGGCGTTCGAACCAGGCACGGCGTTCGAACCAGGCACGGCGTTCGAACCAGGCACGGCGTTCGAACCAGCCACGGCGTTCGAACCAGGCGCACGGTTCGAGCCTGGCGCGGGGTTCGTGCTTGGCCCGGCTGGCGGCGCGCTCGTCGGGCCGGCGGCGGCAGTCGGGGTCGCGGCGTTCGTCGCGGCGGCGGGCGTGTCCGACGTGGCGGGTCGGGCCGGTGCGGTCTGCTGCGTGCGCGGTGAGCCGGGCAGCGACACGCCACCGCGCTCGCCGGCCACCTCGCACCGGATCTGCCAGCGCCCGCCCAACTCCTCGTAGAGCGCGTCGGTGAGCACCGCCGCGTGGTCGGCCATCATCTTGGCCAGCACTGTGGACTTCACCGTCAGCACCAGCATGTCGCCGTCGAGTTCGCGGACGACGGCGTCCCGCATCAGGGCGGCGATCCGCTTGTTGGTCCGGTTGACCTTGCCGACCACGTCGGGCCAGACGCGGCGGACCGCGACCGCGTCCAGCGCGGCGGCCGGCGCTCCCGGTCGGGGCGGCGCGGGGGTGGCCGGGTCGGGAAGCACCGCCGACGGCGGCACCACGCGACGCGGGGCCGGCCCGGCGGGCGAGACGGGTACGGCCTGGTCAGCGGTTGACGCGCCGGGGGAAGCCGGGATCGGCGAGTCGGCCGCCGAGACGGACGAGGCCGGTGCACCGGAGGTCGGAGCGGGCACCTCGGTGACCGGAGCAGCCGGGGTGGGAGCACCAGCAGTGCCCCGGGTCGGGGGCGCTGCCAGGTCGACCGCCCACGGCGGCGCGGAGGTGGGGGCGTTCGCGGGTGCCGGGGTGGCGGCAGCCGGGACCGGGGTGGCTTGCTGTGGGCGTACCCCTTGGTGGTTGGTTGGCGCGGAGCCGGCGGCGGCCGACGGCGCGTCGGTGGCACCCACTGTGAGCCGGCGTTCCATCCGCTCCAGGCGCTGGAGCAGGCCGCCGGTGGAGTCGTCAGCGCCGGGCAGCAGCATCCGGGCGCAGATCAGCTCCAGCAGCAGGCGGGGCGCTGTGGTGCCGCGCATCTCGACCAGCCCGTTGTGCACGATGTCGGCGCAGCGGGACAGGGTGGCCGAGCCGAGCTGCGAAGCCTGGGCTGCCATTCGCTCGATCTGGTCGGCCGGGCCGTCGATCAGACCCTTCGCGGCGGCGTCCGGCACCTGCTGGATCACGATCAGGTCGCGGAGCCGTTCCAGCAGGTCGGAGGCGAACCGGCGCATGTCGTGCCCGGCCTCGGCGACCCGGTCGACGGTGGCGTACGCGGCCGCGCCGTCCCCGGCGGCCAGCGCGTCGCACATCTCGTCGATCAGCGCCGAGTCGGTGACCCCGAGCAGCGCGACGGCCCGGGCGTAGCTGACCCCCTCCGCGCCGGCGCCGGCGATGAGTTGGTCGAGCACCGAGAGGCTGTCCCGCATGCTGCCGCCACCGGCGCGAACCACCAGCGGAAAGACCGCCGGCTCGACGGCGACGCCCTCGGCCTGGGTGAGCTGCTCCAGGTACGGGCGGACCACCTTCGGCGGAAACAGCCGGAACGGGTAGTGGTGCGTCCGCGACCGGATCGTGCCGAGGACCTTCTCCGGCTCGGTGGTGGCGAAGATGAACTTGACGTACTCCGGTGGCTCCTCGACCAGCTTGAGCAGGGCGTTGAAGCCCTGGGTCGAGACCATGTGCGCCTCGTCGATGATGTAGATCTTGAAGCGGCTGCTGGCCGGCGCGAAGAATGCGCGCTCGCGCAGCTCGCGGGCATCGTCGACACCGCCGTGGCTGGCCGCGTCGATCTCGATCACGTCGATCGAGCCGGCACCGTCGGCGGCCAGCGAGCGGCAGGAGTCACACTTGCCGCACGGCTCGGGAGTGGGGCCCTGCTCACAGTTGAGCGAGCGGGCCATGATCCGGGCGCTGGTGGTCTTGCCGCAGCCACGGGGGCCGGAGAAGAGGTAGGCGTGGTTGAGCCGTCCGCTGCGCAGCGCCTGCGACAGCGGCTCGGTCACGTGCTCCTGACCGATGACCTCAGCGAAGGTACGCGGCCGGTACTTGCGGTAGAGCGCCAGCGTCACTCGTCCCGCCTCCTCTCGACCGAGCCATTCTGCGCCGGTCGGGCGCGGGTGACCACCCACCACCCCGGGGCGCCTGGGCCTGCGGGCTCGACTTCCAGGCCGCCGGGCTTGATCGACTCGGCTTCCTGGAAACCGCTTTGTCCGCGTGGCCGGGACACCGCGACATCACGGATGCCGAGTGGATCAACCAGCCCACAGACAAAAAGGCCTCCCGTGCACCCGGCAGAGCTCGCTTATCCTTGCTGCCTTCCGGCCCTGGGGAGGTTCACGAGATACCGCCGCACGGGAGGTGCCGCCCAGCCTACCCGACCGCCAGTCGATCTTCAGGGGGTGGTGGGGTGGCCCGGCCGACACGGGCCTGTATCCTGGCTCGCGGAGGATTCGCCTAGAGGCCTAGGGCGCACGCTTGGAAAGCGTGTTGGGTTTACACCCTCACGAGTTCGAATCTCGTATCCTCCGCTCGCTGAGCAGCACGAACGCGAGGGTCGGCCCCAACACGGGTCGACCCTCGCGTCGTTCTGACGCCGCCCGTCTCAGTTGCCGTCTCAGTTCCCCTGCTTGCCCTCTGAGCGCGCCGGATGCCACAAGATCACTCGACGCGCGGGAAAGCTCCCGCGGGCAGTCACCCGGTGGGGCGCAAGACGCCTACCCACCCCACCGCTGAGAGCGTGGATCCTCAGCTGACCCGAAGCGATTGTCAGTGACAATACTTTTCTTGTCAGTGACAAGGGCCGCGACCTCTTTTACCCCGCAGTCCTATAGGCAAGACACCCAAGTCGCACATTCGGTCCGGCACCCAGTAAAAAGTTAGCCCACGATATGCAACGGCGCCCGAGCTCGTCCCTCGGGCGCCGCCATGCTCCCTACCCTCCAACAAGCAAGGAGCCGCTATGAAGCGTAGCGATTTTGACCCGCAGCCGGAAGAGCGCTGGCACGAAGCGAATGTGAGCCTCCGGCGGCGGATAACCGTCCGACACTTCGTCATCGCGGCTACAGCCATCGCAGCGGCTTACTTTGTTCACCAACGCACCAACGATGCACTCATCACCTTTCTCAGTCTGCCAGTAGTGCAGGGATTCCTTTGCTACTGGCTGACCGAGACAAGCGACGCGCGCAAGCAGCCAGGAAGTTGTTGAGTCCCCGTGAGCGATTGGACTGTTCGGATCTTCTTCGCGAAAACCGCCGCGACAGTTAGAGCATCCAAGGTTCAAAGTGATCGATTGGCCCTGGATTGGAAGATGATCGAGCGTCGCACAGGCGCAACTCTTGCGGCAACACAAACAGTAAGGCACGGGACGGTATCTTCCGCATTGTTGAGTGCCGCACGGACCGTGCAGTGGATCCAGAAGGCGGCAGAAGAGGAAATTGAGCCTATTTCTGTGTCGATTCACCGAGACGGGGAGGCTGAACAACTTCCGGAGCTCGTAACCCTGGCCGAAATTGCCGTCCAGCTAGGGGTTTCGAGGCAGAGAGTGCAGCAGTTGTCGCGCCAGCCATGGTTTCCGTCGCCCGCAGCAAGAACGAGAAACGGTCCCATCTACACCCTGGCGGATGCGCAGCAGATGCAGCGCCAAAGAGAGGCTAAGTTGGGCAAGGACTACACGCGTCAGCGACTGGTTGATGCGATCACAAGTCAAGATCAGCGGCTTTGAGCGCAACCGGGGGCCGGCTACAACCCGGCCCCCGGTCGATGGCTATGTTTTACTTTTTCCCCAAAGCAGCCCTCCGAGTTGCTGCGCGATGTCCCGGCGCACCTGGTCCGTCATGTGCTGATACCGGACCGCCATCGCCGAGTTTGACCAGCCCATGATGCCCATCACGGCGCGGCCGGAGACGCCGAGGACCAGGAGCGCGGTAGCGGCGGTGTGCCGAGCGTCGTGTAGCCGGCCGTCCCGGACTCCGGCGAGCTTGAGCAGTCGTTTCCACTCGTCGTAGTCCGTCGCCTGGTGGATCGCCTGGCCGGTCGGTGAGGCGAACACCCAGCCCTCATCGCGCCAGATCTGGGCGGCGGTTTCGCGCTCAGTGCCTTGTTCCTTCCGGTGCTGTCGCAGTAGGCCGACCAGGGCATCCGGCAGGCCGATGGAACGACGGCCGGCGCGGGATTTGGTGTCTGCCGCTACCGGCCGCTCATTCACCCGGTCAGGACACTGACCGGGTAACTTTTGCTCGCACTTCCCGTCGCAGCCGTGCCGCCATTTCGGGCGGAGTAGCGCGCGGCGCACGGTAAGCGTTCCGTTGTTGAGATCCACGTCCGGCCATTTCAGGCCGAGCGCTTCGCCCTGGCGCAACCCGAGGGCGAGCGCTACCGCCCACCGGGCGCTGTTCCTACGCGATTCCGCCGCGCGGAGGATCGCCTGCACCTCGGGCACGGAGTACGGCTGCACCTCGGAATCCGGGAGGCGGGGCGGCTTGGCCAGTGCGGCGGGATTCCGCGCAAGGTGCCCGCGGCGCACTGCCTCGCCGAGCGCAGTGCGGATCGTCCGGTGCGCCTGGTGGGCAGTTCCGGCCGCGCTGCCGCTGGCCAACATCCGGGCGTACAGCTTCTCCAGGTGCTCCGGCTCCAGGCGGTCGAGGCGGTGGGCGCCCACGCCCGGGATCAAGTGCCGACGGACGGCCACCCGGTAGCCGTCGAGGGTGTTCGTACGAACCACCGGGCCGGCGATATTCTCGACCCAGTGCGTGAGCCACTTCTCGACCGTCCAGCGCTGCCCCGGCTTCCGTATATTGCCGTTGTCCCGCTCCCGTTCGAGGGCGCGAACCTTGCGGATCACCTCGGCCTCAGTCTTCGCCTGGACATGCCGCCGGTCCGGCTTCCCGTTGTCCTTCACGCCGATCGTCACGCGACCGTGCCAGTAGCCGTCACCGCCCTTGTAGATGCTCGATGCGCCGTTTGGCTTGCGTCCCATTGGCTGGCTCCTTTCGTCAGGCAGCGTGATCGAGGTGGGTCGGCTGGGCGAGCAGGTTCCGCACGTACTCGTCGAGGCAAAACGTCGGCACCCGGCGGAGACGGCCGATGGTGACGGTGCGAATCTGGCCGGTCTTGATGAGGGCGTACATGGTGGTGCGGCCGATCCCGAGTTGTTGGGCGGCTTCTTCGATGGTCAGGACGACGCGAGTTCCTGGCGTGGGCACGGCTTCTCCCCGTGGTTCCGATGGTTTGAGAGCGCCGGTGGTGGGCGTTCTCGTCGGTCGAGGGTCAGTTGCTAGGTGCGGCAGGTGTATCGATGGCGGCCGTTAGAGCGGGCCGCTGAGATCGCCGCAGGGCCAAGATTCCGAGCGGGCCGGAGTGACGGCATGCGCCGGTCCGGCTCAGGGGCTCTCAGCGGGCCGGTCTGCGCGGGTCGGTCGCGGTGGTCGGCGCTCGTTGCGGGAGGGGCTGAACCATCTCCGCATCTCCGCATCTCCGCAAACATGGCTGTGAGCTGGGCAAATGCTTGCGGAGATGGTCGGAGGTGGTGAGGGGTCATCTCCGCAAAGAGGTGGGATCTCCGCAGTTGGTTGCGGAGATGCGGAGATTGATGTTCCTCTTGGTTCTGATCTCCGCAGGGTGTTTTCCCTGGTAGAGCGGGGTTGGTGCGGCGTTGCGGAGATGCGGAGATGGTTCAGCGGGTTTTACCCCTCGTGGTGCTCGACCCAGAACACGGAGCGGTCGCCGCGGTCGTTGCGGCCGGCGCGGACGACGTGCTCACCGCGCCACCGCCCGGCTTGCCCGGTGAGCAGCCGGCCGAGTTGCAGTGGGTTGGGTAGCCGCCCGTTGTGGGTGGTGATGAACTGTCCGTCCCACGGGTCGTTGACGTCGCTGCCGAGGTGCATGGGTTCGCCGTCTTGCCGGAGTTCGGCGGCGGTCATCGCACGGCCGCCGTGGCGGTCGTGCCAGCAAGTGAGGAACGCGCGCCAGCGCGTTTCGTCTTCATCGATCTCACGGATATCGGCCGCGTTGGTCAGGAACCCATCGATCCCGTGATGCGCCAGGAACCCGCCCAAAGCTTGCGCCCACGGCGAGAACTGCCGCATCGACAACCCCGACACCCGCGGTGCACCCCGCCGCGTCCAGTCGAGCACCAGCACGAGCAGGTGCCACAGGACGGTGAGTTGGTTCGCCGGGTCGGTGATCCACTGGTCGAGGTGGGGGATGCCGAACCCGCGTTGGTCTCGCAGTTCGGGGCGGGGCATGTCCGGGTCGAGGCGCACCCGCACGGTGCGGGATGCCATGTCCCCGCCAACCTGAAGGTTGTTGCCGGTGGCCATCCACAGCCGGTCGTTGACGGTGGCGACGTTGCGCGACGCGCCTAGCTGCCGGTCGGACCAGACGCCGGAGGTGACGAGTTGAGCGAGGACGGCTGAGTCGATGACGGTTCCCTCGGCCAGGTTGTCCCAGATGACCACGCCCACCTGCTCGGCCAGCACCGCCGTGATGGACTTGCGCAGTTCCTCGTCGGAGTAGGCCCAGGTCATGACGCGCTGGCCGTAGAGCATCCCCGGCCCGGCCGTGAGGATCGTCTTACCGCTGGATGGCATGGTCGCGTCGATCAGAGCGAACGGCGTCAAGCTGCGGGTGAAGTGCCGCAGGATCGGCGTGGCCAGCAGCGCCACGTAGTTGGCCCGGTCAGCGGCGGATGCCCATGGGAAGTCCCGTAGGAACCGGCCGAGCAGGAACGTGCGCGCCTCCGCGACCTGCTCCGGGGTCGGCTCGTCCGGCACCGGGGGAAGCGCCACCTTGGACGCGAGGTAGAGGCCGGTCACCGGGTCGTAGCCGGGCTGTTGCAGCAGGGTGCCGTCACGGCGCAGCACCGGGGCACCGATGATCCCGCGCAGCGGCGGCACGCCCGGCCACGTCTTCCCGGCCAGCACGGACGACAGGATGTCGCGAGGTGGGGTGACTTCGTCTTCGTAGACCTCGGGGTCGCCGGTGTCGCTCTTGCGGGTCTTGAGCCGGTACACGTAGGCGTGCTCGGCCAGCAGCCCGGCCAGCCCAGCGGGGTTGACCATGCTGGCCGACACCGGCAGCGGCGAGTCCTCATCAGCGGCGGTCGCCAGCCCGCCGGACACGGCTTCCATGTGCACGAGCGCTCCGGCGGACACGTAGGTGTCGGGTAGCAGCCCGTCGACCAGCGCGGCTTTGAGCACGCGGATCGTTTCGGGGCCGGAGCCGATCTGCAACCGGGTGCTCATGCCGCCGCCATGCCGACCCCGGCGAGGGTGCGCGGGTTGTTCGCCCCGGTCCGCAGCCCGGACGCGATCGTGCGGGCGACCTCCCCGGCGGGCAGGCCGAGCGACAGCGCGGCGGGTTCCAGGACGGCGGTCACGTCGGCGTCGGTGAGCGCTCCCCCGGCGACGAGCTGCCCGAGCGCAACGGCCGAGGCGAACAGGGCGTGGTTGCGCTGGCCCTCCGGTGCGGCGGTGAGGTGGTCGACCTGCCGGCGGATCGCTGCCGCGAGGTATGCGCCGCGTCGGTCCGGCGGCAGCGCCACCGGGGCGGGCCGGTGCGCGGGCCGGTGGGCGGGGGCAAGTAGCCCGGCCAGCCACGCGGGCAGCGGCGCCGGGTCGCAGTCCAACGCCACCGTGTACGGGTGCCCGGCGACGGTGCTGCCGGCGGCGACGACGTAGCCACCGTGAGCGCGGGTGTCGACCTTCCAGCCCATCCCGCCTCGGTCGCCGGTCGTGTTGCGCAGCGCCGGCCCGGCGGGGTGGCGGTAGTAGAGGTGACTGCCGCCGCTGGCCGTGGTCACTGTGTACGTGGCGTCGATGCCGCCGTGCCGGTCGGCGAGGGTGCCGAATACGTCCAGGCCGTCACATGCCCCGGCCCACCGGGGCGGCGGGGTGTCGTCGGGGTGCTTGGGCACGTCGAGGTCGACCACGACCAGCCCGGACGGGCCGCATGCGATGCCGATGCCGTAGGGGCGGGTCGACCATGCCCGGCGGATACGGTCGGGGTCGGTGGTGGCGCGTTCCTCCCACCCGACGTGACGGCCGGCGGCGCGGCAGCGCGGGTCGGTGCGGGGGCAGTGCTCGGCGGTGCAGCGGTTGGGAAACGCGGGCCGCTTGGCGTGGTCCGGGTCGTCGGGTTGGTCGTCGGGACGCAGCGGGAAGACGTGCCAGCCGCGCGCAGCGTGCGCGAGCGCGGCCGTCAAAAGGTCAGGCATGGGACATCTCCCAAGGCTCGGGGGAATCGGGTCAGGCCGGGCGGCGCTGGACGCGAGCGGCGGCGAGGTCGATCAGCGCACCACCGGAGGTGTCCGGGGTGCGGTTGGGCCGCTGCCGCCCGGCGATGACGCTCAGGCGTAGATAGAGCCGGTAGCGGCCGGCGTCAGCACCGGTCAGCGGCCGGCGGGTGCCGTGCTGCGTAAGGTGCCCGGCATCGACCAGCGCGGCAGTGACGGCATCTAGCTCGGCAGGCGTGCCGCTGAGCCAGACCTCTAACCCGGACAGCCGGGCGTCACGCGGGGACGGGCCGTCGCGACGCGCGCCGGGCATCAGGTTGCCCGCCTCGGCCGGGGGCGACCCGCGACGGCCGCGCGGGTCACGGTTTCCCGCAGGTCACTAAGCAGCCCGAGCATCTGCCGCCGCGCCGCCAGCTCGGATGGGGCGAGCGCAACCCTGACGCGGACCTCGGCGTGCTCCCGCCCGGTAGCGCTGCGCACCCGCACCAGCACGGCGCGGGAGCGGCCGGCGACGTCGACCACGATCTCGTCGGAGCGGTGCTCACCGAGGCCGCAGCGGTGGTCCTTGCCGCACCAGTCGGTGTGCCCGGCGGCGCGGCGGTTCATCGGCCCGCGTGCCGGCGTAGCCGGCGGAAGTGGTTGAACGTGCGGCGACCGATCCGCAGTCGCAGACCGGTGCCGGTGCAGCGGCGGCAGTCGTGCCGTCCGCGCAGCGCGCGGGGACTGGTCGTGCGGCGCAGCAGCCGTCGCCACATCGGCGGCGGGGCGGTACCGGTGCCCTTGCAGCGGTGACAGGCCGTGAACGGCTTGACGTAGCACGCTCCGGCGTAACCGACAGCGACGATCAGGGCAATTCCGGCGAACCAGACTGCGGACATTCCGGGCGTGTTTGTGCTGGTAGCGGCCACGGTCAGGGTCATTGGATGCTCCAAACAGGGGGTTACCGGCGGTAGGCGGGATGCGCCGCTACCGCTACCGGTGAAGATCGGTGCTGGTGGGGCGGGTAGCGGCCCGGGTAGCGGTGCCGCTACCCCTCATCGGTGCGCTACCCACCCCCGCTACCGGCGTCAGCCGGCGTCGCCCTCGCGCTGTTGCGCGGCGGCGGTGATGTCCGCGAGGTACGTGCCCTTGCGGGTCGCACCGCCGGACTTCACGTTGCGTGACTCGACTCCCTTGCCCCGCACGAGCGCGGACAGCGCCTCCGGAGTGACGGCCGAGTACGCCTCGGGGAACCGGTCGGCCAGCCTGCCGGCCAGGGTGTCCCAGTGCTGACCACGCTCGGCCGGCACCCACACGGCCCGTAAGTCGTCCAGCACGTCCCGCGCGGCCGGAAGGTCGGCCGGCCCGGTGGTCCCGCCGCGCAGGGCCACGCCCCGGGCGCAGATCCTCTCCACGGCGGCCCGGTCGAGGTACGCGGCGCGGACGGCGGACATCTGCCCGTAGCCCACCCGCACGCCCCAACCGGCGTCCACCCCGATTTCGAACTGCGTCGGCCGGGCACCCTGCCGGTACGCGCCCGTCCCTAGGGCTAGGTCCGTCTCGACGTGCGACGGAACAGCCAGGCACGTCCGGATAGCGATGTTCGACGTGACGCCCTTGGGCAGCGACTGGTTGTCGATGCGCTGGGTCATGAGCACGAGGTGGATGCCCAGCGCCCGACCGCGCTTGACGATGCTCGTCATCGCGGCCGTGGCCGATTTGCCGATCTCCGGGTCGGTGATCAACTCTTGCACCTCATCGATCGGGGCCACGATCGGGCGCAGCCGGGCGTCCTTCTCAGCGATGGCCCGGTTGAGCTTGTTCTCCGTGTTGAGCCCCTGCTTGGCGTAGTGCTTGATACGCGGGCCGCGCTCGTCGCACTCCTTGAGCAGCCACATCAGCATCCGGTACGCGTTGGCCTTCGTTCCCTCGTCCGCACCGGAGCCGAACAGCCCCGGCGGGCACAGCGGCTCGAACGCGTCGAAGTCCCCGCGCCCTGCCAGGTCGAACACGGCGAACTGCACCAGCGGGTCGAGGGCCATGCCGGCGAGCACCACCCGCGCCGACAAGCTCTTGCCCGACCCGGGGAACCCGGCGAACAGGCTGTTCCGCTCGTCCATGCGGTACTCCACGGGGCGCATGCGCGGGTCGAAGCCGTAGACGAACGGCTTGAAGTAGTCCGTCTGCCCACCTCGCAGCAGCGGCCAGGGCGGTTGCTTCATGGCCGACACCGGACGGTCGGCCACCCACAGCGCCAGCCGTGAGGGGTGCTCGCGAGGCATGACATCCGGCCACACCTGATCCATCGGCAGGCGCAGCCCACCGGCCAACTTGGGCCGTTCCTCCACCACGTCAACCGCGATCACCCCATCCGGGAGGTCCACGATCGCCAGGTAGCCGGGACCGTCCCGGCGGATCTCCCCGACCCCGGCGGGGAACACGATGTCCTCCGGGCGCTTGACCAGGCCGGTGGCCATGATGCCCTTACGGGTCAGCTCCGCGGTGAGCTTGCGGTACACCGGCCGCACGACGGTGCGGGCCAGGATCGGCTTATCCAGCGGGCGGCCGTAGCGGGCCAGGCCGATCAGGGCGGCGGCCAGGATGGGTAGCTTCACCGACCACGGGGTGACGTCGGCGGCGAGCAGCATCCCGCCGCTGCCGGTGGTGAGAGTGGCGGCGCCGGTGACCCACCACCGCCACGACGCCTGCCGCATCCGGTGCCGGTCCAGGTCCAACCACGTCTTCGGGTCGTTGCGGTTCGCCGCATCCTGCCGCAGGTGCCAGTTCCCCGTCTCCGCGCTGGTCCAGCCCAGCACCCGCGAGAACAGCCGCGCCGCACCCTGAGGCGCGTACCAGGCGACCTTTCCCGCGTAGACCGGCGACAGCACCACATGCGTGCCGACGTGATACCCGGCGGCGCTCACCGCACGGCGCAGCATGTCGCGCCGCTGGTAGCGGTCGGTCAACCACACCGGCAGCACCGGACCGGACCGCCGATCCAACACCTCAGCCAGGTCCGGGCGGCGCTCCGGCGGGTCGACCGGCCCACCCACGATCACCGGGTCAGGGGTGACGGTTTCGGCGTCCGTCGCGTCGGCGGCGGACAAGCCCTGCGCCGCGGCGGCGCGGTCCGCCCGCCGCTGCGCCAGATCCACGATCCGGGCAGCCTTCTCATCCGGCGGCGGTTCGGTGGGGTTGGTGATGGGATCGCTGGTCATGATGGGGGTTCCTCCAACGGTCGGGAGATCGGTAGGGGGCCGGCGGCGCGGCGCAGGTTGGTAGCCAGATGGCCGCGCCGCCGGGCAGGGGTTACCAGCGGATGGTGAAGTCGCCCCGGATCTCGTCGACCTGCCGGCCGACCGTGGCGTTACCGGAGCGGATGTTCTCCGTGCGGGCGGGCGTGTCCTTGCCGGTCGGGGCGGGCTTGGGGGTCTTGCTGCCCTTGACCTCGCCGACCTGGATGGCAACGCGGTCGTTGCCGGATGCGCGGTTGGTGCGTCCCACGGTGGTTTCCTTCGGGGGTTGTGCCGTCCAGCGGGTCTGGCGGCCACCGGACGCCACCGGGTGATGAGCCGGTGGCGGCGGAAGCGGTCAGCGGTGCCAGGTGGGGAAGGTCAGCGGCGGTCGCGGGGTGCGGCGCGGCCGTTGAGCTTCTGCCGGGCGTGCTGCGCTTCGCGGCTGTCGTGCAGGGCCTTGCGCTGCCGCTCGGCCTCCGCGCGAGCGGCCTTGCTGCCGGTGGCGGTCGCGGCGGCGTCGGTGTCGCGCCACCGCTCGTACGCGTCGGTGAACCGGTCGGCGCTCACCGCTTGCGGCCCTGCTCGGCCTGGCGGGCGGCGCGGGCGCGGTTGCGCTCGTCGGCTTGGCGCTGCGCCTCACGCATCTGCGCCTGACGGGCTTCACGGTTGCGAGCGACGATCCGGTCGTGGTGCTCGCGTAGTTGACGGTCAGACATACTGGTGGTCCTCCCGAGATCCCAGGCGGGTTGAGGGGTTGGACCGGCGGCACAGCACTGGTTTCTGAGGCCGTAGGGCTGTGCCGCCGGGCGGGGCTACTTTCCGGTGGCGCCGCAGCAGCGGCACGTCTTGCCACGGTTGAGCGGGG
Source organism: Micromonospora sp. NPDC005324 (assembly GCF_040607155.1). NCBI lineage: Bacteria > Bacillati > Actinomycetota > Actinomycetes > Micromonosporales > Micromonosporaceae > Micromonospora > Micromonospora sp. NPDC005324. The sequence continues at coordinate 5,876 of NZ_JBEXGE010000001.1, read as the reverse complement.
CGCACGCGCACCCGCAGGACAGGCACCCCCGACCGGGGATGCCGCCGGAGTTGGCGTGCAGGCAGCCGCACCGGCCGCAGCGGTGCGCCATCAGCGGCGACCCTTGCCCTGCTGGCTGAGCCGGCCGAATCGGATGCGCTCGTCTTCGTCGAGGACGGTCGGGGTGCGCCCGGCGGCCCGTTCTTCGCGGATCTGCCGGTCGAGGTGCTTCGGGTCGACTTTGATTTCACGGGAGCGGCCGTTGCTGTCCTCGCTGAACAGGTACTTCTTACCCACGGTGGTTCCTTCCGGGTTGTACTGGCAGGCTGGTAGGCGTCGATCTGCGCGCCGGGGTCAGCGGCGTTTCGGGGTGGGGCTGAGCAGCCGCGACAGCAGACCCTCGCGGATGGTTCCGGTGCTGTACTCGTCGTGGCCGCGTAGGTGGCGAGGCAGGGTGACGTTCTTGGCGAGCGGCTGGCCCTTGGCGTCGAGGTAGGGGCGTCCGTCGCGGTCGAAGTGGCTGTACTCGCGGCGGGCCATCAGCGCTTGCCCTTGCGGCCCTTGATGCCGCTGATGGCGACCGCGCCGTCACCGATCGCGGACTGGCCCTTGACCTTCACCGAACCGGTCGTGATCGATCCGTTGTCGGAGCGGCTGCCGGGGTCGAAGTTGTAGTGCCCGGCGGTGCAGATCGCGAGGGTGCCGGTGCTGTCGATCGAGACGGACCGGAAGCCTTTGCCGCAGGTGGAGCAGGACGACTTCGCCACGGGGTTCCTCCTTGCCATGGCTGCCAGCGGGTCTGGCGGCCTCCGCGCACCACCGGGTAATGGGCCGGTGGCGACGGGGGCGGTCAGGCCGCGATGAGCAGGGCGGAGACGAACAGGAACCCGATGTGCCAGGACTGATCCAGGGCGTACGCGCCGGTCCCCAGGGAGGGGTTGTCGTCGTGGCCGGGGCGGGGCGCGCCGAGGGCGTGGAAGCGGGCTGAGCCGAGCGCTTCGGCGATCCGGCGTAGCGGCTCGCGCCGGTCGGCGATGTAGTGCGACACCCCGGAGACGGTCAAGCCCACGCCGAGCGCCCACGGGTCGAGCCGCAGCCCGGTGCCGGCGATCAGGAACACCAACGCGGCCAGGGCCGTGGCGGTGTAGGTGGCGACGTGGGCGGCGCAAGCGATGCGGCCGGGCCAGCCGGGCTGGCCTTTGCAGTCGGCTTGGTGCTGGGTCTGGATCCAGTGGTCGCCCAGCTGGTGGGCGACGTAGAGGGCGGCGAACACTGCGGCGAACGTGGCCGCGTGGGCGCCGGTGGGGTCTGCGAACATGAGGGGTATCTCCCGAGGTCGGTTCGGCTGAGGGGGTGGGCCGGCGGCACGGCTCAGGTTGCGAGCCGGTGGCCGTGCCGCCGGGCGGCGCTACTTCTTGTGGGGCTTGCGGACCTCGAACGTGTCCGATGAACCGCGTGGCAGCTTCTGCCGCTTCGCGTCGGCCGCGTGTCGGGCCTGCTCGGCGCTGCTGGGTTGGCTCACCGAGCGGGTCTTGCCGGTCTGCCCGGACCGGCGGAACGCCTGGACGTTCTCGTCGCTCATGCGGCCATCTCCACGGGGGTGCCGTTGACCGGCGTCGCCGCAGCGTCCGGGCGCAATGGTGACCCGATCTCGGGGTGGGGGCGGTGGCGCTTGACGGTGCTCACGCTGACGTTCGCGGCCCGTGCGATCTGGCCGTGGGGTGCGCTCGGGTCGGCGACGTGGGCGACGACGACCCGCTCACTGGCGGTCAGGGATCGAGCCGTGACCCGCGCCGGGCGGACCGGCTCACGAACCGGCGCGACCGGGGTCGGGGTGACCGGCTCAGCGTGCTCCGGCACCTCCGGCGTCGGGTCCGGCGTTTGCGGTGCGGTGGGCTTCTCCGCCCGGGTGGCCTTGTCGGCTTGGCGAGCGGCCCGTTCGGCGTTGTAGCCGTCCCATGCCTTACGCGGGTCGCGCTCGTTGTGCTCGATCGACCAGCGGGCGGCCATCAGGGAGCGGATCGGGAACATGCGGCGGCGCTTCGGGGAGAACTCCACCCCGGCGGTGTCGATCAGGCTCGCGTCCTCGGCCAGCAACTGCATGTGCTGTGCGCGGCGGGTGTGCAGACCCCACAGCCACGGGGAGAGCAGCGACAGCAGCGCGAACGCGACCGCCGCCGCCGTAGGCGTGATGCCGTTGGCGAAGTGGGCGTAGTTGATGGCAGCGACCACGGCGGCGATGCCCCACGCGGCCCGTCGCAGGGATGCGGCGGTGGCGTGGGCCTTGAGCATCAGCGCGTCGTGGGCGTGCCACTGGACGTAGACAGCGATGGACTCCAAAGCGAGCGAGAAGGCCACCGCGAACGCCACCCGAGACGGGCCGTTCCACGCGGCCGGGGCGATCTCGGAGTAGGCGTAGGCGGCCTGTGCGTAGGCCGCGCCGCCGTTGATGAGTAGCAGCGGCAGTACCGGGCGCAGCTTCGTGGTGAACTCCGCGCGGGCTTTGCGGCGCCGGGCGGCGGCCTCGGCGCGGTCGATGCGGCGGGCGGTCTGCCGGCGGCGGTGTTCCTGCTCGTCGGCGATGGTCTGCCGGCGGGCGTGCTCGGCGTTGGCTTCTTGCTGCTCCCGGTCGAGCTGCGCCACCAGTCGGGCGCGCGCCACCTCGGCGGCGGCGGACTCACGGTTGGCCGCAGCGCGGGCGGCCAGGATCGCCGGGTCTTCCGGCGTACGACGGAACATACCCATCAGGGGTGACCTCCCGGTCAGTCGTTGAGAATGTCGGCGAGCAGGTCTCGGTGAGCGGGGAAGACGGTGCCGGCGTAGACCTCGGCCAGGTGACGAACCACGCAGGCGAAGTCCACGGCGGGCACCCAGACCGCGCGGCGGGCGTCGTCGCTGCCGACCACGTCGGGCAGCACGAGGAAGCCTCTGCCGAGGTCGATGCGAACGGGGGTGGTGACCATCCACGCCTCGTCGGAGGCGCGGGGGTCGGGCACGTAGCGGGCCGGCAGCGTCGTCACCCGCGGGTCGGTGGGGTCGGCGGTCAGGCTGGTTTCCTCGGCCAGCTCTCGGAACGCGGCGGCGGTGGGGTCCTCGCCGGGGTCGACGTGACCGCCGGGCAGCGCCCATCCGTGGTTGTCGTCGCGCTCGATCAGCAGCAGCCACCGCCACCCGTCCGGGTCGGAGGCGGTGACAATCGCGTCGGCGGCCTGCGCCTCGCCCCAGTGGCCTAGCTCGTTGCGCCCGTAGCGGATACCGGTGGGCGCGTACGGGTTGACCGGTCGGCCGTCGACGAGGGGGAACGGGATCGCGGCGGCGGTCCGGCGGGCAGTCCAGTCGATGTCGGCGGGGTTCATGGTCGGGTCGGCCCAGCCCGCCCCGGCGGCGATGCCGGCCAGCACGGTCGGGTGGGTGAAGGTCCGGTCGGTCATCAGGCCACCGCCAGCGCGGCAAGCTGATCGGCGGTCGTCGGGTCGAGGGTTGCGCCGCTGTCGGTGTACTCGGTGGCGGTGGCGTAGAACTCCCAGCCGTGCCACGTCGGGTACGCGTTCATCTGCCGGTACGGGCGGCCGTCGTCGGCGGTGCCCTGGTGCTCGCCGATCAGCATGTCCGGGTCGTTGAGTCCGGCCAGGTGCAGCCACGACTTGATTTCGGCGATGCTGTCGAAGGTGATCGACAGCGAAACGTCGGGGGTGTGGACGTGGATGGCGGTCGGGTTGGCCAGCAGGATCAGTTCGGCCATGACGGCGCGGCGGTTCTTCCGTGCGCTCAACGGGACTCCTTCAGCAGCGGGGAACAGGCCAGGCACTCGCCGAGCGAGCGCGGAATGACGTAGGGCCGCACCAACCGGCAGGTCGGGTAGGTGCGGCGGGCCGTGAGGGCTTTGCCGATCGCGACGCGCTGCGCCGGGGTCGCGGTGCGCTTCGGGGCGGCCAAGTCGACCCGGTAGAGGTACGCGGTGCGGGTGCCGCCGACGCCGCGCCAGAGCACCTGAGCGGCGACGGGTTGACCACCGGGGCGCAGGCCGGCGGCGGTCAGTTGACGGCGGGTGGCGTAGCCGGGCGGGGCACCCTTCCACCAGTAGGTGGGGATGCCGTACCGCGTGCCGTCCGGGTCGAAGTAGGCGGCGCGGATGCGCGACATCAGGTCACGTCCCGGCGCACACGGTGAACGTGCATGGTGTCCGGGTTGACGAACTCCTGCTCACCCCACGGGCTGCGGTAGCGCACCCGCCAGGTGTCAGCGCCCCAGAACCGCGACCAGCCCGCCCAATCGACCGCGATTACCCGGTCGGCGGCGTGCCGTGCTGTCCCGGGCGGTCCGGCGCTGGCGAGCAGGTCCCCGGCCCGCAGCCGGCTTGGTGGCAGCGATTCCAGGTCGGCGCTCGTGTAGCGGTAGCGGGTGAGGTCCACCTCGTTCATCAGGCGGCCGAACGGTGGACAACCGATCGCACGGCCAGCAGCGCGCGGGCCTCGCGCAGCACCTGCCGCCGCGCCCGACGTACCCGCTGCCAGTCCAGATCAGACGGAGCAGGCTCGGCGCAAATGATCGTGATTTGCGCGTCCAGCAACAGCACCTCGGCGTCAATCAGCGGCATCTCCCGCTCAATCGCTGCCAGGTCATCGAGGCTCGGACCCTGCGGCTCCGTGTGAAGGTCGTGGATCACTTGGGTTTCCTCCCGGAACGACGCTTGCCGGCCACCGGACGGCGGCGGGCGGTGGTGGACTGACCGCACGAGCGGCAGCAGTCCTGATCAGGAGCGAGGGGGGCGAGGGAGCCGCAGACGCGGCAGTCGCGCCACACGGCGTTGCTCTTGGTCGTAATCCGCACGGCGGCGGCGATGCTCACGGACATGACGGCTCACCTCTCCCAGCTCGAATGAAGTCGGAAAGCCGAGGAGCGCGCCGCAGCCGGCAGCGTTCCCCGGACGAACACGGCGTGCCACGCAGGCACGCCCGGCGACCCTCGGTTGAGCAAGCGAGCGGACACGTCTTGCAGCCGGACACGTCAACGGCTGACACCCGCAGCTACCCCTAGGTCGCATGCATCGGGGCCAATGAGGAAGACGGATCTCCCTGCGCCCCGGACCTCTGTTCAGTTCTCAATGAACGGCTGCGCGGAGGCTCGTGGGCGCGCAGCTCCGTGAGGGGCTGCCTTCCCCGGCGGCCTGCCGGCTGTTGTAGCTGATTTCAGCGCTAAAATTAGCGCCGAAGTTGTGCGATGTCAACGAGGTGAGGGGACTAGGATCAGCGGATCAAGCAGTCAGACAGGGAGGCATCGGGTGGAGGATTGGCAGGCTGTGGCCAGCGCAATCAACGGCCGGATGGCCGATTTGCCGCTGTCACAGCAGGAGTTGGCCGAGCGGTCCAAGGTGTCGGTTGCCACCCTGCGTGAGCTGCAAAAGGCGACCGCGACGCGCAAGCGGTCGGCGCGCACGCTCGCCGCGATTTCTCAGGCTCTCGGCTGGCCGGACGACTACCTTCGTGCCGTGCTGACCGGGGCCACGCCGCCGAACAGCGGTGGGGGCGTAGGGCGGGCGGACAGCTCGTCGCTGGTACTCGCGCGGTTGGACCAGCTTCACGCCGAGGTGCGGCGGCTCGCGGATGCCGTAGAGCGGATGGCAATCGATGTCGGTCATGGCGATAAGGACACCAGTTCCGAACGCGCATCCGAACGCCGTTCACCAGCCGGGTAACCACCGCCCACTAGGCATCGACTAGGGCGTGTCCTGCCGATCTTGTAGCGGTCGATCGTTGACGATGTGCCGGTGGTACGTCGTGGTGAACTGACTGACGAGGCGTGGGCGGTGATCGCGCCGCTGCTGCCCGAGCCTGGTGGTGCGCGGGGGCGGTGGCGGGATCACCGGCAGGTCATCAATGGGATCTTGTGGAAGCTGC